>NZ_JBLRVY010000017.1:0-219971 GCF_048159485.1 Streptomyces sp. 4F14
AGGACGGTCACGACGACGTCCACGACCAGTGCTGGAAGTACGACAACGCCCGTCTGGTCCTGAACGGGAAGTCGAGCCGGCTGGTCAAGGTCTCCGAGAACGACGACGACAAGAGCAGCGTCTGGCGGATGGAGAACGACGACGCGTCCAGGGTGACGCGCACGCTCGGCGCGGACAACAGCGACAGCGACGGCGAGCACTGGACGGTCGTCACGGGTGACGGGACGACGTACGAGTTCGGTCTCAACAAGCTTCCGGGTGCCGACACGGAGCGCACCAACTCCGTTGCCACGGTCGCGGTGTTCGGCGACGACGAGAAGGAGCCCGGCTACGACAAGGGGAGCACCTTCGCGGACCGGTCGCTGGTGCAGGGCTGGCGCTGGAACCTCGACTACGTCAAGGACCCGCGGGGCAACGCGGCCACGTACTGGTACACGAAGGAGTCGAACTACTACAAGAAGAACAAGTCGACGACGGCCAACTCCTTCTACACGCGCGGTGGTTACCTCGACCGCATCGAGTACGGCCTGCGCGCCGACGCGCTGTTCACCGACAAGGCCGATGCCCGGGTCACCTTCGGGTACGCCGAGCGCTGCACCGCCTCGGACTGCTCCAGCCTGACCAAGGACACCGCCGACAACTGGCCGGACGTCCCCTTCGACGCGATCTGCGCGAAGGACGCCGACGACTGCAACTCGACCGGGCCGTCGTTCTTCTCCCGCAAGCGCCTCACCGGCATCGCCACGTCCTCGTACAACGCCACCACTGGCGGCTACGACCCTGTCGACTCCTGGGATTTCACGGGGAAGTACTTGAAGGCAGAAGACCTGGCCGACCCGTCCGACCGGGTTCTCACGCTGACGTCCCTGAAGCGGACCGGCAAGGCGGGTGACAGCAGCATCGGGCTCACCCCGATCGGCTTCACCTACGGGATGCTGCCCAACCGTGTCGATGCCGTCGATGACATCCTGCCGCTGTCCCGGCCGCGTATCTCCACCGTCACTTCGGAGACCGGTGCGATCACGACGGTCACGCTCTCCGGGGAGGAATGTGTCCGCAGCGAGGTCCTGAGCGCCGCCCCGGACACCAACACCCGCTCCTGCTACCCCCAGTTCTGGCACCCCAACGGGGTCAAGGACGCGCAGATCGACTGGTTCCACAAGTACCGGGTGCTGGCCGTGACCGTGTCGGACCCGGCCGCGAAGAACGAGACCGTCGAGAACGCCTACTCCTACAGTGGCGCCGCCTGGCACCACAGTGACGACCCCTTCACCCCGAAGGACGAGCGGACCTGGTCGGACTGGCGCGGCTACCGTCAGGTGACCGCCTGGACCGGCGCAAAGAACGTCACTCGCTCCCGCACTGTCTCCCTCTACTTCCAGGGCATGGACGGCGACAAGAACCAGACCGGTCCCGCCGACTCAGTCTCCCTCGCGCCGCTGGCGGAACCGGCGCTCGGCGTGGCCACGGTCACTGACAAGGACGAGTACGCCGGCCAGCTGCGCCAGCAGGTCACCTACGACGGCAACACGGCGATCTCGGCGTCGGCGAACGACCCGTGGTCGAAGCAGACCGCCGCCCAGGACGCACCTGACGCGGCAACTCACGTCGCTCGCTACGTCCGCACCGAGAGGACGCACAACTACACGTATCTGACGGCCCCCAAGACGTGGCGCGAGAGCCAGACCGCGACCACCTTCGACAGTTACGGCATGCCGGTCACGAGTGAGGACTCCGGCCAGATCGGCAAGACCGGCGACGAGACCTGCACCCGCACCTGGTACGCCCGCGGGGGTGACTTCACGTCCCTGGTCTCCCGCGCTCGCACGGTCGGCCGCACCTGCGCGACGGCGGACAGCGGACTGAGCCTCCCCGCGTCGATGAGCCCGACCGCCCCCGCGCGCGGTGACGTCCTGGCGGACGTGGCCACCGTCTACGACACGGCGAACGCGACCACCTGGGCCGCCGACCAGACCCCCACCAAGGGCCTGCCGACCTGGACCGGCCGCGCCACCGGCTACCCCGCCACGGGCGACCGCGCCCCCTCCGGCTGGCAGAAGCTCTCCGCCACCACGTACGACACCCTGGGCCGCCCCGTCAGCGTCAGCGACGCGTCCGCGAACCCGGCCAGCACCATCGCCTACACCCCCGCTGCCGCCGGCCCGCTGACCCAGACGGTCACCGCGAATGCGAAGCAGTACAAGACCACCAGCTTCCTCGACCCGCGCCGCGGACTCGCCCTGCGCGTCTACGACCCCAACTCGAAGAAGACAGAGAGCACGTACGACGCCCTCGGCCGCCTCACCCAGGTGTGGCAGCCCAATCGGGCGACGGGTCAGGCCCCGAACTTCAAGTTCGCGTACAAACTCAACACCAGCACGCCCTCCTGGGTGTCCACATCGACCCTGAAACGGGACGGCGAGACCTACAACACCAGTTACACCCTGTACGACTCCCTCCTGCGCCCCCTCCAGGCTCAGTCGCCGACCCCGCTGGGCGGTCGCCTGGTGACGGACACGCGGTACGACACCCGCGGTCTCGCCTACGAGTCGTACGCGGAGGCATTCGACTCCAAAACCTCACCCGACGGCACATACAAGCGTGTCGAATACGGCGGATCGCCTGTCCAGACGCAGACCATATTCGATGGCGCGGGCCGTGCGACCGGCAGCACCCTGTACGTCTTCGGCGTCAAGAAGTGGGCGACGACGACGGGTTACACCGGTGACTCGGTCGCCACGACCGGACTCGACGGTGGTTCGGCCAAGCGCGTGATCACCGACGTACGTGGCCAGGCGACGGAAACCCGCACCTACGCCGGCCCGAGTCCCGCCGACGCGGCGTACGGCACGGGCCCGGGAACCTCGTACACCACGACGAAGACGGGCTACGAGCTCGACGGCAAGCAGAAGACGCTCACCGGACCCGACAACACGACCTGGTCGTACACCTACGACCTGTTCGGCCGCCAGGCCAAGGTCTCCGACCCGGACAAGGGGATCTCGATTGTCGAGTTCGACGTCCTCGACCGCCCCGCGAAGGCGACGGACTCCACCAGCACGTCCGTCCTGACCGGGTACGACGAGCTGGGCCGCGTCACCGGCACCTGGAAGAACACCCGGACCGACGCCAACCAGCTCACCGGCTACACCTACGACACCCTCCTGAAGGGTCTGCCGACGTCCTCCACCCGTTACGTCGGCGGCAAGACGGGCTCGGCGTACACCCAGACGGTCACGGCCTACGACACCCTCGGCCGCGCCACCAACACCAAGCTCCAACTCCCCTCCACCGACCCGTTCGTGACGGCCAAGCAGCCTGACACGCTCGCCTTCGAATCGCACTACAGCCTCGACGGCACCCTCCAGCAGACGAAGGAACCCGCCCTCGGCGGACTGCCGTCCGAGAACATCGACTACGGCTACGACGACCTGGGGAACCTCAAGTCCGTCGGCGGTGCCACCGGCTATCTCCTGGACGCCTCCTACTCCGCGACCTCCCAGCCGCAACAGCTCACCCTCGGCACCGGAGGCAGCGGCAGCAAGGGCGTCTACGTCACCAACATCTACGAGGAAGGCACCGGCCGCCTGACCCGCAGCAACGTCACGGACCAGACCCACCCGTACATGTTGCAGGACCTCAACTACACCTACGACCAGACCGGCAACGTCACCAAGATCAGCGACCCGACCCTCCTGGGCGGCAGCAGCACCGCCGACAACCAGTGCTTCGTCTACGACGGCTACCAGCGCCTCACCGAAGCCTGGACCCCGACCTCGCAGAACTGCACGGACAACCGCAGCGCCGCCAGCCTGTCGGGCCCGGCCCCGTACTGGTCGAGCTACACCTACAACACCGCCGGCCAGCGCACCAGCGAGACCGTCCACAAGAGCACCGGCGACGCCAAGACGACGTACTGCTACACCAAGACCGCCCAGCCACACACCCTGAGCGGCACGACCACGGGCACGGACTGCGCCGCGCCGCAGAAGACGTACCAGTACGACACCACCGGCAACACGGTGACACGGCCCGGAAAGAGCGGAACCCAGGCCCTGACCTGGACCCCCGAAGGCAAGCTCAACAAACTCACCGAGAACAGCGTCGCGACCGACTACCTCTACTCGGCCGACAACACCCTTCTCATCCGCGCCACCCAGAACGGTGAACGCGTCCTCTACGCCGGCGCCACCGAACTTCACCTCCGCGCCGACGGCACGGTGTGGGCACAGCGCATGTACGCCGGCCACGCTCTCCGTTCGAACGAGACCGGCACCAACAAACTCACCTACCTCACCAGCGACCACCACGGCACCTCCTCCCTCTCCCTCAACCCCGACACCGCCCAGACCTTCACCAAGCGCTACACCACCCCCTTCGGCGCCGACCGCGGCACCCCCCTCTTCGGCCCCTGGCCCAACGACAAGGGCTTCCTCGGCAAGACCCGCGACGCCACTACAGGGCTCACGCATATCGGGGCCCGCCAGTACGACCCCGTAATCGGCCAGTTCATCAGCGTCGATCCGATCCTGGATCCGGCCAACCCGCAGACCCTCAACGGCTACAGCTACGCCGCCAACAACCCCGTCACCTTCAGCGACCCCACCGGCCTCTGGCTCGACGACGGCACCGGCCGCAACGAACCCCGCCCCGACGGCAAGGGAGGCGGCCGAAACCCGAAACCGGGCATCCCTGCCGGCGGAACCGGGAAGAACGGCTGCTACTACACCTGTGCTCCTGCCTACACCCCCGGAGTCGGCAGCGGCGCGCACTCCGGCGTCACAACTGGCTCTGGGAATACAGGAACCCCGGGCACGGGCGGAATCATCCTCGGCTGCAACAGCAGAACCCAGACCTGCCAGACAACAGTCGGACAGGACCCTTACTGGGACGAGGTATCGGGTGCCGGGTCCTCTCATTTCGAGTGGTCATGGTCGGCCGTGAAGGAAATCGGTCTTGCAGGTTGCAGTTGGGTTCCCGGCCTGGGCGCTGGTTGTGATGCCTATGACTTGAAACGGTCATGGGATGAGGGTGATACCTTCGGGGTGATCGCCGGAGGCATTGGATTTCTGCCAGGTGGTGACATATTCAAAGCGCCCAAACAGCTGGACAACATCGGAGATGCGGGCAAAACCGTAAAAAAGGTTGCCAGTGCCTGCAAATGTTTTCTCGCCGGAACTGATGTCCTTTTGGCTGACGGCAAGGCCAGGGATATCGAGGACGTAGAACTTGGTGACAAGGTCCTGGCGACCGACCCTGAGACTGGCGAAACCGGCCCTCGCGAAGTCACCCGCCTCATCCGAACCGAGGGCGACAAGTACTTTAACGAACTCTCCATCGCCACCCCGGACGGCATCGAACACCTCACTGCCACCCACGAACACCCTTTCTGGTCCCCCTCCGAGTTGGACTGGGTCCCTGCACGACAGCTCGAGCCGGGAATGACACTGCGTACGGATGGCGGCTCCACCGTCATTGTGACCAAGAACAAGAGTTTCACCAAGCAGGCACGCACCTACAACCTCACTGTCGACGACCTGCACACGTACTATGTACTGGCAGGAGGGACCGCGGTACTCGTTCACAATTCGACACCGTGTGGTCCGTCAGTGGGGCCAGGTGCCGACTTGGCTAATCTGAATGGGTCTGAAAGGGCGCGAATTCAGAATGCTGCGAACAGAATTGGCCATCCAATCTCTGTAGTTGGTAGCCGTGCTTCTGGAACGGCAGGTCCGGAGTCTGACTGGGATTACGTGATTACGGGAATTAACAGTCGGACGAAGCATTCGGTCTCTAGTTCAATCCCTATGGCTGATGTCACACTTGGGGTCGGCCGAAGGCAAGACATCTTTACTGATGTAGAAGTTGACAAATCGTCGCCATATATCACCTTTTATCCGCAAGGGTGAATTGGTGCAACCTTTGGCATGATTGTCTAGCGTGATCGGTGGCGGCTGGATCCATGGCCGCCACCGGTCCTGTTGTCTGACGATGGTGAGATGGGAAGGGTAGGTTATGGACAAGGGTTCTGAGCGCGTCTCCTCGTGGGGGCGATTCCTGTATGAGCGTCAACGAGATCCGATTTTGTGGGCGGGGGGAGTGCTTCAAGGTGTTGCGGATGTCTTGGGGCTCGATGGTTCGCCGCATATCCAATCCGTGTTGCGTTTGGTCTCAGAAAGGAGTGAATGGTGGGGTGCCCGTGCAATTTTCGATCAAATTCGCCAGTATCGACTGAATGAAGGGAACTCCCTTGCGATTGGCGAGGATCAGTTGCTGAGGCTCGCGGAAATAGTGGCGAAGCTCGCGCATAATGCATCCGGAGAGACTCCTCTATTTGACCGCGAGGCTGGCTGGCAGATTGGTCCGATTGTTTACCGTATCGCTTCGGAAGTGCCGGAGGTTGCGCATCGCGCCCTCTTGGCTTCCGTCTTGGGGGGATGGCCCGTCGAGGAATGACGGAGCTTTGTTTGGGCGGGTCGATGCTGACGGATTGGGTATTGGTCTGCTTCGATGGCATAGTGTAACGCTGTTGGTTATCGTTCACCGCAATGGCGTAATCCCGCTCCGTGAACCGCATCCGCAGCTCCTGCTTGAAGGGACCTTTGGGTGAGCCTGGAGTGTTCAGGGAGCGACTGTTCGTTGTCGAAGAGAGGCAGTAGAGGCCGCAGAAGGGGTGCGCGGTGTAGGACCTTTCGGAGCTTCACCACCATACGGTCCAGAGATTCCCCGTCCGCGTCGACCGAAGAACAACTCCCCGGTGTATGGCGCGATCCTGCTCATCTGGAACGTTAGATCGGCGGCGTTCCGTACAGTTCGCGAACCGTGTGGTAGCGATCGGAGGGGCGTCGGGTGGTTCGGGCCGCCATCTGCGGACTTGGAGGGGGTGCGGCAGGCGAACCGTCGACGAAGAAAATATCATCCCCCGTGTCGGAAGCCCAGGAATCGGAGGTCTTCATCGGTAATTGTGAAGAGTTCTCCGCTATGGCCGAGCTGGTCTTATTGTTGATTTCGTGCCGTCTTCTTCTGTGTTGAACGATGTGGCGATAATTTATTCTTGGGAGCGGAGAAGCGTTGTCGTTGGGCTAGGGGTGAGGAAGAATTGGTACGTCGTGGAATTTTCTCCATTCGATCAGTTACTCGATGTGAGGGGTGAAGTGGGAGCGGCAGGTGCGTGGGGTGTCGGCGCGCGGATCGGGATGTTCTGTGGCGGGGTGACCTCGGTCGTTTCGGCGGTTGTCATCGGGAGGGTATGGGCCGCCTGTGATGTCGGGGTCGGTGCATCGGCGAATTCGTTCGCGCTGGTGATTGTTGTGCCTGCCGTCTGGGTGGCCGTGGCTCTCTCGTGGGTGTTCGTCTTCGGAGTGGCCGGCAGGCTTCATCGCGGTGCGGCATGGGCGGCAGGGGCGGCGCTCAACACGTGGCTTCTCTGGTTCACGGTCGTATGGCTGGGGATCCTGGACTCCTACCCCGACCCCGTCTGCCCCGGAAACGTCCCACCCTGGTGGCCCGCCCTCATCCCCGTGTAGCTCGAAGGTATACCTCCGCCACCACCATCAACTCCGCCCCCATCGCCGCGACTTGCTCCCCGGGCACCACCCTCCCCTCCACATCGGACTCCCGCCCCTCAAGCTCCACCGCCACCACCTCGTCCACCCCCAGCACCGGACTCTCCCACCCCGAGAACCGCACCCGAAGCCCCTGCTCGAAGGCCCCCGGCAGATGCCACAGGAACAGTTGGTCGTCGCCGAAGAGGAGATAGCGGAGGCCCTCAAGAGGGTCAAGGCGCTCCCGGTACAGGACCTTCCGCAGCTCGACCGTCATATGGCCCAGGGATTCCGCGTCGACATCCATCCGCCCGAAGAACAACTCCCCGGTGTACGGCGCGCTCTCGCCCACCCGGAACGTCAACTCGGCGGCGCTGCCGTACAGTTCCCGGGCCGTCCGATACAGCTCGGACGTCGGCTGCACCCGGACCACCGTCTGCTCCCCGCCCGTTCCCAGCCGCACGGCGTAGACGGTGTCGAGCCCCAGCAGCAACCAGTCGCTCACCACTGCAACGCCCCATCAGGATCAGGCGACTTGGGAAGCCGCCGGCAGGCGAACGCGGCGATGAACACATCGTCCGGCGCGGTGTCGGAGGCGACGGCGGAGGACGCGGTCATCTCGTACTCCTGGTCGCGGATGGCGAGTTGGGATCCGTAGGAGAGGACTTGGATCTTCACGAGCTTCTTGCGGCGGGTGCGGACGGCGAAGACGGCGCCGGGGGCGAGGTCGGTGCCGGGGATGGGGGCGTCGCGGTAGCGCAGGCGGTCGAGGGCGCGTCCGTCGAGGCCGTCGTAGTCGACGGCACCGAGGAGGACGAGGCCGGTGTCGGCGCCGGGCGCGAGGCGCGCACCGCTGCCGTCGCCGGTCCACTCCCAGCGGATGGACGCCTCGTCCATGCCGACTTCGAGCCGCCAGGTGTCGAAGTCGAAGGTGGTCATGGGCGGCCAGGTGTTCTCGGAGGCGGCGGCGGGGGAGTAGGTGTGGGCCTCCCGGGTCAGATGGACGTTGCGGGCGAGCGCGATGGACTCCACGTACGAAGGGCAGCGCCCCTGGGGCGGATCGCCGCCGTCGCTCAACTCCCGTACCCCGGAGGAGAATCGCCAGGCACGGGACCCGAACAGGTCCATCGGCGGATCCAGCCAGGGCCGTACGACGGACACCACCCGGTACTCGAAGGCGAGTTGGAAGACGGACGTGTCGGTGGCGCGGTGCCCGAGCGCGGCGGAGAAGGCGGCCGGCGCCTGGTCCGCGAGGGTGAGGAAGAGCTCGCGGGTGAGCCGGACCTCGGTCCAGGGGGTGTCGAGGGCGGCGGCGGGGGAATAGTAGGTCGGCGCGTAGAGAAGGCCGTTGGGGGCGGTGGAGAACTGCCCGGGCGCGTTGGGGTTGAAGGCGTCGCGGTGGCGTTTCCAGGTGGCGGACGGGGACTTGGACGCCAGCTCGGAGGACTCGCGCAGCGCGTCCTCGACCTCGGCCTTGCGGCCCGCCGTCTGCCACGCGTCCAGTGCGTCGTCCCGCTTCTGCCGCAGGTCGGGTTCCTCGATCCGGGCCCAACGGTCGTGCGCGGCGGGGTCGGTGGACATCCGGGCCGCGTCCTCGGCCCGGCGGTACTCGCGGTCGGCGTCCGTCCAGTTCTGCCGGGTGGCGCGGTAGGCGCGCAGCGCGGCGGAGGGCGCGGGATCGCCGGTCGAGGGGTCGGGGTCGTAGAGGTAGTCGATCGCCGTGTCGTACCGGGTGCGTTCCTCGGGGGTGAGGGAGCTGCGCGCCAGGTCGGCGGCGAGGACCTCGCCGTACACGTCCCACAGATGCGGAGTGACCGGCGGGGTCCAAATCGGGTGGGTGGGGATGCGGTTGGCGAGTTCGGAGAACTCCGCGAGGACGGCGGCCCGCCGGGCGTCGAGGCCGCCTTCGAGACGGAACTCGGCGTCCTTGTAGACGAGCGGGGTGACCGGGAGGGAGACCAGGTGGTCGGCGTCGGTCAACTGGCGCCAGAAATGGGCGCCGAGACCGAAGAGGGACGCCGCGTCCACGGGGGACGCGGCCCACACGTCCAACTCGGCCATCAGACCAGGGAGTCCGGGTCGATGCCGTCGAGCAGGTTCGGTGTCTTGCCCAGCAGGTGGTTGACGAAACCGATGATCTGCATGCCGGGGATGGTGATCGTGGAGCCGTCGTTCTCGTAGTGGTAGCGCCGGTCGGACTCCTGGTGGCTGTAGCTGCCCCGCGCGCTGAACGGCCCGAAGCCCACGCTGGCGCTCGCCGAGAACGAACTGTCGTGCGTGCGCAGGGCGGAGGCGAACGACGCCGAGCGGATCGCGACGTCCTTCACGAAGATCGCCTGGAGCGGGTAGCCGATGAACCGGCCCTGCGGCGGCCTGCCCCCGTCGGACGGCATCTGGTCGTAGTTCCAGCCGTGCCCCTTGCGCAGATCCCAGCCCCGGTTCTCCAGGAACTCCGGGTAGAACCACGGCCGTACGATCTGCACCTGCGCGAGTTTGAACGACATCGCGAAGTCGTCCACCGCGTAATTGGAGTCGTACGTCGTCGAGTTGGACTTCACCCCGGCGTTCGCGCTCCAGAACCCGAATCCGAAGCCCCCGCCCGCCGACCACGACGTGTTCTCGGTGTGCTGATGGGAGTCGACCTGGGTGTGGTAGATGGAGTAGTCGGTCCAGCCGCTCGCCGTCGCGAAGTCCCCGGGGACGACGGTCGTGTAGTAGAACTGCTGGCCCGGACCGGCCGCGCCGGTGACCGTGCCCTGGTCGTAGAAGAACTCCAGGTTGCGCTTCCACAGGAGCATCGACTTCTCGGTGGTCTGGTCGACGAACGCGTGGATGGCCTCGACTTCGTTCTTGTAGCCGCCGGTTGTCCAGTTGTCCATCGCGGCGGCCACCTGCATCCCGTACAGCTGCGCGTTGTTGGACCAGTCGGCGACGGCCTGCATGCCCGCCTCGCCGGTCGCGGTCTGCGCGGCCGTCCGCTTCGCGTTGTACAGCATCGCGGCCTGGATGTACGCCTGCATCCCGGCGTTGTACGCCTTCTGCATCGGCGAGTCCTCGGTGACCTGCTTCTCCTCCTCGGTGATGATGTCCTTCACCGTCTTGGTGACCCGCAGCAGCCCGCGCATCCTGTCGAGCCGCTTCTGCTGCTCCGGCGTGAGCTGGTCGTCGATGACCTTCGAGAACTTGAGGATCTGCCCGTAGATCTCGCTGAGCCGCGCCCCGCTCGCGTTGCGCCACACCCCTTCCTGCCGGTCGGTGGAGTACGCGGAGGTCACGTCCGGGATGTAGTCGATCAACGACGCGAAGTTGAACGCCTGTTGGAGCAGCAGCCGCTGTTCCGCCACGTTCTGCCCCGACGCGATGCCCTCCGCCGCGAACCTGAAGTCAGCGGGCTCGTACGGCAGTCCGGGCATGCACCAGGTGATGAACGAGTCCTTCGCCGGCGGTACGGTCCCGTCACCGCCGGTCATGATGGAGTAGAGCTGGTTGCGGAAGAGGTTTCCGAGGTCGGCCAGTTTGTACGCCATGGCGTGTCCGCCCTTTCCGGGTTACCGGTGCGCCGCGATCGAGCGCATCGTGCTCGCCAGCACGTCGTAGTAGTTCGGGGCCGACGCGTACCCCGCCGAGGCGACCGCCCGCGCGAACGCGTACGGATCGTCGGTGTGCTCGAAGGCCGGTGCGTAACGGCCGTTGTCGCGCAGGAAGTTGCCGTGCGCGGAGAACGACTCCTCGGGGGACGCGTACACCCGGAACCAGTCGCGCACGTCGTAGTCGTACTTGCCGTCGGCCCGGGGCGTCACCGAGATGACCTCCGGGAACGGCACGTCCGGACGGCTCAACACCTCATGTGTACGGACGAGTTGACGCGTCTCGGATGGATCGGACGCCTTCGCCTTCACGCCGAAGAAGTTGTTGCCCGGCGCCTTCTCGCCCCACCCGGACTCCAACGCGGCCTGCCCCAGCGTCACCAGCGCCGGCACTCCGGTCGCCGTCTCACTGGCGTCCGCGTAACCCCCGTACCGGGCAACGAAGTCACCCACCTTCGAGGGCGCGGACGCCGCCGCCGACCAGACCGCGTCGTACGGCCCGACCAGGCCCGCCCACTGCTCCGACACGGTCTGCGGGACGCCGTCCTGCCGTTTGGTCGCCCAGTCGACACTTACGTACTGCGTGCCCTTGAAGAAGTAGGCATGCCCGTTACCGGGGTTGAGCGCGCCGTCGAGACCGGTGCCGACCCAGGAGGGGTCGACGCCGGACCAGCCGTCGGCGATCGCCTTGGGGTAGCCGGGGTCCTGCCGGTCGCCCGGCAGGTCGTAACGGGCGTACTGCGCACCGCAGAAGAAGTAGAGCTTCCCGTCGCCCCAGTTCATGACGGCGTCGATCGTCTCGAACGCGAGCCCCGCCCAGTTCCCGCTGATCGGCAGCGGATAGTCGGCCTCGACCTCGCGCGTCTCGTACGGGATCCGGACGTACTCGGTGCCCCGGAACACGTACAGATACCCCTGCCCGAGGTCCACGGCCCCGTCGATCCCCTCCTCCCAGCCGGGCGGCAACCCCGCCCAGGTGTCGGTGAGTTGCTGGTCGAAGTCGGGGTCGGCGGAGTCCGCGTCGATGTTGAAGGTCCGCACCGTCGAGCCGGTGAGGAAGTACGCCTCGGGGATGCCGCCCATGCCGCGCCCTTTCGTCGGTAGGTTGTGCACTCATTTCTAATGACATGCGCGAGGTGAGCGCTTGAGGTGCTGGTCCCGTTCCTGTCCCGTCCCTCTGGGGTCTCGGTCCCTGCATGTCTGTCCCGCCGGCCGTCACCTCCTGTCCCCTCCGGCGTTCTCGTTCGAGTGAATGCGAAAGGCCGGTGCCCCCCGACGAGGACACCGGCCGTCTACGGCGTTCAGGCCGCCAACTCGGCCTCCACCTCAGCCCTCTTGGTGCCGTCCCGCATCACCAGCACCGCCACCACGGCCGCCACCAGCACCCCCGCCGCACTCACCGTGAACGTCGTGCCCATCGAGTCCGTGAACGCCTCCCGCGCGGCGGCCAGCACCCCGGGCTCGGTGGCGCCCGCGATCGACTGCCGGGCCGCCTCCGGTGCCTCCTTCGGCATCCGCTCCGTGTACCCGCTGGTCAGCAGCGAGCCGAGGATCGCGATCCCCAGCGCCGTACCCGCCTGCTGGATCGTGTCGTTGAGCGCGGAGCCGACGCCCGCCTTGTCGGCCGGGATGGTCCCCATCAGCGCGGCGACCGCGGCCGGCATCGCGAGCCCGGCGCCGAGCCCGAGAAGTCCCAGCGAAACGGCGGGAGTTGTGAACCCGCTGCCCGCGTCGACCGTCGTCATCAGCGCGAAGCACGCCACCATCACCAGCATCCCCGCGAAGATCACGAACCGGTTCCCGTACCGCGCCGACAGCTTCACGCCCACCCCGTTGCCGACGAGGGCCGCGACCGCCAGCGGCAGGAACGCGAGCCCCGCCTCGACCGGCGAGTAGCCGAGCACGAACTGGAGGTACTGCGTCAGCACCAGCAGCAGACCGCCGTTGCCGATCTGGACGAGCGCCAGCGAGAGCGAACCACCCGTGAAATTACGGTGCTTGAAGAGGACCAGCGGGACCATCGGGGAGGCGGTGACGTTCTCCCACACGACGAACCCGGCGAGGGCGAGCACCGCGACGGCCACGGTGAGCGCCGAACGCCCTTCGAAGGCACCGTGCTTGGGGATCTCGATGATCCACCACACCAGCGCGGTCATCCCGACCGCCGACAGCACGGCGCCGATCGGGTCCGCCTTCTGCCAAGGCGCCCTGGACTCCGGCATCAACGTCACCCCGGCGACCAACGCCAGTGCCACGACGGGGACGTTGAGGAAGAAGATCGAGTGCCAGGAGAAGTGGTCGATCAGGACACCGCCGAGGACCGGGCTGCCGACCAGGCCCAGCATCGACACCGACCCCCACGCGGCCATCGCCTTCGGCCGCTCCTCCTCGTCGAAGACCGTGATCAGGATCGACAGCGTCGACGGCATGATCAGCGCCCCGCCGACCCCCATCGCGATCCGAACGGCGATGACCTCGGCGGGAGTTGTGCAGAACGCCGCCGCCAGCGAGGCCGCCCCGAACAGCACCAGGCCGATCAGCATCACCCGGCGCCGCCCGAACCGGTCGCCGAGGCTGCCGGAGGTGAGCAGGAGGCCCGCGAAGACCAGGATGTAGGAGTCGAGGATCCACTGCGTGTCCTGCGCGCTCGCCCCGATGTCCGAGGTCATCGACGGCACGGCCACGGTCAGCGCCATGCTGTCGATCGTCAGCACGACCGTGCTCAGGCAGAGCACGACCAGAATCCACCAGCGCCGCGCGCTCCTGACGTGTCCGTCCATCGGGTTCCCTCCCTTGCGAACGCCGTGCGCCTGGTGCGTACGGTGTTCTCGCCGTCGTTGCGCACACTGTACGCCGCGCGGAACGGTGTGCGCAAGGCTGTGGTGATCGCCACAGCCTTGATCGATTCGGAGGTATGTGAAACCTCAAGAATTCCAGGTAAGAATGCGGTATGAACGATCGGAAAGCGGTTTCCGGTTCGCCCCCCACTCAACCCCTGCCACCCCCACCCCTGCTCCCCACCGACCGCACTGTCCTCGGCCTGGCCCCCGAGTTCGCGCGCTGGCAGGCCGAGAAACCGGTTGTCCGCGTCCGCCTCCCCGACGGCAACCAGCCCTGGCTGGTGACCCGGTACGCCGACGCCCGCACCGTCCTCGCCCACCCCGCGTTCAGCGCCGACGACACCCGCCCCGGCTTCCCCGGCACCCGTGCCAAGGCCAGACCGCGCGGACCCGGACAGTTCCAGCTCATGGACGCCCCTGACCACACCCGTCTGCGCCGAGCCCTCATCCCCGAGTTCGCCCACCGCCGCATCCAGAGTCTGCGCGGACAACTCCAGCGGATCGCCGACGAGTTGATCGACGCCATGACCGCCGACGGCACGACGGACGCCGACCTCGTCGCCGCCTACGCGCTGCCCATCCCCATGCTCACCATCTGCCGCCTGCTCGGAGTGCCGTACGAGGACAGCGCGTTCTTCGAGGCGAAGTACCGCGTCGTCACCAGCCTCGACACCGAGCCCGCCGAAGCCCTCGCCGCCCGGGGCGAGTTGTACGGCTACCTCCGTGAACTCCTCGACAGGCGGCTCTCCGAGCCCGCCGACGACCTCGTCTCGCGGCTCGCCGCACGCGAGGAGATCGCGCCCGAGGAAGCCGTCGGGATGCTGTCGCTGGTGCTCGCCGCCGGCCACGACACCACCGCCAACATGCTCTCCATGGCGGTCATTTCACTGCTCCGGGACCCCGCCGGGCTCGCCGCCCTCCAGGCGGACCCCGCGCGCTGGCCGGACGCGGTGGAGGAACTCCTGCGCCAACTCTCCGTCATCCACGCCGGGTTGCGCCGCGTCGCCGTCGAGGACACCGAGGTCGGCGGGGTGCTGATCCGCGCGGGGGAGGGTGTCGTCGTATCGCTCCAGATCGCCAACCGCGACCCCGCCGCCTTCCGGGGTGTCACCGACACCCTCGACCTCGCCCGCGGGTCCCGCCACCACCTCGCCTTCGGGCACGGCCCCCACCAGTGCATCGGCCAGTCCCTCGCCCGCGTCGAACTCCACGCCGGGCTCTCCACGTTGTTCCGCAGGCTGCCCGGCCTGCGGCTCGCGGCGCCGGCCGAGAGCCTCGAACTCTCCCGCAGCGCGGTGCACGGCGTCCGCACGCTCCCCGTCTCCTGGTGACCTCCCCGAGCCTGACGATCCGTCACCAGGCAGTGCCATCAAGGCAGTTGGTCAACCCCCCTACATTCAGGAGTGCTTCAGCCATGAATGACGTCCAGCTGAACGAGACCGTCCGCAGGAACTCACGTCCCACCGTGAACGCCTGGCTCTCCTCGTTCGTCGAACGCCACGGCGGGTTCGTCGGCAGCGTGCACCTCGCCGAGCCCGCCGAGGAGGGCGAGATCGTCCTCGTCGCCGCGCACAACCTGCCGCCGGGGGTGGTCAACGGCGCCGCCGTCGTCGTCATCGGCAAGGGCATGGCCGGGGTGACCGCCGAACGCAAGGAGGCGATCGGCCTCGCCGACCTCCAGACCGACACCAGCGGCGTCGCCCGCCCGCCGGCCCGCCTCTCCGGCTCCAAGGGCTCCGTCACCCTCCCCGTCTTCGACCCCGGCACCCCCGGCAGACTCCTCGCCGTCGTCGGCCTCGGCTTCTCGGAGATCCGCGAGTTCACGGCCGACGAGATCGAGAGGTACGGCAAGGACGCGGCGACCGTACTGGACGCGGTGTGAGGTGACCGCCGGGCGGTGAGGCGGGCCGGAACCTGCCCAGCCTCCGGCGAACTCGGCGCCCCTCTCCTTCGGAGGGGCGCCGAGCCCGTTCACGGCACCGAACGCCCCCTCCCGCCCCGGCACACATCCCCCCACCTCAGTCGCCGCCACCCCCCACCCGAGTTGCTGAAGCGACGACACCCGCCACATGTGACTCATTTCACACCGCTACTTGGCCGATCGCAGACGCTTGAGCGTTGAAGAACCCCCGCTAAAGTCGACCGACACGGGTGTCCCCGCACGGCCCCGCCGACGGGCACACGCCCCGCGCGGCCACGCCCAGTTCCCGCGCAGCGCCTCGCACCATCCCGCACGACCTCCGCACCAACACCCGCACGGCGTTCGAAATCCCGGGCAGGCCGCAGCAGTCGGCGGCCATGTCACCGACACTCGAAGCAGCCAGGAGGTCCCCCGACCATGCCTCTGCGCCATCTCACCCCCCATGACCAGCGGCTCTTCATGCTCTACGGCACCGGCCCCACCGCCTTCGTGCCGGACCCGCTGATCCACCGGGCCGTCGCCCGGCACGCGCGCACCACCCCGCACGCCCTCGCCGCCGAACACCGGGGCGGCACCCTCACGTACGCCCAACTCGACACGCTGGCCGAGTCGTTGGCGGCCCGCCTGCACGCGGAGGGCGTCCGCCCCGGCGACCACGTCGGCCTCTTCGTACGCCGCTCCCTGCCGATGCTCGTCGGCCTGCTCGGCATCCTCAAGGCGGGCGCCGCCTACGTCCCCCAGGACGTCGGCCTCGCACCGCCCGCCCAACTCGCCCACGTCGTCCGCACCGCCCGCACCCGGGTGATCCTGACCCTCGCCGAACACGCGCACCGCGTCCCGCGCCCGCCCGGTCACCAACTCATCGACCTGGACGAGCCGTTGGTGCCCGCGAGAGTCCAACTCCCGCCGCCCGGGCCGGACGACGGCTGCTACGTCCTGTTCACCTCCGGCACCACCGGCCGCCCCAACGGCGTCAAGGTCACCCACCGCAACGTCGCCAACATCCTGCTCACCGAACCCGGCTCCCTCGGCATCGGCCCCGGCGACCGCGTCGCCCAACTCCTCAACATCGCCTTCGACATGGCGGCCTGGGAGATCCTCGGCTGCCTCGCGCACGGCGCCACCCTGGTGATCCGCGACCGCGACATCGCCGCCACCGCCCGCACGGCGACCGTCCTGATCGCCACCCCGACGGTCCTGTCCGGCATCGACCCGGCCGACTGCCCGAGGGTGCGCGCGGTCGCGGTCGCCGGAGAACCCTGCCCCCGCCCGCTCGCCGACGCCTGGGCGAGCCGGTCCGCGTTCTTCAACTGCTGCGGCCCGACCGAGACGACGATCGTCAACACCATGTCCCGGCACGACCCGAGGAACCCGCTCCTGACGATCGGCCGCCCCACCCCCAACAACACGGTGTACGTCCTGGACGCGGAGCGCCGCCCCCTGCCCATCGGCGAGGTCGGCGAGATGTGGGCCGGCGGCGACTGCGTCTCGGCGGGCTACCTCACCGACGACCCCAACAACCGCTTGAACAGCGAGCGTTACGCCCCCGACCCGTTCCTCGGCGGCGGCCGGCGCATGTTCCGCACCCGCGACCTCGGCCGCTGGACCCCGGACGGCCGCCTCGAACACCTCGGCCGCACCGACGACCAGGTGAAGGTGCGCGGCTTCCGCGTCGAACTCGACTCCGTCTCCTCGGTGCTGGAGCAGGTGCCGGGCGTGGTGCGCGCGGTCACGCTCAAGCGCGACGACCGCTCGCTGGTCTCCTTCGTCTGCCCGGCGGACGTCGACCCCGGCACGGCCCGCCGCGCGGTCGCCGACGCGCTGCCGTACTACTGCGTACCCGAGACTGTCATGCCCCTGACATCGTTACCGGAGACCGACCGGGGCAAGATCGACAAACCGGCGCTCCTCCAACTCGCCCTGGACCGCCCGGCGGTGGCCCGATGACGACGGAACTGAGCCGCACCAGCACCCCCCTCCCGCCCCGCACCTCCCTGCCGCGCCGCCTCCTGAAGCACCCCCGGCTGATGCACTACAACCGGCTCGCGGCAACGGTCTTCCTGGTGAACGCGGTCTGCCTGTACGCGAGTTGGCCGGTCACCGAGCAGGGCATGGCACACGCCGTCCTCGCCAACCTCACGCTGGCGATCCTCATCCGCCAGCAGTACGTCATCAACTTCCTCTTCCGGACGGCGACTTCCGCCCCGGTCAGTTGGCCGCTGCGGGCCCGCTGGACGCTGGGCAAGGTCTACCACTTCGGCGGACTGCACGTGGGCGGCGCGCTCGCGGGCACGGCGTGGTTCGCCGCGTTGACGTTCACCACCGACAACACAGCGGTCCTGACCGTGAGTTGGGTGCTGCTCACCCTGCTCCTGGTCATCGTCGCGACCGCGCTGCCGCCCTTCAGGTCCCGGCACCACGACCACTTCGAGAAGATCCACCGCTTCGGCGGCTGGGGCGCCCTCGCCCTCTTCTGGACGCACACCCTCCTCACGGCGACCGGACCCGTCGAACCGGCGGTCCTCGCCCTCGCCACGTTCAGCGTCGCGCTGCCCTGGCTGCGGCTGCGCAAGGTCGACGTACGGGTCGAACGGCCTTCCAAACACGTGGTGCTGGCCCGCTTCGACTACGGCGAGACCCCCTTCGCCGGTTCGTCCACGGCCGTCAGCCGCAGCCCGCTCACGGAGTGGCACTCCTTCGCGAACGTCCCCTCACCGGGCAGTCCGGGCTTCCGCCTGACCATCTCGCGGGCGGGCGACTGGACCGGGAAGTTCATCGACGACCGTCCGACGAAGGTGTGGGTCAAGGGAATTACCACTGCGGGCGTCGCCAACATCGAAGTCCTCTTCAGCAAGGTGGTGTACGTCGCCACCGGCAGCGGCATCGGCCCCTGCCTGCCCCACCTCCTCGCCGCCGAGGTCCCCTCCCGCCTCGTCTGGGCCACCCGCGACCCCCGCGTCACCTACGGCGACGCCCTCGTCGACGAGATCCTCGCCGTCCAGCCCGACGCGGTCGTCTGGGACACCTCCCGCCACGGCAAACCCGACATGGTCGCCCTCGCGTACGCCGCCTACCGCGACTTCGGGGCCGAGGCGGTCATCTGCATCTCCAACAAGAAACTCACCTGGCAGGTCGTCCACGGCCTCGAACAGCGCGGCATACCCGCCTACGGCGCGATCTGGGACTCGTAGAAAGGATGGTGACGATGCGTCACATCAAGACCGAGCGGTACGAGGGTGTCGTGCTCGTCCGCCTGCACCGGCCGCACGTCCTCAACGCGCTCAGCTCCGAGCTGCTCGCCGAACTCCTCGACACCGTCCGCCCGTTGGAGTCCGATGAGGAGGTCGGCTGCGTCGTCCTCACCGGCTCCGAGCGGGCCTTCGCGGCGGGCGCCGACATCAGGGAGATGGCCGGCAAGAGCGCCGCCGACATGCTGGCGGAGGACTACTTCGGGGCGTGGGAGGAGTTCGCCGACCTCCGCGTCCCGAAGATCGCCGCCGTCAACGGCGTAGCCCTGGGCGGGGGTTGCGAACTCGCCATGATGTGCGACCTGGTCATCGCGGGGGAGTCGGCGCGGTTCGGCCAGCCCGAGATCAGGCTCGGCGTCGTCCCCGGCATCGGCGGCACCCAGCGGCTCACCCGGCTCGTCGGCCGCGCCAAGGCGATGGACCTGGTCCTCACCGGCCGCACGATGGACGCCCGCGAGGCGGAGTGCGCCGGACTGGTCTCCCGGGTGGTGTCCGACGACCGCGTGCTCCCGGAGGCACTGGAGGCCGCCGCCACCGTCGCCTCGTACGGCCGCCTCGCCGTGCGCACCGCGCGCGACTGCGTCGACCGGGCGCTGGAGACCGGCCTGCGCGACGGCGTCCGCTACGAACGCCGGGCGTTCCACGGCCTGTTCGCGACCCACGACCGGGCCGAGGGCATGTCGGCGTTCCTGGAGAAACGCCCGCCGCGCTTCACCGGGCGCTAGCGAGCGCCCGCGTGATCCCCGGTTCCCGCGGTCCCAGGAACCGGGGATCCGGCGTGAACACCGCGTCCAGCGCCGCCTTGCCGGCCGCGAACACCTCGCGGGCACCGCCGTACAGCCACGTCGCGTCGTGCTTCTCGGCGACGCCGACGCCGTACGACTCGATGCCCGCCGCCTCGCACAGAGCGACGGCGCGGCGGATGTGGAAGCCCTGGCTGATCAGGACCGCGCTGTCGACGCCGAAGATCTTCTTGGCGCGCACGCAGGAGTCCCACGTGTCGAAACCCGCGTAGTCGCTCACCACGTGGTCGTCGGGGACACCGTGGCGCGTCAGGTACGCGCGCATCGCGTCCGGCTCGTCGTAGTCCTCGCGGCTGTTGTCGCCGGTCACCAGGACGACCTTGACGCGGCCCGCGCGGTACAGGTCCGCCGCCGCGTTCAGCCTGCCGCGCAGGTACGGCGACGGCTCGCCGTTCCACAGGCCCGCGCCGAAGACCACGGCGACGTCCCGGCGCGGGGCGTCCGCCGTCGTGCCGTACCGGCCGGACGTCGACACGAACAGCCACGTCGACGGCAGCAGCGCCAGCACGCACACCGCGACCACGGTCTGTACGAGTCGGCGCTGACCGGCGCGCGTACGCGGAAGCCGTGGTCGACGCAGCGACACCCTCCGCATGGACACCCCTCCCCGGCACCTCCCCAGGCACCTGTCACCAGGCAAGACGGGCTGAGTGGCACATTGGTTCAGCCACCCGCCCATGTCGATCACGCCCCGCCCTTTTCGACGCTCCCCGGACCCGCCCAGCCCCGGCACCCCGTCCCACCCCCGGACCCCGGCCCGCCCCCGGACCCCGGCCCGCCCCCGCACCCCGACCCACCCCCGAACCCCGCCCCGCCCGCCGCGCGCCCCTCACACCACCCCCACCCCCGCCGTGAACCCCCGGAAAACACCCGTGACGGTCACGCAACCGCCCCGCAACGCCCCCGCGCGAGGATCGCCCCATGTCCAGCCAGCTCAGCCGCCTCCGCCGGCGCCCCGCCCAGCCCGCCCTGGTGGTCGTCGCCCACGGCAGCCGCGACCCGCGCGCGTTGCGTACCGTCGGCACCCTCCTGGACCGCGTCCGCGCGCAGCGCCCCGGACTGGACGTCCACCTGGGCCACATCGAGCTGAACGAACCGCTGCTCACCGACACGCTCGCGCGCGTGGACACGCGGGACGTCGTCCTGGTCCCCCTCCTGCTGGGCCGGGGCTACCACATCAAGCGCGACATCCCGGAGCTGGCGGCACCGACCCACCCGCACGCGCGCGTGGCGGGCGCCCTGGGCCCGCACCCCCTCCTGGTGGATACCCTGGTGGCCCGCCTGGACGAGGCCGGCTGGCCGGGGGACGGGGACGCCGGCCACCGCGAGACCGCGATCGTCCTCGCGGCGGCGGGCTCCCGGGACCCCGACAACGCGGCCGACACCGAGCGCACCGCCCACCTCCTGTCGGCCCGCCTCGGCGTCCCGGTCGTGCCCGCGTACGCCTCGACCGCCGAACCGGCCGTCCCGAGGGCGATCGCCGGCCTGCGGGCGCGGGGCTACGCGCGCGTGGCCGTCGCCTCGTACTTCACCGCCCCCGGCCGCTTCGCCACGGAGTGCGCCCAGGCGGCGCCCTGGCTCGTCTCGGCCCCCCTGGGCGCGCACGAGGCGATGGCACGGCTCGTCCTGGCCCGCTACGACGAGACCGCGACGGCGAACGGCAGCAGCAACGCGGCCTGACCCGAGGGGTGCGAGCGAATTGTCAGTGCCTGCCCGTACTGTCGAACCATGGAAGGCACCGACCCGAGCACAGCCCCCACCACCGGCCACGCCCCCGCGGCCCCCGCCGCGACCACCCCCGCCTACCCCCCGTCCGCCGCCGACCGCTGGGCTCCCGAACCCGACAAGCGCCCCGGCCGCACCGCCTTCCAGCGCGACCGCGCCCGCCTCCTGCACTCCTCGGCCCTGCGCAGACTCGCGGGCAAGACCCAGGTCGTCACCCCCGGCACCCAGGGCCCGGTGTGGGACGCCAGCCCCCGCACCCGCCTCACGCACTCCCTGGAGTGCGCCCAGGTCGGCCGGGAGCTCGGCGCGGCCCTCGGCTGCGACCCCGACCTCGTCGAGGCGGCCTGCCTGGCGCACGACCTCGGCCACCCGCCCTTCGGCCACAACGGCGAACAGGCGCTGAACGACTTCGCGAAGGACTGCGGCGGCTTCGAGGGCAACGCCCAGTCCCTGCGCCTGCTCACCCGCATCGAGCCGAAGCGCTTCACCGAGGACGGCTCGGTCGGCCTGAACCTGACCCGCGCCACGCTGGACGCGGCGACGAAGTACCCCTGGCCCAGAGGCGAGCACCCCACGGACCCGAAGTCCCCCAAGTTCGGCGTGTACGACGACGACCGCCCGGTCTTCGACTGGATCCGCAAGGAGTCGCCCGGCACGCGCGCGTGCTTCGAGGCCCAGGTCATGGACTGGTCGGACGACGTGGCGTACTCGGTGCACGACGTGGAGGACGGCCTGCACGCGGGCCACATCGACCCGGCCTGCCTGTCCGCGCGCGCGGACCGCGAGGAGATCTTCCGCGTCGCCATCGGCCGCTACGTCCCCGGGGACACGGATCCGGCCGAACTCGCCGAGGCCCTGGACCGCCTCCTGGCCGAGGAGTGGTGGCCGCACGGCTACGACGGCTCGGCGGTCGCCCAGGCCCGCCTGAAGGACGCCACGAGCCAGCTGATCGGCCGCTTCTGCCTGGCCGCCGAGGGCGCCACCCGCGCGAGGTACGGCAGCGGCCGCCTCACGCGCTACGCCGCCGAACTCGTCGTCCCGCGCGGGACCCGCCTGGAGTGCGCCGTCCTCAAGGCGGTCGCCGACCGGTACGTCATGCAGCGCGCCGAACAGGAGCGCCTGCGCGCCGACCAGCGGATCGTCATCACGGAACTCGCGCAGGCGCTCACCGCGCGGGCGCCGTACGGACTGGACCCGCAGTTCCACGCGCTGTTCGTCAAGGCCGACGACGACCACGCCCGCGAACGGGTGATCGTGGACCAGATCGCGTCCCTCACCGACGCGTCCGCGAGGGCCCTGCACGCACGGCTGACGGGCCGCCCCTGAGATCGCCCCGCCGGGGTACTACCCCTTCCCCCCGAACGTTGCGTGCGGGACGCTCGCATGTGGCGACACCCTTACGAGGAGGCATCAAGTGGTCGACGCGGATCAGACGTTCGTCATCGTCGGAGGTGGCCTGGCCGGTGCCAAGGCGGCCGAGACGCTCCGTGCGGAGGGCTTCACCGGGCGCGTGATACTGATCGGCGACGAGCGCGACCACCCCTACGAGCGCCCCCCGCTCTCCAAGGGCTACCTCCTCGGCAAGGACGACCGCGACAGCGTCTTCGTCCACGAACCCGCCTGGTACGCGCAGAACGACATCGAGCTGCACCTCGGCCAGACGGTCACCGCGATCGACCGCGCCAAGAAGACCGTCCGCCTCGGCGACGGCACCCTGATCGCGTACGACAAGCTCCTCCTCGCGACCGGCGCCGAACCGCGCCGCCTGGACGTCCCCGGCACCGGCCTCGCGGGCGTCCACCACCTGCGCCGCCTGGCCCACGCCGAGCGCCTCAGGGGCGTCCTCGCCGCCCTCGGCCGCGACAACGGCCACCTGGTGATCGCGGGCGCCGGCTGGATCGGCCTGGAGGTCGCCGCGGCGGCCCGTACGTACGGCGCCGAGGTCACCGTCGTCGAACCCGAGCCGACACCCCTGCACGGCGTCCTGGGCCCCGAGCTGGGCCAGCTCTTCGCCGACCTGCACGCCGAGCACGGCGTCCGCTTCCACTTCGGCGCCCGCCTCACCGAGATCACCGGCCAGGACGGCATGGTCCTCGCGGTGCGCACCGACGACGGCGAGGAGCACCCGGCGCACGACGTCCTCGCGGCGATCGGCGCGGCCCCGCGCACCGGCCTCGCCGAAGCGGCCGGCCTCACCCTCGCCGACCGCGCGCACGGCGGCGGCATCGAGGTCGACGCGAGCCTGCGCACCTCCGACCCGGACATCTACGCCGCCGGTGACGTCGCCGCGTTCCCGTTCGCCGACGCGCGCCTGCGCGTGGAGCACTGGGCCAACGCCCTCAACGGCGGCCCGGCGGCCGCGCGCGCGATGCTCGGTAAGGACGTCACCTACGACCGGGTGCCGTACTTCTTCTCCGACCAGTACGACCTGGGCATGGAGTACAGCGGCTGGGCGCCGCCGGGGTCGTACGACCAGGTCGTCATCCGGGGAGACGCCGGGAAACGGGAGTTCATCGCGTTCTGGCTGAGCGAGGGCCGGGTCCTCGCCGGGATGAACGTGAACGTGTGGGATGTCACAGAGCACATCCAGCGGCTCATCCAGAACGGCGCCCCGGTCGACCCGGACGCTCTCGCGAACCCCGCCACACCACTGGACTCCCTGGTCGCCTGAGCCCGTACGGGGGCCGCCTCGGCACAGGAGTGTCGGTCGGCCCCCGTAGAATTCCCGCGTGGCAGGACGGATCAACGACGAGGACGTGAAGGCGGTACGGGACGCGGTCCCGATCGACGCCGTGGTCTCCGAGTACCTGCAACTGCGCAGCGCGGGCGGCGGCAACCTCAAGGGCCTGTGCCCCTTCCACGACGAGAAGTCCCCGTCGTTCCAGGTCAGCCCCAGCAAGGGCCTCTTCCACTGCTTCGGCTGCCAGGAGGGCGGCGACACCATCACGTTCGTGATGAAGGTCGACCACCTCACCTTCTCCGAGTCGGTGGAGCGCCTCGCCGCGCGCGCGGGCATCACCCTCAGGTACGAGGAGGGCGGCTACAACCCCACCCACCAGCGCGGCGAGCGCATCCGCCTGGTCGAGGCCCACAAGATCGCCGCCGAGTGGTACGCCGAACAGCTCGCCACCAGCCCCGAGGCCGACACCGGCCGGATGTTCCTCGCCGAGCGCGGCTTCGACCAGGCCGCCGCCGTACACTTCGGCGTCGGCTACAGCCCCCAGGGCTGGGACCACCTCACCCGCTTCCTGCGCGGCAAGGGCTTCAGCGACCGCGAACTCACCCTCTCCGGCCTCTCCCAGGAGGGCCGCCGGGGCCCCATCGACCGCTTCCGGGGCCGCCTGATGTGGCCCATCCGCGACATCGGCGGCGACGTCGTCGGCTTCGGCGCCCGCAAGCTGTACGAGGCGGACACCGGCCCCAAGTACCTGAACACGCCGGACACCCCGATCTACAAGAAGTCCCAGGTCCTGTACGGCATCGACCTCGCCAAGCAGTCGATCGCCAAGTCCAGCCGCGCGGTCGTCGTCGAGGGCTACACGGACGTCATGGCCTGCCACCTCGCGGGCGTCCCGACCGCGATCGCGACCTGCGGCACGGCCTTCGGCGGCGAGCACATCAAGATCCTGCGCCGCCTCCTGATGGACAACGGCAGCGCGCGCGTCATCTTCACCTTCGACGGCGACGCGGCGGGCCAGAAGGCCGCCCTGCGCGCCTTCGAGGACGACCAGAAGTTCGCCGCCGAGACGTACATCGCGATCGCCCCCGACGGCATGGACCCCTGCGAGCTGCGCCTCGCCAAGGGCGACGCGGCGGTCGCCGACCTCGTCGAACCCCGCACGCCGCTCTTCGAGTTCGCGCTGCGCCAGATCGTCGCCCGCTACGACCTCGACACGCCGGGCGGCCGCGCCGCCGCGCTCGACGAGGCCGCCCCCGTCGTCGCCCGCATCAAGAACAGCGGCGCCCAGCACGAGGTCGCCGTCCAGCTCGCCGGCCTCCTCGGCATCCTCGACACCCAGTTCGTCGTCAAGCGGGTCGCCCAGCTCGCCCGCTGGGCCAAGGGCAAGGGCGAGGCCCCCGCACCCGCGGGCCGCCGCCCGCAGTCGTACGAGGAGACCCCCCGCCCCGCCGTGAAGGGCCCCGCCCTCCAACTGCGCAACCCCGTCTACGCCACCGAGCGCGAACTCATCAAACTCGCCCTCCAGCGCCCCGAGTTGGTCGCCCCGGCCTTCGACGCGTACGGCGTGGACGAGTTCACCTGCGTCCCCTACGCCGCCGTCCGGCAGGCCATCCTCGACGCGGGCGGCGCCGAGTACGGCATCGAGGACGCGCAGGACTACCTGATGTGTGTGCGCGAGGTCGCCCCCGACGACACGGTCCGCGCGATGGTCACGGAACTCGCCGTCGAGGCGATCATGCGCCGCACCGTCGACGACGTGTACGCGGGCGCCCAGCTCGTCACCGTCCGCCGCCGCGCCGTCGAGCGCCGCATCCGCGACATCCAGTCCCAGCTGACCCGCCTCGCCACCGCCGGCGACCCGGCCCAACTGGCCGCCGTGCAGAACGAGTTGTGGGTCCTCCAGGAGTACGACCGGGCGCTACAGGCGCAGGGAGTCGCCGCCCTCTGAGGCGAACGTCGGCGCCACCGCCCGCAGCAGCCGCCGGACGAACTCGCCCTCGGCGTCGGCGAACTGCGGGAACTCGGCGACGAAGTGGCCCCATTCGACGTACCGCAGGGCCTTCGCGACGTCCTCGTGGCGCACGTCGTGCCGGGGGTGGGCCGGCCACTCGCCGCCCGCCTCGAACACCGCGTGCAGCAACGCGTAGGGCAGCGGGTGCCGTTCGGCGAGCAGGACCGCGTCGTACAGGTCCTTGCCCTGGGAGTACATGTCGAGGGTCAGCCACAGCAGCTTCCACGCCAGCGACAGTTCCGGGGTCGCCCCCAACAGGACGGCCCCGCCCGGGAGTTCGACCGGCACGGGCTCCTGCGGCAGCCGCTCCCCGAACACGAAGTCGAGCTGGACGTGCCCGCCCGGCAGCCCCGGCGCCGTCCACGGCAGGACCAGCCGCCGCCCCGGCACCCGCTCGTACGTCCAGATGTCCTCCGCAACCGCCCCCGCCGCGTCGAAGCCCTGTGCGGCCTCCTCGGCGGCTCTCGCGATGCCGTCGAGCATCCCGGCCGTCCGGGGGTCGTCGAGGCCCCAGGAGTGCGGTACGACGACGAAATCGAGGTCACCCGGCTCACGCGCCGCCTCGCCGAACCAGGCCGCCATCAGCATGCTGCCGCGCAGGACGAGCGAGTCCGCCCACTCCGAGTCGCCGATCACCCGCAGCACCGTCTCCAGCGCCCGCCGCCGCGCCGCCCGCCACGCGTCCGTGCGCGCCGGGTCGGCGAAGGCGGGGTCGGCGGCGCGGTAGGCGTCCCGGAACTGCTTCATCGACGGGTCGAAGACCAGCTTCTGCGCGACGCCCTCCCCGGGGACGGTCCGCAGCGTGGGCGGCAGATCGACGTACCGCGAGTCCCCGTCCGGCGTCATGCCAACCACCCCTCGTCCAAGGACTCGTCGCTGTCGTACAGCACGAACTCCCGCTCCACGGACAACACATCACGACCGGCGAGCGCGTCCAGCAGTTTTCCCAGGGCGAGTCGGGCGCCGTCCGCGTCGGTGCCCCGGCAGCGCTGCGTCACGAACCGCTCGCCCTCCCGCCGCACGTTGCGCGACAGGTGCGCCCCGAACGGCACGACCAGCGCGGCGAGTTCACCGAGGCCGGTCCCCTCGGCGAGCCGCAGCTTCACATGGTGCTCGAAGTAACGCCCGTCCCCGCAGGGCCCGTTCGGCACCTCGGGAGCCCACGGCACCGTCTCGACCTTCACCCGGACCGGCACGAACCCCGCCGCCCGCAACGTGCCCGCCACCTCCCGCGCACGGGCACGCTGCGCGGCGTACGTGTCACCCCGCAGCGTCAGCATCGGCTGCAACGGCGTCCGCCCCCGCGCGAGTTCGATCACCGTCAGTTTCAGGCCCGCGGCACCCGCCCACGCGCGCAGGCGCTCCAGGTCGGGGCGGTCGACGGTGAGGTGGGTTTCGTACAGGAGTGCGGGCACCGGGCGATTCTTCCAGGTCGGCACGGGCGGGTCACCGGCCGGTCACGTCCCGGACTCAAAAAGTCACCGCACGCCCCTCGTGGCGGTGATGTGTCGTACCCCACACTGGGTGGCGGTGCCTGAGTACTCGGAGCGCGGCCGATCCGTCCCCCACGGAGCCCCCACTCACGCCGACGCTCATCGCGTACGGGACGGACAGCGGCGAGGCCGTCCACTCCGCCCCCGAAGTACCGCTGCCGTCCCCCTGGCAGCGATCACCCTGGAGGTCGCCCCCGTGCAGACCCAGACGCTCACCCAGACCGACGTCAGTACCGAAGCGGAGTCCGACGCCGAGGCCGACGCGCTGGCCGCGGTGCCCGCGCAGGGCGTCGCCGCGCGCCATCCCGAGGCGGGGCCGCCGCCGGAGGGGATCGACGAACCCCCCGAGCGGATCCGCCCCGCCGACACCGGCGGGCCCTCCTCCGACCTGTTCCGGCAGTACCTGCGCGAGATCGGCCGCATCCCGCTGCTGACCGCCGCCGAGGAGGTCGAGCTCGCCCGGCGCGTGGAGGCCGGGCTGTTCGCCGAGGAGAAACTCCTCAACACCCCTGACCTGGACAGCCAGTTGGCCCTGGACCTGGACCGGCTCGTCGTCATGGGCCGGATGGCGAAACGGCGCCTCATCGAGGCGAACCTGCGGCTCGTCGTCTCCGTCGCCAAGCGGTACGTCGGCCGCGGCCTCACCATGCTCGACCTCGTCCAGGAGGGCAACCTCGGCCTCATCCGGGCCGTCGAGAAGTTCGACTACGCGCGCGGCTACAAGTTCTCCACGTACGCCACCTGGTGGATCCGCCAGGCCATGTCCCGGGCCCTCGCCGACCAGGCCCGCACCATCCGCGTCCCCGTCCACGTCGTCGAACTCATCAACCGCGTCGTGCGCGTCCAGCGCCGCATGCTCCAGGAGCGCGGCTACGAGCCGACGGCGGAGGAGGTGGCCGCCCAGCTCGACCTCGCCCCCGAACGCGTCGGCGAGGTCCTGCGACTCGCCCAGGAGCCCGTCTCCCTCCACGCACCCGTGGGCGAGGAGGACGACGTGGCCCTGGGCGACCTCATCGAGGACGGCGACGCGGCGAGCCCCGTGGAGTCCGCCGCGTTCCTGCTGCTGCGCGAGCACCTGGAAGCCGTGCTGTCGACGCTGGGGGAGCGCGAACGCAAGGTCGTCCAGCTCCGCTACGGCCTCGCCGACGGCCGCCCGCGCACCCTGGAGGAGATCGGCCGGATCTTCGGCGTCACGCGCGAGCGGATACGGCAGATCGAGTCCAAGACCCTCAACAAGCTCCGGGACCACGCGTTCGCGGACCAGCTGAGGGGCTACCTGGACTGAGGCGGGGTGCCGTACCCCCAAGGCGGCACCCCCAACCCCCGTACGGATCAGTCGACCTCCGCGACCGCCTCCGCGAACTGCGCCTTGTACAGCCGCGCATACGCCCCGCCCGACGCCAGCAGCTCGCTGTGCGAGCCCTGTTCGACGATCGACCCGCTCTCCATGACGAGGATCGTGTCCGCGTCCCGGATCGTCGACAGCCGGTGCGCGATGACGAACGACGTCCGCCCGTGCGCCAGTTTGGCCATCGCCTTCTGGATCAGCACCTCCGTACGGGTGTCCACCGAGGACGTCGCCTCGTCGAGGACCAGGATCACCGGGTCGGACAGGAACGCCCGCGCGATGGTGATGAGCTGCTTCTCACCGGCGCTGACCCCGCTGCCCTCGTCGTCGATGACGGTGTCGTACCCGTCGGGCAGCGTCCGCACGAACCGGTCCGCGTGCGCCGCGCGCGCCGCCTCCTCGATCTCCCCGCGCGTGACGTCCCGGGAGGCGCCGTACGCGATGTTCTCCGCGATCGTCCCGCCGAACAGCCACGTGTCCTGGAGGACCATCCCGATGCCCGCGCGCAGGTCGTCGCGGGACATGCGGGCGATGTCGACGCCGTCGAGGGTGATGCGCCCGCCGGAGACGTCGTAGAACCGCATCAGGAGGTTGACCAGGGTCGTCTTGCCTGCGCCGGTCGGGCCGACGATGGCGACCGTGTGGCCGGGTTCCACGACCAGGGACAGGTCCTCGATGAGCGGCTTGTCGGCGTCGTACCGGAAGGAGACCCCCTCCAGCGCGACCCGCCCGCGCAGCTCGGCCGGCCGCTCGGAGTCCGCCGCGTCCGCCTCCTGCTCCTCGGCGTCGAGGAGTTCGAAGATCCGCTCGGCCGACGCCACCCCGGACTGCACCAGGTTCGCCATCGACGCGACCTGCGTGAGCGGCATCGAGAACTGGCGCGAGTACTGGATGAACGCCTGCACGTCCCCGATGGACAGCGACCCGGACGCCACCCGCAGCCCGCCGACGACCGCCACCAGCACGTAGTTGATGTTGGACACGAACATCATCAGCGGCTGCATGATCCCGCTGTTGAACTGCGCCTTGAAGCCCGCCTCGTACAGCGCGTCGTTCTGCTCGGCGAACTGCTGCGCCGACTCCCGCTGCCGCCCGAACACCTTCACCAGGGTGTGCCCGGTGTACATCTCCTCGATGTGCGCGTTCAGCTGGCCGGTCGTCCGCCACTGCTGCACGAAGTGCGGCTGCGAGCGCTTCCCGACGCGCGTCGCGACCACCGCCGACAGCGGCACCGTCACCAGCGCGACCAGCGCCAGCAGCCACGACACCCAGAACATCATCGCGAGCACCCCGATGATGGTCAGCACCGAGTTGATGAGCTGCCCCATGGACTGCTGGAGCGTCTGCCCGATGTTGTCGATGTCGTTGGTCGCCCGCGACAGCACCTCACCGCGCTGCCGTTTGTCGAAGTACGACAGGGGCAGGCGCGACAGCTTCGTCTGCACGTCCTCCCGCATCCGGAACACCGTCCGGTTCACGGCCCGGTTGACGAGCCGCGTCGCGACCGCCATCAGCAGACCGGCGACCACGAACACGCCGACGGCGATCCCGAGGACCTCGCCCACGGACCCGAAGTCGATGCCCTTGCCGGGCGTGAAGTCCGTCGACCTGAGCATGTCCGCGACGGACGACTGCCCGTTGTCGCGCATCCCCTGGAGGACCTGTTCCTTGGACTCACCGGCCGGCATCTGCCGCCCGATGATCCCCGCGAACACCAGGTCGGTCGCCTTCCCGAGGATCTTCGGGCCGACGACGTTCAGCCCCACGCTGATCACGACGCACACCAGCAGCGCGTAGACCGTGAGGCGCTCCGGCTTGAAGTACCCGATCAGCCGCTTGCCGGACACCTTGAAGTCCAGCGACCGGCTGTCGGGTCCCGCACCGGCCATCATGCGTGCCGCAGGCCCGGCCATCAGGCAGCCTCCGCTTCCGTGAGCTGGGAGAGCACGATCTCCCGGTAGGTCTCGTTCTCCGCCATCAGCTCGTGATGGGTGCCCGTCCCGACGACCCGGCCCTCGTCCAGGACGACGATCCGGTCCGCGTCCCGGATGGTCGCCACGCGCTGCGCGACGATCACCACCGTCGCCTCAGCCGTCTCACGCGCGAGCGCCGCCCGCAGCGCGGCGTCCGTCGCGTAGTCGAGCGCCGAGAACGAGTCGTCGAACAGGTAGATCTCCGGCCGCTGCACCAGCGTGCGCGCGATGGACAGCCGCTGCCGCTGGCCGCCCGACACGTTCGTCCCGCCCTGCGCGATCGGCGCGTTCAGCCCGCCTTCGAGCCGCTCCACGAACTCCTTGGCCTGCGCCACCTCCAGCGCGTGCCACAGTTCCTCGTCCGTCGCGTCCGGATTGCCGTAGCGCAGGTTCGTCGCGACCGTCCCGGCGAACAGGTACGGCTTCTGCGGGACCAGGCTCACCGCCTTCGCCAGCAGTTCCGGCTCGATCTCGGCGACCGGCACGCCGTCCACCAGGACCTCGCCGTCCGTCACGTCGAACAGCCGGGGCACCAGGCCCAGGAGCGTGGACTTGCCGCTGCCCGTCGAGCCGATCACGGCCGTCGTCTCGCCCGGCAGCGCCACCAGGTCCACCGCCTTCAGCACCGGCTCCTCCGCGCCCGGATAGCGGAAACCCGCCCCCCGCAGCTCCAGATGCCCGTGCCGCCGCAGCTCCCGTACGGGCGCGAGCGGCGGAACCACGCTCGACGACGTCTGAAGCACCTCCTGGATCCGCTCCGCGCACACCTCCGCGCGCGGGATCATCATGAACATGAACGTGGCCATCATCACGGCCATCACGATCTGCATCAGATACGCGAGGAACGCCGTCAGATCACCGATCTGCATCTGCCCGCCGTCGATCCGATGGGCCCCGAACCAGACCACCGCGATCGACGACAGGTTCACCACCGTCATGACGATCGGGAACATCAGCGCCAGCAGGTTCCCCGCCTTGACGGACACGTCCGTCAGATCCGTGTTGGCCTCACGGAACCGCTCCTCCTCGTACCCGTCCCGCACGAACGCGCGGATCACCCGGTTGCCGGAGATCTGCTCCCGCAGCACCCGGTTGACCGTGTCCAGCCGCACCTGCATCGACCGGAACAACGGCCGCAGCTTCAGCACGATCAGCGTCACACAGACGCCCAGCAGCGGGACCACGGCCACCAGGACCGCCGACAGCGGTACGTCCAGACCGAGCGCCAGCACGATCCCGCCGACACACATGATCGGCGCGGACACCATCAGGGTGAACGTCATCAGCACCAGCATCTGGACCTGCTGCACGTCGTTCGTCGTCCGGGTGATCAGCGACGGCGCCCCGAACTGGCCCACCTCGCGCGAGGAGAACGACTGCACCCGGTCGAACACCGCCGCGCGCAGGTCCCGCCCCAGCGCCGACGCCGTCCGCGCGCCGTAGTACACGGCACCGATGTTCGTCACGACCTGCGCCAGCGAGATGCCGACCATCAGGGCGCCGTAGGACAGGATGTAACCGGTGTCGCCGTTGACGACACCGTGGTCGATGATGTCGGCGTTCAGCGTGGGCAGGTAGAGGGTCGCGCAGGTCTGGAGCAGTTGCAGCAGCACCAGCAGACCGATGGGTTTTCGGTAGGGCCTGAGATAGGTCCGCAGAAGTCGTATGAGCACGCTACGTCTCTCGGCAGAGGGTGGATGGGGTCCGACGGAAGGGGCCTCTTGGTTGCCCCTGGCCCCTATCGTCGGACACTCCACCCGCGTTACCTCAACCGATTAACCCATCAGGTGGCCTTCTTGAGCTGACAGCGCAACCGGGAACTCGGACGTCTTCCGGCGCGTTGGAACTTATGGGAACGCGCTTTGAAGGCGTGCCCCGCCTCAGCGGAGCGTCAGTGCAGGGCCCCGGGATGGATCTGCTCCCGCACCGACACGAACTGCTGGCGCACGGCCTGGCCCACCGCGAGATCCTCGCCCGGGTCGAGCACCTGCGCCGCCGCTCCCTGCCAGGCCGGAGGCGTCCGCGGGTCCAGCGTCCCCTGCGACACCCCCAGCGCCCACGCCGCCTGCCGAGCCGCCCCGATCGCCGCGTAGTCCGCCGGCTGCGGTACGACCACCTGGGCCCCGAACAGCGAAGGAGCCGCCGCTTGCACCGCCGGCAGCTCGGCCGCCGCGCCGAGCAGGAAGATCCGCCGCACCTCGACCCCGCGCCCGCGCAGCACGTCCAGCGCGTCCGCGAGCCCGCACAGCATCCCCTCGAACGCGGCCCGCGCCAGGTGCTCAGGCTTCATCGACTCCCGGCGCAGCCCCGTGATCGTCCCCGCCGTGTGCGGCAGATTCGGCGTCCGCTCACCCTCCAGGTACGGCAGCATCACCAGCCCGTGCGACCCCGGCGTCGACTGCGTCGCCAGCTCCGAGAGCGTCTCCAGATCCTTCACCCCGAGCAGTTCGGCGGTCCCGCGCAGGGTGCGTACGGCGTTCAGGGTCGTGACGACCGGCAGGTGCATGCCGGTCGCGTCCGCGAGCGACGTGATCATCCCCGAGCTGTCGACCAGCGCCTCCCGGTGCACCGCCATCACCGAGCCCGAGGCGCCCAGCGACACCACCGCGTCCCCGAGCCCCAGGCCCAGACCGAAGGCCGCGGCCATCGTCTCGCCGGTCCCCGCCGAGATCAACAGCCCCTCCGGCGTCGTACCCGCCGCCTCCGACGGCCCGATGACGTCCGGAAGCATCACCTGATGGCCGAGCGCCAGCTCCACCAGATCGGGGCGGTAACCGCCGGACGCCGCCGACCAGTAGCCCGTACCCGAGGCACCGCCCCGGTCCGTCGTACGGCGGGCCGGGCGGCCCAGGAGCTGCCACACCAGCCAGTCGTGCGCCTGGAGCAGGACGGCGGTGCGCGCGGCGGCCTCCGGGTCGCTCTTCGCGAGCCAGCGCAGCTTCGTCACCGGATGCGCGGACTGCGGGACCGCGCCCACCGCCTGCGCCCACGCGCCGCGCCCGCCCAGCGCGTCCACCAGGTCGGCCGCCGCGACCTGCGCGCGCTTGTCGCCGCCCGTCATCGCCGGGCGGACCGTGTTGCCCTGCGCGTCCAGGGGGATCACCGCGTTCTGCTGCGCGCTCACGCCGATCGCCTGCACGCCCTCCAGGAGACCGCCGCCCGCCGCCTCGCCCAGGGACAGCAGCCAGGACTGCGGGTCGACGTCGCTCGGCCGGCCGCCGCCCTCCGGAGCGTCCACCGGGTGCGGGGCGTAACCCTGCCTGAGCACGGCGCCCGTGTCCGTGTCACAGACGACGATGCGAGTGAAATCGGGCGCACTGTCCAGCCCGGCGACTATCCCCATGGGGCAAATTCTGCCGCAGCGCCGCGCCGGCTCAGGCCGGTGAGGTGTGCGCGAGGTGCGGGGAGTCCTCGGGCGCGGGTACGTCGTCGCTGGTCGCGCCGGTCCGCGGCGCTCAGGTGTTACTCGTGCCCCACTCGTCGTCCTCCACCGCCGCGCCTCGTTCACGCAGGGTGCGGACGCGGGTGGCGACCGAGTCGGGGAAGCGGGTGCTGACCTTCTCGAAGGTGCGGCCCGCGAACTGGCGGCCCTGCTGGGCGGCCGATTCCGCCGTGTTGCGGACCGCCGGGTTCTGCGCGAGGGCGCGGGCGGATTTCTTCAGCTGCTCGTAGCGTTCACGTCCGGCACGGGTGCCGAGGACGTAACCCACGGCGAGTCCGGCGGCGAACGTCAGCCGGTAGCGCATGACGGCGACCCTTCCCTGGTGTCGGCGGGGATACCGATTGGCGAAGCACCCCCCTGCTTGCGCTAATGTATGTGTCGCAGCGAGCGGGCGCCCTCTGGCAAGTACCCAGGTGGCCACGATCGATGCGACGAGGCATTCCCCTGTAGCTCAATTGGCAGAGCAGCCGGCTGTTAACCGGCAGGTTACTGGTTCGAGTCCAGTCGGGGGAGCTCGGTCCCCTGTAGCTCAATTGGCAGAGCAGCCGGCTGTTAACCGGCAGGTTACTGGTTCGAGTCCAGTCGGGGGAGCATGCTGAACGAGGACCCCGATGGGGTCCTTTTTCATGTCCGGTGGAACCGGACGCGTGCCCGGCGGGGTCCTCCCCGGCATGAAGGCGAGGTCAGCAGGTGTGCGAAGCCGGGCATCCGGAGCGGGAGATCGTATGACCGGCTATGCTGCGGCAGACGGCGCGCACACTTGTACGCGACACGCCGTTATGGGGCGGTAGCTCAGCCGGTTAGAGCAGCGGACTCATAATCCGTCGGCCGTGGGTTCGAGTCCCACCCGCCCCACCGTTCGCTACGCGAGCAGAACCGTTCTGACTAGGCACTTTCCCGGTCGGGGTGAGAGTCTGAGGGTCCTGGTGACCCCGTGGTGATCACGATTTCATGATCGTCTGGACAAATCCCGGACGCCGATTCCGGTCAAGTCGGGCATGGCGCTTATGGGGTATTTCGTGTCGGCGATGGGTGGGCCTCTGTCGGCTCGCCCCGCAGTGAGAAGCGGGCCCATGCGAACGTCATGACATCCGGCGCACCTCCCTCGCGTGGTCTGTTTGTGATCGATGGTCGCGCTGGATGTTGGTGATGTATCTTGGATGCATACATCGTGGATGTTGGAGGTGTCCGATGTCCGTCACACAGATTGATCTCGACGACGAGGCACTGGCCGAGGCCATGCGGCTGATGGGTGTCACGACGAAGAAGGAGACCGTCAACGCGGCCCTTCGGGACTATGTGGCGCGGTTCAAGCGGCTTGAGGCTGCGGAGAAGTTGGCCGCGCGGGGTGCGCGTGGTGAGTTTGAGCAGGCCGCGGCGGCGCGTGACGCGGAGAAGCGTGCGCGACGCGAGGCGTTCGAGTGATCACGTATCTGGTGGACACCTCGGCTCTGTGGCATCTGTTCCGTACCCCAGGTGCGCTGCGCCCCTGGGAGGGACACATCGCCGCCGGGGTGTTCCACCTCTGTGAGCCGACACGAACCGAATTCCTCTACTCGGCGACCAGCCCGGCCCACCGGGACGAGCTCGCGGAGGAGTTGGACGCGCTCTGCTTGCTCTCTCCCGTTCCGAAGAACGCCTGGCGTTGGGTCGAAACCGCCCAGTACAAACTGACCCAGAGGGGCCGGCATCGGGCGGCGGGAGCGATCGACCTGTTGGTGTGTGCGACAGCTGTACAGCATGGGCACACCGTCCTCCACGTGGACAATGACTTCGCGACGGTGGCCGGAGTCCTCAAGGAAGTTCAGCAGCGAGACGCACGAGCCTGATCTCCAGAGGCAGGAACACCTCTGTTGGCTTCTGACCTCGGTGATCGATGTCTCCGCGGTGCATCATTACGACCTATCCCCGCATGCGCGAGGCCGACAGCTTCGGCGCACCGAACGAGCCCGCCACCTACGAGGTATTCCGCGCGTACCGCTGCCCGTTGTCGGCCCCGCGCTCCCCCTTACACGTCCGGCCCCAGCGCCCCCGCGTACCCCGTCGCCGTGAGGTTGACGTGGTCCCCGGAGTCGGCTCCGGTGCTCAGGATCAGCGCGGGCGGGTCCGCTGTGCTCGCCGCGTCCGGTACCCCCACCGCCGCCTCCGTGTCGGCGTAACTCACCGTGGGCGTGTTCGCGTCGAACTGGTCCGTGACCCAGGTGTTGGTGCCGACCCGGTTCGCGTCGGCCGCCGCCGTGCAGCGGCTGTACCCGGCGCAGGGCGTGAGGGTGGTGTAGACGACCTTGACGCCCCAGCCCCTGAGTTGGGTGCGCAGCACGTCGTACGCGGCTTCGAGGTCCGTCTCGGTGGTGCCGGAGACGATGTCCTGGAGCCCTTCGTCCACGAGGACCGTGGAGAGGCCGGGCAGGTCGAGGACGTCCCGGTCGAGGCGGGTGAGGACGGCCGGGCCACCCTGCCCGATGCCGGAGCCGACGACGCCGTACGCCGTGCCGGTGAGGAGGTCCGGGAGACGCTGGGCCGTGGAGACCGCCTTGTTGGCCGTGACGAAGGGGTCGACGAGGTTGTCGCCGAGGACCGCGACGGTCGGCCGGTTTCCGTCGGTGACGACGTCGATGCCGGTGAGGACGTCCGTGAACGAGCCCCAGGCGGTCCCCGTCCCGCTGAACGCCGTGGACGCCGTGTCGGCGGTGTGGTCGCCGGAGCCGACGGTGCTGACGTACGTGGTCGTCGCCGCGGCCCAACTGTGCTGGACGAGATAGGGGACGTCGTTCGCCAGGTGCAGGCTGACCATGACGCGCTTGCCGGGTGTGGCCGCGTAGCTCACCGGGTCGCTGTAGACCTCGCCGCCGACCGGGACGGTCACCGACTTGCCGCCGCCGAAGGTGAGATCGGCCGGTGTCGCGGTGGGGGTGGCGCCGGAGGACTGGGTGGCGAGGGTGGTGTGGTCGATGGTCAGCGGGGAGCGGCCGAGCGCGTTGGAGAGCCGGACGCGGATGCTCGACCCGGCGATGCTCGGTGCGGCGGTGACGCGGAACGTCTGGTTCTTGTAGTCGGTGGTCTCGTAGTTGAACGCGCCTTCGTCCGGCGCGCTCCAGGCCCCGGTCCACTTGGCGCCGCCCGGCGCGGCCGTCGTGTCGCGGACCGCCATGCCGAAGACGTGCAGCCCCGGTACGTCGACGCGGGCCGTGTCGGTGAGCGCGGCACCGGCCTTGAGCGGGACGGCGAAGGCGTAGATGTTCGTGGAGCGGGTCTCCTGGGTGCCGTCGGCGTGGTTGCGGTGGGGGAGGGTGACCGCCGCGAGGGACGGGGCGCCGTAGACCCGGTCGGGGACGGTCAGGCGGTACGGCTGTGCGGCGGTGCCGTCGGCGTAGGTGATCTTTCCGGTCGGGCCGCCCGTCAGACAGTCCTCGTACTGGCCGTTGCCGAGCGTGCAGGCGGTGCCGCCGACGGAGGTGCCGTCGGGCACGGCGGGGCTGGTGACGTCGTCGTCGGCGCGCTGTGAGCCGACGAACCCGTACGTCGAGGATGCGAGGAACGCCAATGCCCGTCCGCTGCAGCCCAGTTGGACGGTCTGGTTCGCCGCGAGGACGTTGTCGCCACTCGTCGAGCCGAAGTCGGGGAGGGTGAACGTGGCGCCGTCCACGGTGACCTTGCCGCCCGGCTGCCAGCCGGCCGCCTTGAGGTCCTGGAGGGAGAAGGTGGCGCCGTTGCCGTCCCCGTCACCGGCCGTGCGGTGGGCGTCGTCGGTGACGGCGGTGTTGTCGAAGGCCGCCTGGAGGTTCGGGTACGTCGTGCCGGTGTGGCCGAGGGCGGTGAACTGGTACTGCTGCTGCGCCGAGACGTTCCCGGCGGCGTCGACCGCGTACACGTACAGGGTGTGGGTGCCGGGGGCGGGCGGGGTGACGGTGACGGTCGCCTTGTTGCCGGAGGCGGTGACGGTCTGGGCGGCCGGGGTGTTCGAGGTGGCGGGGCTGATGTCGAGGCGGTAGAGGAACTTGGCCGCGCTGTCGGTGCTGAGAGTGGAGCGGCCCGCCGTGCCCGCGGCCGTCGTGCCCGCTGCGTCCTCGCGGTAGAGGTTGTCGGCGCTGGTGACGGTCGGAGGGGCCGGGGCGCTCAGGTCGACCGTGAAGTGGCAGGTGGAGGAGGCGTCGCCGGTGTCCTTGCCGTCGCTCGCGGTGACGTTCCAGTTGACGACGTCCCCGCTCTTCAGCCCGCTCATGAACGTGGACGACAGCTGCTTGGGCGCGTTCGTCCCGCTCGCGACCGTCGCGCCGGCCGTCGTCGTCGCCGTCCCGCCGCCGATCCAGTACTTGTACGTCGCCGCGAGCGCGTCCTTGTCGCCGTCGCTCACCACGGAGTTGACAGTGGGCGGGGTCGTCGCGAGGGTCTTGCCGATCACCGGATACGGCGCCGTCGTGCCGCAACCCACCGAGTGCGTACCGAACTTGGCGGCGAGGCCGCTCGGCTTGGCCGGGACGTGGTTGTACTCGACGGACATCGAGGGGTTGTTGGCGAACCGCTTGAAGTAGTCGCCGTCGCCGCTGCCCTCCTGGCTGTTCACCAGGGCGAAGGTCCATCTGGACGCCTTCGCGGCGGCCGGCCTGGCGATGGTCGAGGTGACGGAGAAACCGCCGGAGGGCTCGCTGGAGCAGGCCGGGCCGAAGCTCTTGCCGCCCAAGTAGGACGACAGGGCGGGCCTGTTGGACCAGGTCGTGCCGGAGCCGATCGCGCCCGTGAGGTACAGCTTCACGTCCGAGGAGAGGCTGCAACTGGCGGAGTAGTTCTCCTTGGCGTCGACGGTCGCCGGGGTCGCCGTACTGCGTGGAGTCGAAGTTCTTCGCGGAAGGGCAGCCCTGCTGAGTCTCGATGTAGTGCTGCTTGGCGCCGGAGGCGAAGTGCGGGTTCCAGGTGGGGTCGATGTAGACGGGATAGTGGGTGGAGGCGCCGGTGAGGAGGGTCCGGTCGGGGTTGAGGGAGAGGGTGGAGCCGGTGACGTCGTCGGTGACGCGGGCGGTGCGGGCGCCGGGGGCCGGGCCGGTGACCGTGGCGGCCGTGCCCGAGTCGCCGGCCGGGGTGAGGCGCCGGGGCCTGACCGTGTTCGTGGTCGTCGAGTCCCACATCAGGGGCTGTGGCGCGCTGAACATCACCTGGCCGTTCGGCGTGGCGGCCTGGAGGTTGTCGTGGCCGTCGTCGCTGACGGTCAGCCCTGTCGCATGGGTGGCGAGCTGAAGCTTCGCCAGAGCGGGGTTCGCGGCGGCGGTCGCGGTCTTGACGACGATCAGCTCCGAGAAGCCGCCGGTCGTGTCGGCCGTGAGCCGCAGGTCGACGTCCTGGAGGACGTCCGGGTAGGTGATCGTCGGGCCCGACACCGTGGGCGTGGGGAGCGGAGTCGGCCAGGAGAAGGCGAGCCGGGTCTGTCCGGCGGTCATCGTGACGAGCGGGCCGGTGCCGCCGCCGGAGAAGGTGAGCGGCTCGGCGGAGGCGGCGGGGCTGTAGCCGTCGGTGCCGGCGCGGAGGGTGGCGTCGACCGGGACCCAGGCACCGTTCTGCCTGACCCGGGTCGGCAGCAGGCTGCCGGTCCAGGTGACCGTTCCCGACGGGTTGGCCTGCGCGGTGGAGGTCTCGGTGGTGAGCGCGTCGACGGTGACCGGGCTGCCGCTCGCGGACGCCTTCGCCTGGGCGGCGGCCAGCGCGGACTCCTGAGCTGCCGTCAGCCCCGAGTCGTCGGGTGGGATCTGGGTGCCGGCCGGGCCGTCGGGGCGGGTGGCGGTCAGCGGTGGAGCCGGGACGCCGGGCGAGGGGGCGCTGCTGTCGGCCGTGGCGGGGCCGCTGTCAGGCCCACCGCGATCAGTGGTGCGAGAAGCGCCAGGGGCACGGCTCTTCGGATGTCGGGCACTCCCCGGTCACCCTCTCCGACCCCTCCGGGCTCTGCCCCGCCGACCTGTGCGGCATCGGGTACCCCATCGGGGGTACGGGGACCGGCCCGAACAACCCCGTCAGCTACATCACCGACGGTCCTGTCGGCCCCGGCGGCCCCAACCACGCCACCCGCCACCACGGACGCTGCTCCGACGGCCACGCCTACGGGGCCAGCGGCGGGAACATCAGCGAGAAGAAACGACCCGCAGGCCGAGGCCGCTGCCGTGGCCCGCGCCAAGTCCACCGCGAACGCGGCGGCAGCGGCGGCGAAGAAGCAGGTCACCGGCCTCAAGCACCAGCTCCTCAACCTCGTCGCCGATGTCCTCGGCGTCACCGACGCCTACAACTGCTTCACCAAGGGCGACGTCATGGGCTGCTTCAACACGGCTCTCACGGCCGTCCCCTGGGGCAAAGCCTTCAAAGCCATCAAGGTCGGGGTGGAGGCATTCAAGATCTGGCGTCAGCTGGACCGGGCGTACGCGGCGGTGAAGGACGCGGAGGAGGCGGCCAGGATCGCCGAGGACGCGGCCCGCACGGAGCGGGCGATGGCCGACGCGGAACGGGCCGAGGGGGCCGGAGCCGACGCGGGGGAGGCCGCGAGCTGCGAGGTCCACAGCTTCACGCCGACGACGCCGGTCCGGTTGGCCGACGGTTCCGTCAAACCGATCAGCAAGCTCCGCCCTGGCGACAAGGTCCTGGCGACGGACCCCCAGACGGGCGTGACCTCACCCGAACCGGTCCAGAAGCTCATCGTCACCCGCACGGACCGTGACTTCACGATCCTGACCCTGTCCGTGACACCGGCCCGAGGCTCCCAACCCTCCGGCCACCCCTCGGACAAGCCCCCGACCCTGACGACCACCTGGCACCACCCCTTCTGGGACGCCGGCCGCCGGCGGTGGACCGACGCCCATGATCTGACCCGCGGCGCGAAGCTCCGCCAGCCCGACGGCTCGGTCGTTGTGGTGACGGGGGTGCGGAACGTCCATCGGGGCGGGGTCACTTATGACCTGACCGTTGGGAAGCTGCATACGTACTATGTGGTGGCGGGCAAGACGCCGGTTCTCGTTCACAATTGCGGTGGCGCTGAGGACGCAACTGAGATCGTTTCGAAGAAGGCGGACGAGTATCACGAAAGTCAGGGATCTCGGATGAGAGCCTTGTTGAGGCGCGTACTATTTACGGAAAGAACAATGAAAATCTGCGCGGCCCCAACGGTGAGCCGTATGAACAGCTGGACGCCATCAACGACAATGGCGAAATGGTGACTATTGATCACCGTGCGAATGGCCACTACTTCGCCGACAATAACACTTTCGCGAGGCCTCGTTATCACGGCCCAAGCGGAGAGCACTTCTTCTGCGGTGATCGAATATGGTAAATATCCCTCATGTCGAAGATGTCGGGAGCTTTTGGCGGCCGCCTCACCGATCAACTGCGGACGATGGGGACACTGCAGTTTCTGGGCTATGGCTCCCCGTGGAATCTGAAGATAGTCGAAGGCTTCTCGGGGAGATCGCGGAGGCTCTGTGAAATCACGCATGGCTGCTCATGGGTACCTGGTACGGGAAGCGAGGCGATGCGCTTCCGTCGGGATTTAAATCCCGGTACCCCGGGCTCCTTGCTCAGGAGGTTGCCCGAAATGAATCCGATGGCTCGCGCGGACTTGTGGCACTGTCGGAATGGTGCGTTGCGGACCCGTCTTCGGAGTACCTGCAGTGGGTTGCAAATAGCTGAGATGTCTGGACGCGGCTGTGTTCCCCTCGTTCCGCTCGACTTGCACCCTGAGGGCGGGTTTGCGTTTCTCGGGAGTAATCAGCAGCTAGCCGGCATTTCGCTGAAGAGTTCACGCAAGGCGCTTGAGCGGGGAGGCGGGCTAGCCCTCTGACCTCGGTGGTTCGGGCCGAGGTGCTGGTCGCGCGAACTCGCCAGATGTCGGCAGACGTGCGTACAAGCGCAAACGTGAAGCTCCGTCAGGCGTGCCGTGGTGGGGCTTCGGCGCTCCAGCAACGACGGGAAGAAGCTGCCGGTGCGGACCTTGGGGGTCGCCAGGTCCAGGTCCCCGGCCTGCGTGGTGAGCAGCTTCTCCCGGTGCCCGTCGCGCCAGGTCGTGCGGGTCTCGGCGTGCTCGCCGGGCTCCGCACCGATGTGGGCGGTGGCTTCGGCTTCGATGAGTTCTTGCGGGATCCGCTGGGCCAGGACCCTGACCAACTCGATTCCGTCCGCCGTACGCAGTGACTCCATCGGGCGGATTAAGTCATGCTGGGACAAGGCCATCGCGTCACCTCTCAACGAGCGTCACTACTCGCAGAGTTGCGCGATGGCCGTCCCATGACCAGGAAGTACGCGTAGATCGCCGCTACACCACCCCGTGGGACACCATCCTGACCGCGACACTCTGATCCAGGTCAGCCAGGCTGTCACCGCCCTCCAGGAAGAAGGCCCCGCACTGGGTCGGCCGCTGGTGGACACGATCAAGGGTTCGGCACTGCCCAACCTCAAGGAGCTCCGCCCTGGTCCGGCTGGTACCGGGCCGCGGTGCCCCGGGCGGAGCAGGCGTACGAAGAGCATCTGAAGCGAATTGGTGGAGAGGACGGGGAACGATGACTGATCACCTCAGGGACCCGCAGGCCGTCTCCTGGTACGACCTGGCCGAGGACTTCTCCCACGCAGGTTCAGGTCGCCGTGGCCATGGGCGTCACCCAGGCCCGTGTCTCGCGTATCGAGAAGGGGCAGTTGGAGCGCAGCGAGGTCGACACCCTGGCCGCCTGCGTCAAGGCGCTCGGCGGCAAGCTGAAGACCGTCGCCGACTTCGGCGATGAGACCTACGTCCTTGGCTGGGTGAACTGCCGCGGTGTCGGATGACGCTTTGGCACGTGGGTGGGTTCGGTTGGAGCATGCCGCGCGAAAGTCGGTGGTTGATGTTCGTCCGCTGTACCACTTGTCCTGGACAGGCTTCGGTGTTTCTCGTGCTCAGCGCGTCGGCACGGCGCCTGTCGTCCCGCGGGGTGCGAAGGGACTTGTCGGCAACCCGGAGCCGGGACCGGAGCGGCAGGTTCGCCGTCCACCAGGTCATCGGTCACTGACCGGTGTAAACAGGTCTAGACGATCGGCGAGCGGTTCGCGGACGGCGGCGCGGGGCGGTGAGACTCTGGCCGACGACAGTGTCGTGCCGGGCCAGGACCGCCTTGTCGGGGTCACGCCGATGCGGGCATCCAACGGCTGGCCGAGGGCATCGAGATCGCTCGGAGCGGCCGGTCGGCAGGGAAGCCGGGGCCTACTCCAGTTCCGCCGCGTGTCTCTTGAGGTCTTCGGCGAACGTGTCCCAGTCGGGTCCGAACGACAGGAGGTCCGCCGCCGCTTCTCGTAGCAGTTGCGGGTCGTCGGGGCGTTGCAGGCAGGCCAAGCGGTAGGCGAGATTCCGAGCCCAGGGCGGCAGGGCCGTCCAGTCCTCGTCGAGGATCTCCCCGAGCATGGCGAGGATCTCGTCGGCCGTCGCGAAGGTGAGCTTCTCGACGAACTCACGGGCAGCTTCGTTGACCTGCTGATGGTCCACGCCGTCGATCGCCTGGCTGAGACTCCTGGCCGCAGGGGTCGGATCGGGCATCTCTCGTTTCTCCTGACGGATTTCTTCCGGCGCCCCGAGGTGCCTGTGGACGATACGGGTGCTCAGACCCTAGTCGACGCCGGCGCCGGGGGCCGGGCGCTACGGGTTGAGCCAGTACGTGGACAGTTGGTAGGCGCCGTCGGGTCGTTGGATGACCCGGTAGCCGACATCGTGCCCGTCGATCCGCACCGACCTGTCGAGCGGGCCGGTGAATTCGGGGGTTCTGGCACGGGGGACGACTCCGCCGTCCCTCATGTACGCATACACGTCGGAGACGATCGCCTGTTCGATCTGGTCGGGTTTGAGGTTGGTGGTGCGTAGATCGTTCGTGGTTCCGTCCGGGCCGGTGTGGGCCCGGTCGTAGCCGTGGCCGGTGTTGAAGTGCCACTGGTCGTCGCCCACGGTGGCGGAGCGTTTGAGGTCCTGGCCCTCGCCTTTGGAGGTGTACTCGCCGATGGTCGGGCCGTCGCCGTTCGGGTACGGCGACAGGCCGAAGGGGTCGCAGACGGTGTGGGGGTTGGTCACGTAGGCGACCGGGTTCGGCGCTGGAGAGAGTCCCAGCGGGTCCGGAGACGTGTACCGGCCGGTTTCCGGGTCGTAGTGACGGAAGAGGTTGTAGTGGAGGCCGGTTTCCGGGTCGTAGTACTGGCCGGGGAAGCGCAGCGGGGTGTAGGCCGTGCTGGAGCGGGACCAGGCGGTGGTTCCCCAGAGGGTGGTGCGGGTGCGCCAGGCGATATGCCCGGACTCGTCGATCAGTTCCGTGGGGGTGCCGATCAGGTCGGTGGCCACGGCGAAGAAGCGCCGGTCGATCTCCTCCTGACGGGCGTCCGGGGTGAGGATGCGTTCGGTCTGCGCGAGAGGCACAAGGCCCCGGTGTTCCCAGGTGAGCGCCACCGGACGGGGCAAGTCGTCGGAAACGCTGGTCTGTTCGCAGAGAATCAGACCGTCCCAGGTGAACCGGATCTCCTCCGCCACGGCGTTGCCGTCCGCCGTCAGGCGTTGCTTGGTGGTACGTCGGCCCAGAGGGTCGTAGCGGTATCGCCAGCGGGTGCCGTCGGGGGTGATCACGGAGGTGAGACGGTCCTCGGCGTCCCATGTGTACCTCCAGGTGTCCGGTTTGCGGGAGAGCCGGATCTTCTGGCGCAGAGTGACGCGGCCGAGGGCGTCGTGCTCGAAGCGGATGTCACCCGCACGCGTGACGGTGGTGCCTGTGTAGGTGCGAGGGCCGGTGGCTTCGTGGCCGGGGTGTGCGTCGGGCCAGGCGGCTGCGGTCTGGTTGCCGCTCGCGTCGTAGGCGTACCGTTCGCTCCAGCCGGGTGCGTGGACGGCGGTGACCCGGCCGACCGGGTCGAGCTCGAAGGTGCGCTTCCCCGACAACCGGTCGGACGTCGCGGTGAGACGGCCGTCGGCGCGGTAGGCGTAAGTGCGCTCGTTGAGGGTGTGGGAACCGGCGGTGAGGTGCTGGGCGGACAGCCGGCCGGCCTCGTCCCAGGCGGAGGTCTGGGTGACGATGTCACCGAAGACGCGTTCCGCTTCGCGTCCGGCAGGGTCGTGCGTGAAGGTGATGTCGTGGCCCCCGGTGCTCACTCGGGTGGGGCGGCCCGCGGCATCGTAGGCGTAGCTCGTGACCAGTCCGGTGGGAGTGGTGCGACGAATCCGGCGGCCGACGGCGTCGTACGCGTGGTCGAGGGCGCGGCCGTCGACGAGTTCGGTCTTGAGCCGACCGCACCGGTCGTAGCTGCGCACCAGTTCGCTGTCAGGACTCGACGCCTGGATCAGGCGTCCGGCGCGATCGTAGGCGTGGACGGTGACTCGGTCCGCGGCCTCCTTGCGGATCAAACGGCCGAGTTCGTCGTAGGCGTACGCGGTCACGCCGCCGAGGTGATCGGTCCGGGTGGCGAGCTGTCCCGCCGCGTCGAGGCCGTAGGTGACGAGGCGGCCGTCGAAGTCGGTCTCGGAGACGGTGTTGCCTGCCGCGTCGTACTCGTAGGTCCAGGTCAGGCCTTGTGGGTCAGTGATGCGGGTGAGCCGCAGGCCGGCGTCGTGCTCGAATTCGTACCGTGCGCCGTCGGGCCGGATGCGGGCGGCGAGCAGGTCGAAGTGGGTGTACTCGAAGCGGGACACTCCGCCCGCCGCGTCGGTGTGGGTGAGGCAGTTGCCCTCGCCGTCGTAGGTCCATGACTCGGTGGCGCCGTCGGGTCCGGTGCGCCGGGCGAGCTGACCGTCCGCGTGCCACTCCAGGTGGGTGACGCCGCCTGCCGGATCGGTGACACGGACCGGTCTGCCGAGGGCGTCGCGTGTCAGGCGGGTGGTGCCGCCTGCCGGGTCGGTCACGTCCACCGGGCGGCCGGAGTCGTCGCAGCGTACGAGGGTGGTGGCACCCAGAGCGTCGGTGACGGAGGTGAGGAGACCGGACTCGTCGTATGCGTAGTGGGTGGTGCGGCCCGCCGGATCGGTGGCGGCCGTGCGGTTGCCGTGTGCGTCGAACTCCTGGAGCCACCGGGCGCCGTCCGGGTCATGACGCTCCACCGGCAGGCCGAACGGGCCGCGTACGACCCGGAGTTCGGTGCCGTCGGGGCGGGTGACGCCGGTGAGGCGGCCGTCCTCGTCGTGGGTGAAGGCGGTGGTGCGGCCCAGGGGGTCGGTGCGGGTGAGGAGGTTGCCGTGTGGGTCGTGGGTGTAGCGGGTGGTGTGGCCGAGAGGGTCGGTGGTGGCCAGGAGGTGGCAGCCGGGGCCGAAGACGTGGCGGGTCGTGTGTCCGTCGGGGGTGGTGAGGGTGGTGGTGCGGTGGCCTGTCGCGGGGTCGGGGTCGGTGTAGGCCAGGGTGATCCGGACGTGGCCGGCCTCGCCGCCCTCCGCGACGACGCGGTCGTGGTCGTCGTAGAGGTAGTCGTAGCGGCTCGCGTTGGAGTCGGTCCAGGCGATGACGCGGCGGCGGTCGTCGTAGGCGAACGTGGTGGTGGCGCCGGAGGGCTTGGTGACGGTGGTGAGGTCGCCGTCCTGGTAGCCGTAGCTCATCAGGGGTAGATCCGCGCCGTCCTCGCCCGCTCCGGCCAGGGACAGGGCGGTGATCAGGCCGTCGGTGCCGGACAGCTCCAGGCGTTGGCCCGCCGAGTGGACGAGGGCCAGCGGCAGGCCGTCCTCGGCGCGCTCGACGGTGACGGTGTGGTCGTTGCGTTCTTTGATGACGGACAGCCAGGCGGTGCCGTCGCCTCCCGGTTCGCTGCCGGGCGGGGCGGTGAAAAGGAAGGTCAGGCCGCTGTCGGGGTCGGTGAGCGTGTAGTCGCCGTCGGGGTCACGGGCCAGCAGCGTGCGGGCCCTGCCTGTTTCCGGTGTGATGGGGGCGCCGGGTACCGGGTGCGGGTAGGGGACGAGGAGTCCGTCGGCGGTGATGTGGACGACGCCGATGGCGTCGATCTCCAGGCGCTCGTCGGCGGTGGAGGTCCAGGAGGGGCCGAGGAAGCGGCCGACCGTGCAGCCGGACTCGGTGCGGCGGGTGAAGAGCAGCGGCAGGATGCCGGGGATCTCGACGTCGGTCTGGGGCAGGTACATCCGGCCCGTGGCCAGGTCCACCGGGTCGGTGCCGTCGGCGTGGCGCTCGACGTCGGGACGGCTGTGGGTGCCTTCCGGAGTCTCGTCGAGGAGGCGGCGGGCCTTCGCGAGGTCGGACGCCTCCTCGGCGACGCGCAGGCCCTTGACCGCGGCGCCGCCTCCGCCGGTGGCGATCGTGAGCGCGACGTCGGGCAGCAGGCGGCCGAACCCTTCCGTGGGGTCCTTCATGAAGTTGTCGATCATCTGCTTGCCGGTGCCCACGGGGTCGTTGGCGGCGACCAGCAGCCCTGCGGCCAGGCTGTTGAGGGACGTGCCGTACTCGGCCGGGTGGGTCAGGTTGTACGGGTCCATGGGGTTGACCGAGCGGGCGAAGTTCAGGATGCCGGCCGTGCCCTTGATCAGGCCGCCGGCTACGTGGTCGCCCATGATCTGCCACTCGTCGAGCCCGTCGGTCACCTGCTCGGCGTACGACGGCTTCTGCGGGGCCATGTCGCGGGCGGCGCGGATCGCCGTGCGCGCGGTCTCCGCCGCCGCGTTCCGCTGTCTGCGGGCCTCGGCGAGGATGTCCTGCGCGTCCTGCATCAGCTTCTTGCCGGGGTCGTCGAACGTCGCCGCGGGCCTGGCGGGGAGCGAGGACGGGTCGCGCTTGTCGGCGGGCTGGGCGTTGTAGCGGTCGACGGCGCTGTTGTAGTCGTCGACCTTCTTGCGGTGCGCGTCGGCCGCGTCCTCGGAGGCCCGGGTGCCTTCCTTCCACTTGTCGATCGCGGTCTGCGCCTGCCCCTGCGCCCAGGTGACGGTGGCGGCGAACGCGTCGATCGCGCCGAGGGCCTTCGCGCAGGCGTCGGCGGCGGCGTACCACTTGGGCGGCTGGGTGCTCACCGCGGTGCGCAGCGCGTCGGCGGCCTCGCCCTTGAGGCGGGAGGAGTCGAGTCCCTTGAGCCCGTCGCCGGTGGTGTCGAACGCCGTCTGGAAAGCCCGGAGTTTCGCGGCGGTGGCGTCGAGTCTGCCCGGACTGCCGTAGATCAGCTTCGTCTTGTCCTCGGTCTGCCCGAGATCCAGCTCGTCGACCTCGGCGCCCATCCGGTTCGCCACCGAGCGGGACTGCTCGCGCACCCAGTCCGCGCCCGATTCCCAGCCGACGTCATGCAGCCGGTCGGCGGTCCAGTTGCCCGCGTCCTCGACCCGGTTGCCGACCCACTCGACCCCGCCCTCGATCGCGTCCTCGACCGAGTCGGGCGTCAGGTCACTGATGAAGTCGCCGATACCCACGGTCAGTTGCCCCCGGACTCACCCTGCTGGGCGCGCTCTTGCGGGGACGGCCCGAAAGTGTCGTCCAGCGCCTGGTTCCACCGGTCGTCGGAAATACCCAGCGTGTCCTTGAGCACCTCCGACCGCTCGCCGCCCTGGCCCTCGGTGAGGAGGGTCCGGCCGGTGTCCTGCCACGTCTGCTTGATGTCCTGGCCGGCCTTGTCGAACGACTCGCCGCTCCAGTCGGGGTTCAGGTAGTCCGGGGTGAACACGTCGCCCCAGTTCTGCCGGGCGATCTCCTCCTCGGTGGCGTGCGGATTGCCGCCCATCAGGGCGTTGACGCCCACCTTCAACGAACCCGCCACGTACTGGTCGTTCTCCCACTGGGTGCCCGCCGCCAGGCCCAGGCGGTCCGCGAGCGCGCTGGCATCGCTCACCAGGGCCCGTACCCCCCACTCCCAGCGCTCGCAGAAGTCCTCGAAGTCGGCCGAGAGGCCGTGGTGTCCGGCCTCCATCCCCGTCATGGCCAGCTCCGAGAAGCCCTTGCCCAGCACCGAACCGGTGGGGCCGCCCAGATCACCGAGTGCGTCGATCGTCGCGCCCACGCCCTGCGTGAACTTCGCGACTGACGCCTTGCCGAATTGCAGGTCGGTCCCGTCACCGCCCATGGCCGCGCTCCTCCCGTGCCTTGCCGGAGTCGAGGGCGGAGCCGTCCGGGACGATGCCGGTCACCGGGGGGAAGAACATCGACCCGTCCTCGGTGGCGATGTCCACGGCGAGGCCGGCGGGTTCGTCCAGGGACGGCACGATCTCGTCGACGATGCGTGCGCCCAGCAGCGCCGCGTAGTCCATGGGCTGATCGCCGGGGCCATGGTGGAGAGCGAACCGGGCCAGTGCGGACTCGTCGGTGAACCCGCAGATCCATCGCACACCGCCCGATCGAGCCGACCAGAGGCCGCCGCCGGTCGTCGGCACGAGGAGGACCGAGCGCCGCATCTCGCCGACCAGGGCACGGGGGTCACCTACGCCCCTTCTCCGCTCGGCGATCTGCTCGGCGAGCGCTGTCCTTGCCTGCTCCATGGCCCGTTCCCCCCGTCGGCGACTTACGACACGGTAGATCAGGACGCTTGGCTGGATGAGGGTGGTTCTCGTGAAGATTTCCGAGGCGGACCGGCCTCGGAGTACGGAAGCCTCCGGCCGGTACCCGATGCTCGCGGGCAGGGCATGCCGGTAATGCTTGGCGTGACGTCGTCTCATGGTGAAGGTTCCTGAGTGTGGTCACGCAGCGTCACGGAGTGGGGGTGGTGCCATGCCTCGCCGGCAGGGCGCGAGGTTTGGAGCCGGTGTCGGGAGAACGGCTGTTCTCATGTCCGCGTGCGGTAGGCATCGGCGGGTGGTTCATGTTCACCCGAGCGGGGTGTGGTGGTGTGGCGGACGCTGCACCATTCTCGATCGAGCAGGACGGAGTGGGGCTCAGCAGGATCCAATCGGGGGTCTAAATCGGGCGCTTCGGTAAAGCCGCAGGTGAGAGGCGTCACCCGAATATGTTCGAGTCCCACCCGCCCCACCATTACTACGCGCGCAGAAACCTTGCGATCTGCGGGGACGTGATTTTTCGAAGGTGTGTGGCGTGCAGCAGGCGGCGCTCCCACGGCTGATGGCCGACTCGTCGTCGGCCGAAGCCTGGGTCCCGGTGGTCGCCCTGACTGCCACCCGCCGCGGTTGAGCGTCTGTGCGGCACCCCTGGCATCGGCTTGCCCGTCCGCTCAGCCGAGTTGGGTGAGGGTCGGGGCGCCGCCGGGCGCCGCCGCGTCGGCCGGGGGCAGGGCTGTGGCGTAGAGGCGGACGTCGCTGAGGAGGCCGTTCGCGTATTCGCCGTAGGTGCCCTGGTAGAGGCGGCGGCCGAACTGGAGGGGGCCGGCGGCGTTCCAGGGTGTGCCGGTGTAGGGCTTGGTGGCGGAGAGGTGGCCGTTGACGTAGAGGAGGAGTTGGCCGGCGTCGGCGTTGTGGACACCGACGAGGTGGGTCCACTTGCCGGCCACCGCCTTGGCGCCGTAGGCGGCGGTGAAGGCCGGGCCGGTGGTGTCGTCGTCGTGGCGGCCGAAGGCCCAGACACCGGCTCCGGAGGAGTAGTACAGCTGGAAGCCGTTGGCTGCGCCGACGGACGGGGCGTCGGACTGGGACACGAAGGTCGAGTTGGCACCCGAGAGGGAGTTCAGCTTGACCCAGGCCGAGACGGTGAAGCTGCCGCTGGTGTCGACGCCGGGGCCGGTCGTGGCGGCGTAGGCGGTGCTGCCGTTCAGGTTCAGGGCGGGGCCGCGGTCGGCGTCCGTGGTCCAGGAGGCGCCGCCGGTCAGGGTGGCGGGTGCGCCTCCGGTCGGGTCGGATGCGGTGGTGCCGGTGGCGTCGGTCAGGTTCCAGCGGTGGGTCGCCGTGTCCGTCACCGTGCCCAGGGAGACCGGGTCCGTGAAGGTGGCGGTCGTGCCCGACGGGGCGGCCCCCGGGTACTCGGTCAGCTGGCCGGCGGCGTCCGTGGCGTACAGGTCGGGCTTGCCGTCGGGGCCGCCGGTGGTGCTGTTGACGTCGCCGGGGGAGGCGACCGTCGGGTAGTCGTGCCCCCGCAGGACCACGGACAGGGCCGTGGCGGGGTGTGCGTTCCAGCCCGTGGTGGCGCTGCTCGTCCAGTTCTGGGCGGCGGAGTTGTTGCAGGTGTAGAGGCGGACCTGGGTGCCGTTCGTGGTGCTGGCGCCCGGGTTGTCCAGGCACTTGCCGGACTGGGGGTTGACCAGGCTGCCGGAGGTGCCGGTGGTCCACTTCTGGGAGCCGCTGCCGTTGCACGTGTAGAGCTGGAGCAGGGTGCCGTTGTCCGTGCCGCCGCCGGTGGCGTCGAGGCACTTGCCGAGGACGCGCAGGGAGCCGTCGTCGTGCGGGACCCACTGCTGGGCGGCGCTGCTGTTGCACGGATAGATCTGGATCTTGGTGTGGTCGGCGGTGTGGGAGCCCGCGTCGTCCAGGCAGAGCGTGCCGCCGGAGGCGGTTTTCACGGCGGAGGTCAGTGCGGTGCGGACCGGGGCGTGCAGCAGTTTGGGCAGGGTGGTGGAGGCGTCGATGTCGATGGGGAAGGTGTAGACGGTGCCGGATGTGTCGTCGCGGGCCCACAGGGTGGGGGTGCCGCCGGTGACCTTGCCGTTGCCGTTGTCGTCCACGGTGAACGTGCCGCCGACGCGGCCGGGGGCGATCAGGGTCAGGCCGGACCAGTCGCCGTCGCCCAGCAGCCGTGGATGGCCCAGGTGGTTGACGCCGTAGGTCTGGTAGAGCCAGAGCTTGTTGTTCTCCACCGTGACGACGGCAGGGTGGTCGGCGTTGCCGTACACGTCTCCGTCGACGACCAGTTGGGAGATGTTCCAGGGCTTGGACGGGTCGTAGCCCGCGTTCGCGCAGCGGTCGGCGGGTACGGCGTCGGTGGCCTCGCAGTCGTCCTTGGTGACGACGTCGTAGCGGCGGCCGACGAAGCCGGGGTAGGTGGACCAGGGTGTGCGCGGGAAGGCGCCGTCGTCCTTGGGGTCGAGGTCGTTCTTGACCACGTACAGCTGCTGGGTCTTGCGGTTGTAGGCGAGCAGGTCGTCGTGGGTGTCGCCGTGCAGGTTGCCGCGGTGGGCGATCAGGTAGTCGTTCCAGGTGCCGGTGGGGGCGCCGGTGGCCGTCGAGACGATGACCGGGCCTTTGACGGCGGGCGGTGTGCCGTCGACCGGGCCGTCCTGCGCGGGTGCGGGCGCCTGTGCGGGGTCGCTGTTGCCGGGGATCAGTTCCAGGTCACCGGTGCTGGTGGTGGCGAGCAGGTCGGGGCTGCCGTCGCCGGTGATGTCGCCGGGGGTGATTTTCGTCCGGGGGTTCCAGGGGGCGGTGAAGGTGTAACTCGCCGGGTTCTGGGAGAGGTTGCCGGCCCGGTCGACCGCGCCGACGTACAGGGTGTGTACGCCCCAGTCGGTGACCGGGATGGTGACCGTGCCGGAGGCGGTGGTGCCGCTGGTGGACGCCACCTTGGCGGTGTGGCCGGTGGTGGCGGTGGGCTGGCTGTCGAGCTGCCACAGGAAGTGGTCGATGCCGCTGGCCTTGCAGCCGGCCGGGTCGCAGGTGTCGGCCGGGGTGTTGTCGGCGGCGGAGACGGCGAAGTCGGCGGTGACGCCGCTGCCCGCGTAGGTGTCGCCGGCGCCGCTGCCGACCGGCGGGAAGTGCGGGTTGTCGGCGACCGTCGGGGTCTGCGGCGGGGTGAAGTCGGTGTCGAACCAGCAGTGGTCGCTGACCGCCGACTTCAGCTTGATGGAGGAGTTGTCCTGGGCGTAGACGTCCCAGGCGTACTCGTGGCCGTCCTTGAGGGTGAATCCGATCGGTGCGTCGGCGTCCTGGCCGGAGGCGACCATGCCGCTGTCGGGTGTGCCCTTGTCCACGGGGTTTCCGGCGGAGTCCAGGTCGGTGCGGTCCCAGACGTGGTAGTGCGCCTCGGCGTGCTCACCGGAGATGTGGGTCGTGACGGTGGAGTGCAGCTGGATGTTGCTGCCCGCGTCGCTGTAGGTCGTCGCGCCGATCCAGCCGGTCGCCGTGCTGCCGGTGACGCAGTCGCCGTCGGCGCCGAGCGGCTTGGGCGTGGTGCGCGGCCTGGTGGGGACGTCCGGCGGGATGTCGAAGTTCGTGGTGAGCGTGAGGACCTGGGACATGCGCAGGTAGTCGAGGTTGGAGCTGGTCCTGGACTCGTTGCCGAACAGGCCGATGGTCCAGGTGCCCTTGTTGCCCTTGGCGATCTTCTGGATCTGGTCGTCGACGCGGAAGGAGGCGGTGCTGTTGGAGCAGTTGCTGTTGCCGTTGGCTCCGCTGGGGACGGTGGTCTTCACGGCCGGGTAGCCGTTGTCGTCGAGAGTGTCGGGCTGGTGGTTCCAGTCGGTGTTCTCGTTGATGGCGCCGGTGGTGTGCAGGGTGACCGGCTGGTCGTGGGAGCAGTCGACGCTGGCCGCGTAGGTGGTGCTGACCTTGACCTCGGCCTTGATGACGGTCATGGACGGGTCCAGGCCGGCCGTGCCGACCGCGTAGTACGACCGCTCCAGGCCGGCCCCGCAGGCACCGCCCCACTGCTGGTAGCCGACGCCCTCGCCATTGGTCTGCGGCTTGTTGTACTGGGGTGCGTCGGAGCAGGCCGAGCTGGAGTACACCTCGTCGAAGGCGCCGGACTTGCTGGTCACCGGGTTCTCGAACGGGTCGATGTAGACGGGGTAGCGCGTGCCGGGGTCGTCGAGCACCGAGGCGTCGGGGGCGAGCGTGATGCCGGTCGTGGTGGTGGTCATCGGTACCTGGCCGACCTGGGCGCCGGGGCCGGGACCGGCCACGGAGGAGGCGGCGGGGGCGTCCGCGACGGCCGTCCGGACGAACGAGGCCGGCCTCACCGACGTCGTCGTGCTGGAGTCCCACATCAAGGGCGGCGGGCTGGTGTACGACACCGAGCCGTCCGGCGCCTTCGCTGTCATGCCGCCCGCCGAAGTGGCCGCGAGATCAAGGCCGTTGGTGTCCGTCGCCACCGCCAGCCTGCGGACCCGGGGGTCGGCCGCGGCTTGGGCGTCATGCACGACCAGCACATCGCTGAAGCCGCCCTGGTCCGTCACCGTCACCGACAGATCGACCCCGGGCAGCACTGACGGGTACAGCGCCGTATCCCCGCTGACCTGCGGCGCGGGCAGCGCGAACGGCATGGTCAGGCTCATGCTGTGCCCGGCCGGGTCGGTGAGCGTGGCCAGCGGGCCGCTGCCGCCACCGGACAGGCGTACTCCGCTGGGCGTGGCCCTGGGGGAGTACGTACCGTCGGCGCCCGTCACGAGCGTTCCGTCGACCGGCACCCACGTGCCGCCCTGCCGCACCCGCGCCGGCAGCACGGACGAGGTCGTGGTGAAGGAACCGTCCGGCTCGGCGGTCACCGTGTCGGTCTCACTCGTCAGCGCGTCGACCGGTACGGACGTACCGTCGGTGACCGCCTTCGCCTGGGCGGCGAGCAACGGGTCCGAGGTGTCGGCGGGTTCATCGGCGGCGACCGCACTGGCCGGCACGGCGAGCGCGGTCAGCAGCAGCGCGGCGAGAGCGGAGAACACCGCCGGTCTGCGGGCGGATGACGGCAGCACGGGACAACTCCTTCGCACGACGGACAGGGCAGACATGAGATCTGCGACCATCGGCGCCCGTGATGTTCGCTCCCCCGGCACAGAACGTACACAGGAAAAGACAAAAGCAATCACAGGGTTGTCATGGCATTGGCAAAGAGCATTGAGGTTTGCCCCATGTCGTTCCTAGCCTCCCAACTTGGATCACGCCGACCACGTGACCTTTCAGCCAACGGACCGCCAAGTCCGTTCCATTCGGGGGCAGGTCTCACGTGGGTGTGCGAAGAACGCTGACACTGGTCTCCGCCTTGCTCGTGACGATGGCGTTGCTGGTGACGGGCGCCGCCGCGCAGAACCGCGTCGGGCCGTACGTCTTCCACGGCGACTTCTGGAAGCCGAAGCCGCTGCCGCGGACGCCGGCCGTGGGAGACCACGAGCTGGGCGGGCCGAGGACGGTCCACCCCCGTGGTTACCGTCCGCTGGCCCGCTACAAGACCGCGGCCAAACCCGCCTGGCCGCACGCCGGTTCGCGGACGGTGGCCCTGGGCCGCAAGCCGGTGAAGGCGGGTTCGCTCCCGGTGTGGCTGACGTCGGCGGGCAAGGCGTCTTCCACCCCTGTCCGTGTCCAACTCGCCTCCCACGCCCAGGCGTTGAGGGCGGGTGCCGACACCGGGCTGCTGGTCGGGCTCGGTCGCACAACGTCTCCTGCCGCCAAGGTCGGCGTGGTCGTCGACTACTCCTCCGTCGCCAAGGCATACGGCGGCGGCTACGGCTCCCGCCTCACCCTCACCCGCCTTCCGGCCTGCGCCCTGACGACGCCCGAGCGTGCCGACTGCCGTACCCGCACACCCCTGAAGTCCGTCAACCGGACCACGGCGAATCAGCTCACCGCGACCACCACCGCGGATTCGGCAATCGCCGTCACCTCCGGCAGCCGGGGCTCGCAGGGCGACTACTCGGCCACCTCACTCACTCCGGAGGGCAGTTGGCAGGCCACGGGTACGGGCGCGTACACGTACTCCTACCCGATCGACATGCCGGCCGGCGTCGGGGACACCGGCCCCTCGGTCGCCCTGTCGTACGACTCGCAGTCCGTGGACGGCGAGACCTCGGCCCGCAACTCGCAGGCATCCTGGATCGGCGACGGCTGGAACTACCAGCCGGGCTTCGTCGAGCGGCAGTACCGCTCCTGCGGCTCTCTCCTCGACTCCGACGGCAAGAAGCTCCTCAAGGGCTCGGGCGACGAGTGCTGGGGCGGAGCCAACGCGACCGTCTCCTTCGGCTCGCACTCCGGCGTCCTGGTCCCCACCGCGTCCTCCGGAGCGCCCGGTGAGATCCGGGAGTTCAGGCTCCGGGGCGACGACGGCACCGTCGTCCAGGAACTGTCCGGCGCCGTCAACGGCCTGCACGACGGCACCTATTTCCGGGTCCTGACCACGGACGGCACCGCCGCCTACTTCGGTGCCGACCACGCGCCGAACGGCCCCGGCGCCAAGGGCTCGGTCTCCGGTGGCTTCGACGACTCCACGCACGCCGCGTGGGGCCTGCCGGTGCTGCACCCTCGCTCCTCCGACCCCTGCCACAGCGACACCGACGGCAAGAAGTCCCGCTGCGACAAGCCCGAGGGCTGGCGCTGGAACCTCGACTTCGTCGTCTCGCCCAGCGGCTTCGTGCAGCGCTACGACTACGCGGCCGAGACCGGCTGGTACGACCTCGGCGGCGGCCAGGCGGCGGCCACCGACGACAAGGACGACACCGGAACGCTCACCTCCTACACCCGCGGCGGCACCCTCACCTCCATCTCGTACGGCTACACCCTGGACGACGAGCAGACCGGCCGCACCCCCTCCGCGCAGATCGCGTTCGCCTCCCAGCAGCGCTGCCAGACGACGTCGTCCTTCACCGACTGCTCGGCGGGCAACCTCGACGACAACACCGCCCCGCACTGGCCGGACGTCCCCTGGGACCTGCACTGCGACTCGACCGACAAGACCAAACTGCCGGACGACGCCACCAAGGTGCCCGCCGACGTGTGCATCGTGTCGTCGCCGACCTTCTGGTCCACGACCCGTCTGGACTCCATCACCACCAAGGTCCACGTCAAGGACGGCGCCACCGACACGCTCGTCCCGGTCGACTCCTACGACCTCGGGCAGGTCTACTCCGACGCGGGCGGCACGGTCGACCCGGTCACCGGCACCACCGTCGACCCCAAGGACGCGGGCTCGCTCCAAGCCGTGATGTGGCTCCAGTCCATCCGCCACACCGGCCAGGACACCTACGGCAACGGCAACAAGGACATCGCCCTCAACCAGGTCTCCTTCACCGGCACCGAGATCGACAACCGGGTGAACGACGACTCCCCGTCCGCGCCCCCGCTGTACCGGCCGCGCATCTCCAACGTTCAGACGGAGACCGGTGAGTCGATCACCGTCGAGTACAACCAGAACCCCTGTGCGGGCAAGTCCCTCGACATCAAGTCGGCCGACGCCAACACCAACTCCTGCTACCCCGTGTACTGGACGGTGCCCGGCGCCTCCAAGCCGATCGCCGACTGGTTCAACAAGACGACGGTGCACAGCGTCACCGTCGCGGACCTCACCATCGCGGCCCAGTACAACCCGAACTCCTCGAAGATCCCCGCAGGCTCCGAGGCCCACGTCTCCACCTACGCCTACTCAGGCGCCGCCTGGCACCGCGACGACTCCGACCTGACGGACGACCAGTACCGCACCTGGGACCAGTTCCGGGGCTTCCGCAACGTCACCGTGCGCACCGGCAAGGCGCCCGAGCCGGTCACCCAGCTGACGACCACCTATCTCCAGGGCATGGACGGCGACTACAAGGCCGACGGCTCCCGCCGCTCGGTCGGCGTGGACGCCACGGTCGGCGGCAAGACCGTCGAGACGGTCACCGACGACGACCAACTCGCGGGGACGGCACTCCAGTCGGACACCTACACCGCCTCCGGCGGCACGGTGAACGCCACCACCGTCAACGGCCCCTTCGACTTCACCACCACCGCGCACACCGGCCGCACCTCATGGACTGCCTGGACCCAGGAGGACCACCCCGGCGAGACCGAGCCGGACAAGGCCACCCTGCCCGACCTCACCGCCCACCGGGTCAAGTCCACCCAGACGCACGGCTACTCCCTGCTCGCGGACGGCAGTTGGCGGCACACCCGCACCGACACCGCCTACGACGACCAAGGCCGGGTGCAGTCGGTGGACGCGCACGGCGACGTCTCCGTGGCCGCGCAGGAGAAGTGCGTCACGACCGGCTACGCCTCGCCGGGCGCCGACACCATGCTGCTCGGCTACCCGGACCGCATCACCACGGTCTCCGGACCCTGCGGCACCAAGCCGGGCACCGACACCCTGCTCTCCGACAAGAAGATCTACTACGACGGCAACGGCTCGGTCACCGATCTCGGCTCCTACGGCACGATCGGCGTCCCGCGCGTCACCGGCACCCAGATCGCCACCGGCTTCGCCGCCGACGGCACCGAGAACTGGCGTACCACCAGCGGCATCTCCTACGACGGCGCGGGCCGCGTCACCGACGCCCTCGACACCACGGGCAAGGGCACCCACACCGACTACCTGCCCCAGTGGAGCGGCGCGGGCGGCAACACCAACCCGACCAGCATCGTCTCCACCAACCAGAAGCAGTGGAAGGTCACCTCCACCCTCGACCGGCTGCGCGGCCTGCCGCTGGAGAACGTCGACGCCAACAACCGCGTCACCGACATCACCTACGACGCCCTCGGCCGCCGCAGTGCCGTGTGGCTGCCCGGACGCGACAAGGCGACGCAGAGCGCGGACATGACGTTCGCGTACTCCCTCAACCCCGGCGCGGTGCCCGCCCCCGGCGGCACCATCACACAGCCCGGCGACCCGACGTCCGTCACCACGCGCACCCTGCGCGAGGACGGCACGTACGCGACATCGGTCAGCATCTACGACGGGATGCTCCAGCCCCGCCAGGTCCAGACGACCGCCGACGGCGACTCCGACTCCGGGCGGATCATCTCCGACACGTTCTACGACTCCCACGGCTGGCCGAGCGCCTCCTACGCCCCCTACTCCGAGCCGGGCCACGCCCCGTCGGCCACTCTGTACGCGGCCAATGAGAACGAGATCCCGGCGGAGACGACCACGACGTACGACGGCCAGGGCCGCGCCGTCACGGGCACCCTGTGGCACCAGGCCGTCCAGCAGTGGAGCACCGCCACCACCTACCCCGGCACCGACGAGACCGACAGCACCCCGCCGGCGGGTGGCTCCTCGACTGCCGCCTTCACCAACGCCCTTGGCCAGACGGTCAAGTCCGTGGTGAAGAACACCGGCGCCACGGTCAGCCTCAAGGGCGGCAGCATCATCCCGTCCGGCACCTCACTGACCTCCAGCAGTGTGCGCCTGACCATGCAGGCCGACGGCAACCTGGTGCTCAGCGCGCTCGCGAGCGGCAAGACCCTGTGGTCCAGTGGCACGGCCGGAAACCCGGGTGCCTACGCCCAGTTCGGCGCCGACGGCAACCTCGCCCTCCTCACCGCCTCCGGCACCTCCAAGTGGAGCACCGGCCTGACCGCGACCACCGGCGCCACCCTCCAGATCCGCAACGACTCCACCCTCGTCGTGGCCGGCGGCGACGGCAGCACGGTGCTGTGGAAGCAGGGCACCGCGAGCGCGGTCCCGGCCGCCGACGCCACCACCCGCTACACCTACACCCCCGCAGGGCAGCTCGACTCGGTCAGCGACAGCGCCGGCAACACCTGGTCGTACAAATACGACCTGCTCGGCGAGAAGACCTCCCAGTCCGACCCCGACACCGGCACGACGACCTTCGACAAGTACGACGTCCTCGGTAACCTCCTCCAGACCACCGACCCACGCGGCCAGGTCCTGTCGTACACCTATGACTGGGACAGCCGGGTCACCGCGGAGTACGCGGCCCCGTGGTCGGCCACGCCCGACCCTGCGAAGCAGCAGGTCTCGCGGGTGTACGACACGCTGGCCAAGGGCTACCCGACGTCCTCGACGCGCCACGTGGGCGGCAGCGCGTACACCGAGGCAGTCACCGGCTACAACACGGCCTACCAGCCGCTCGGTTCGACACTGACGATCCCCGCCGCCGACGGCTTCCCGGGCACGCCCGGCAAGGACAGCGGCACGATCACCTACACCCTGACCTCCACCTACACCCCCAACGTGGGCCTGCTGGCGACGACCCAGTACCAGGCGGACGGCGGTCTACCGGCCGAGCGCATCGGCTTCGGCTACACGGTGCAGGGCGCACTGGACGGCTTCGGCGGGGACATCAGCCCCTCCAACACGCCCTCCTACCTCGACGGCACGGTCCACGACCCCTTCGGCCGGGTCCTCCAGGCCAACTACGGTCCCGTCGGCAAGGAACTGGCGACCTTCGCCCAGTACGACGCGACGACCGGCCGCACCACACAGACCAGCAGCATGACGCAGACGTCGGCCACAGCCCTGGACGTCGTCAACTACCGCTACAACCAGGCCGGTGGACTCACGGCCACCGACGACCTCCAGAACAACACCGCCCACGACACCCAGTGCTTCACCTACGACTCCTTCCAGCGGCTGACCGCCGCCTGGACGGACACCGCCGGCATCACCGACACCGGCAGCGCACCGGTGGGCGCGGTCGGCGGCTGCGCCACGGCCTCCGTGCAGACCAGCGCGGCGCCGGTGAAGACGAAGACGGTGGGCGGGCCCGCGCCGTACTGGCAGTCGTACACCTACGACCTGCTCGGCGACCGCACCGGGATGGTCGACCACGACACGACCGGCAACGCGGCGGCCGACACCACCCAGTCGACGTCGTACCCGGGCGCGAACGGCACGGTTTCCATCGCCCACCCCAACCAGGCGGGCGCCACGACGACCAGCAACCCGGGCACGGGTACGGCGACACAGACCCCGTCGTACACGGACGCGGCCGGCAAGAACGCCGGCAACACGGTCAGCCGGGCCACGAAGACGACGGGCCCGCTGAGCACCGGCTTCACCCTCACCGGCGGCGGCAAACTGTGCGTCGAGGAAACCGGATCGGGGGCCAAGGTCCAGGTCAACACCTGTAGTTCGTCCTCCGCCGCCCAGAAGTGGACGATCGACACCGACGGCACGGTGAAGGCGGCCGGCCTGTGCCTGGACACCGCGGGCAACGCGACGACCTCCGGCGCCGGCGTCGTCGCGGAGACCTGCTCCTCGGACGCCACCCAGAAATGGCGGACGACGTCGACCGGCACGCTGGTCAACGCCGCCAAGAGCACCCTGTGCCTCACCGACCCGAGCGCCAGCGCGACCAAGGGCACCCAACTGACGGCCACGACCTGCGGCGGCAAGGGCCAGACGTGGTCGACGGCCAGGGCCGGGGCACTGCCGGCGGGCCAGACCCAGACCTTCACGTACGACGCGGAGGGCCGCACCGCGACGGTCTCCACGCCGTCCGGCACGACGGCCCGCACCAGCAAGTACCTGTACGACGCCGACGGCAACCTGCTGGAGCAGACGGCGTCGACGGGCGGCACCGACAAGACCCGCGTCCTCTATCTCTTCGGCGGCGCCGAACAGTTGACGCTGGACGTCACCGCGAAGACCTGCACGGCACTGCGGTACTACACGGGCCCGGACGGCACGCGGGTCACCCGCACCAACTCGGGTTCCGTCACCTACCAAGTGGCCACGTCCCAGGGCACGGCGACGACCGCCGTCGACGCCTCCACCCTGGCCGTCACCCGCCGGTACTACGACCCGTACGGCAACCCGCGCGGCACGCAGCCGTCGTCGTGGGTGGCGGCGGACGAGAACCACGGCTACCTGGGCAAGCCGACCGACTCGGTGACCGGACTGGACCTGCTCGGGGCACGGAACTACGACCCGACGCTGGGGCGGTTCCTGACAGCCGACCCGGTGTTCGAACCCGGCGACCCGAACCAGATGGGCGGCTACACCTACGCGGGCGACAACCCGGCGAGCGGTTCCGACCCGTCCGGCCTGTGCAGCGCATGCGACGGCGGGAGCGGGAGCGTGCACCACACCGGGTCCAAGAAGCCGACCACGCCTTCCCCGTCACCAGAGCCCGCGCCCACCAGCACCTCCAGCGGCAACAACGGTTCGTCGTCCTCCACCGTCCCGGCAGCACAGGAACTGCCGCACGCGAACCCCAACGAGAAGATCGACCCGCACGGCTTCACCGCGGTGCTGGACGTGGTCATCACGGCGCCGTACCACTTCGCCAACTGCACGTTCTGGCTGAGCGGCAGCTCCGGTCACGATGAGTCCTGCGACATCGCCGGCGGGATCTACTCCGGCGGCGCCGGAGGCGGTGGAGTCGGGGCCGCGGAAGGCGGTCTGGGGGGTGACCTGGAGGGCTCGCTCGAAGGCGCGGGTGTGCGGGCCGCCGAGGGCGACGCGGCGGTCGCGGCCGGGGCGGGGGCGAAGGCGGTCGACGAGGCGGCCGCAGACATGCGCGACCTGGTCGCAATGAAGCGAGCAAATGCTCAGGCCCGTGCTCAGGAGGCCGACGCGGCGGCAGCCAAGCCGGACACCCCCGAGACCGGGTCGTCCGGCACCGAGGCCGCCGGGCGGACAACTCCCGGCAAGTGCAGCTTCTCGCCCGACACGCCGGTCCTCATGTCGGGTGGGAAGACGAAGCTCATCGGGGCGATCAAGAAGGGCGACGAAGTCGAGGCCGCAGACCCTGGCAGCGGCATCCACAAGGGCACGCATCGGGTGACCGCCACCTGGGTCCATCGCGACCACGATCTGGTGGACGTGACTGTCCGGACGCCCAAGGGCCACACCTCGGTGCTGCACACCACGTCCCTGCACCCCTTCTGGGACCGGACAACGCACAGCTGGGTCCCGGCAGGGAAGTTCCGGGTCGGCCACGCCCTCACCACGAAGGATGATGAGGCAGCCTACGTCGTCGGGGTCCGGGGGACCCCGGGCAGCGCCGAGCGCTACAACCTCACCGTCGACAGTCTGCACACATATTATGTTGTGGCGGGCGGCGTCCCGATCCTGGTCCACAACACCTGCGGGCCGACTTTCGTCAAGAATCAGGCGCTTACGCCGAATCAGTTGAAACGGCCTGGCTTCCGATATCAAGTGAGGGTCACGGGGCAAGACTCCGAACAGGTATGGATTAACCAGGGTCAGGAAATCCATGTGGATGGAGGGCCGACCAGTGATGGGTACATAGTTGAGGCGAAGTGGACCGGGAATGATAACCAGTGGGGTAGCTCTCCGTATCATCCTTCCAACTACTTCAATGAAGATAGCGTCGTTTCTCAAGCCAGAAAGCTCCTTGGCCTGAATTCGGACCTGGGTGGTGCTGGGGTTAGGTATGCGGTGTCAAATCCGCAAGGGACTGCTTTCTTTGGGGCCGTATTCCGAGAATGGTTCCCCGAAGAGATGGAAAATGGAACCCTATCTGTATGGCATGTGCCAGGAAATGGGATGTGATGACGGTGGAGCCGGTGGTTGGAGTCATCGGGCGTGTGGTGCGCTCGACGTACGACCTTGATGCAGAGTCCCTGGCGGTGCTGTGTGGAGAGGCCGGATGGGTGCCCGCTGGTGCTACGGTGCAGCCTTTTCCTCGAAAGTGGAGTCATGGGAAGCTTCAGGCGTCTATTTTTTCCGAAGGGGCAGACAATTTCCTGGAGTTCGTCTTCCAGGTGATTCCTCCGGATTGGGATCTTTCGGAGTACGCGGAAGCGGTTGATGGAGAGTACTTCACAGAGATCGAAACTTTTCATCGGATCCGCGATGAACTCCTCGCCGCCGTCGGCGCCGACTTTTCCGTTGAGGAAATCCCGGATGTCAAGGAAGATGCTGTGGACTTCGTCGAAAGTGGATGCTGGAAGATTGGTCGCGGATATCTCTCGGCTGGGGTGGCGCATGCCGATGAGGATTCCCCGATTCTATTGCTTGCCCGGCTCAGGCAGTCATAGGAAGAAATTCGCGTTGGAGGCGGAGCCGGACAGGGGCGTAGACCGGGACCAACGAGGCGGCCACGCGACTTCCGGGGCTGGAGGGGGTGAGCGTGATCAAGGCCAAGGACGATGGATCGGGCGGTTCGACGGTGTACGTCGTCACGGCCGAGGACTCCGCCCAACCCTGCCCCTCGTGCGGGGTCTTCGCCACCCGGCTGAAGGAACTACCGCCCAGGCACCTGTCCCGTGGTGGGCGTCCGGTGAGTATCCAGTGGCGCACAGCGCGCTGGCGCTGCACCGAACCTGCCTTGCCCACGCGGCTCGTTCACCGAGGCGATCCGCGCGGTCCTCGCGGGGATGCGGACCACCACCGCCCTGCGCCGGGCGGCGGGGGCCGCGGTCTGCGACGGCTCTCGTACCGTCGTGCAGGCCCGCCGCGACCTGTGCCTGAGCCGACCGGTCGTGCAGCGATGCTTCGAGAACCATGCTGCCGAATTCCTGCCCGCGGACCCGCCGACCACCTCGGCGATCGGGATCGACGAGACCCGGAGGGGCAAGCCGGTGTGGAAGCAGAACCCCGCCATCGGCAAGTGGGAACTCGTCGCGGACGTCTGCACATCGGCTTCGCCGACGCGATCGGCGGACGCGGTCTGTTCCGCCAGGTCGAAGGCCGCAACGCGGCGTCGGTCGCCGACCGCTCACCTCCCAGCCCGCCACCTGGCGCGAGCAGGTCCGCTACGTCGCCATCGACCTGTGCTCCACCTCCCGCGCCGCCGAGGCCACCCGGAATACCAGGACATCGGGAGTTTCACGCATGAGCATCAGGCCGTCGTTGATCCAGGCCGAACGGGTCGACTGGGCTTCTCTGCGGTGCGGCTGCGGCGAGACCGGGGCGCATATCCCCGACACCTTCGCGGCCTTGGTCGAAGCGACGACGCCGCAGGAGTTGGCGGAGGCAACCCTGGAGGGCCACGTATACATTCAGTCCCTCCTTTTCGAGGTGGCGGTTCCTGTCTCCTCGATGATCGTGGCGGCCCTGAACGAGCCCCTCTGGGAGGACGTACGCGTCAGGCTTCTGGATGACCTCGGTACCTGTGTCGGCGGGGAGTCCCACTGGACCGAGGTCGAGGCAGGCGCACTTCGCGTATTTCGACGCCAAGCTGAAGGGCCGGATTCAGAAGCGGGCGAAGCGTCGCGGACCGACAGGCTGGTGAGGCGATCCCTCAAGAGCGGCTGCCAGATCATGGCGCGTGAGGGGATCTGGACGCTCTATGAGGACTTCGAATCCCCCTTTCGGGGTCGAGGGGCCGGATGTCCTGCCCTCCGCGGCTCCTGCACTGAAAGGATGCTGTTGGTGGCACACATGAAACGTCTGAGCGCTGCCGGTCGGTGCAGCGAACGCTGTACCACTCTCGATCGAGCAGGACTCCTGAGCGTGAAGTGTCAGCTCCCGTGGCGCGCGCCCGGGACCGGTTCCTGGGGGCGGAAGGTGCGGCGGTAGGTGTCGGGCGGGACGCCGACGCTGCGGTGGAAGTGGCGGCGCAGGGTCGTGGCGGTGCCCATGCCGGTCGCCGTGGCGATGGTGTCGACGGTGGCGTTGGTGGTTTCCAGGAGTTCCTGGGCGTGGCGGATGCGCTGGCTGTGGAGCCACTGCAGGGGTGTGGTGCCGGTGAGGTGCCGGAAGTGGCGGGCGAGGTGGCGTGAGCTCATGCGGGCCTGGCGGGCCAGGTCCTCCACCGTGAGCGGCTGGTCCAGTCGTTCCAGCGCCCAGGGGAAGAGCCCGTCCAGGGGGTGGTTGCCGGGCTCGGGCAGGGGCGTGGAGATGAACTGGGCCTGGCCGCCGTCACGGTGGGGCGGGACGACCAGACGGCGGGCGATCTTGTTGGCGTCGGCCGAGCCGTGGTCGAGGCGGACCAGGTGCAGGCACAGGTCCATGGCGGCGGCCTTGCCCGCGGAGGTGAGGACATCGCCGTTGTCGACGTAGAGGACGTCCGGATCCACGGTGGCCGTCGGGTGGCGCCGGGCCAGATCCTGGGTGTGGGCCCAGTGAGTGGTGGCACGCCTGCCGTCGAGCAGTCCGGCCGCGCCCAGGACGAAGGCACCCGTGCACAGCGAGGCCACGCGGGCGCCGGCCTCGTGAGCGGCGCGTACCGCCCGGACCAGGTCGGCGGGCGGTTCGCGGTCGGTGTCGGCCCAGCCGGGGACGATCACGGTGTCGGCATGCGCGAGGTGGTCGAGCCCGTGGTCGGGCGTCAGGTGGAAGCGGCCGACGCGCACCGGACCGCTTCCGCAGACGGAGAAGTCGTACCAGGGGTCCACGACGTGGGTCAGGTCGGTGCCGAAGACCTCGACGGCCACGGACATCTCGTAGTGGAGCATGCCGTCGGTGACGGCCAGCGCAACGGTGGGCATGTCCGAAACTGTACGCGCCATGTCGTTTCCGACGCTCGTGCGCGGTGCCGCCACGAGGACAGGATGTGCGGGTCAGGCCGCGGCGGATCGCCGTCGCGGCGGGTGTTCCGGTACGGGAGGCAGTCTCATGGGGGCTCAGCAGGTTGCGGTGTTCGGCGCGTACGGCCACACCGGACGGTTCGTGGTCGCCGAGCTGGCCGCGCGCGGACACGCGCCGGTACTGTCCGGGCGCAACGCCCAGGCGCTGCGGAAGACGGCCCAGGAGTACGGCTTCGAGGCCCGGGTGGCGTCGGCCGAGGACGCGGCGTCGCTGGACCGGGCCCTGGCGGGCGCGGTGGCGGTCATCAACTGCGCGGGCCCCTTCGCGACGACCACCGGTCCCGTGATCGAGGCCGCCCTCCGCGCGAGGATCCCGTACCTGGACGTGGCCGCCGAACTGGAGGCCAACCTCGACACCTTCGCGCACTACCGGGACCGGGCCCGGGAAGCCGGAGCGGTGATCGTCCCGGCCATGGCCTTCTTCGGCGGCCTCGGAGACCTGCTGGCCACCGCGGCGATGGGCGACTGGACGGCAGCGGACGAGGCCCACATCGCCTACGCGCTCAGCAGCTGGCACCCCACCGCCGGCACCCGCCTGTCCGGTGCCGTCTCCCGCGAGCGGCGCGGCGAGGTCCGGCTGCGCTACCGCGGCGGACAGTGGGAACGCCGCACCGACGCCGCGCCCACGCTCCGGTGGACCTTCCCGCAGCCGGTGGGAGCCCGGGAGGTGATCGGCGAGTTCACCATGGCGGACGTCGTCACCGTTCCCCAGCACCTGGCCGTTCCCGACGTGACCACCTACATGACCGTCGAGGCGGTCCGTGATCTCGCGGCCCCCCACACGCCGGCCCCGGCCCCCGCCGACCGGAGCGGGCGCTCGGACCAGACCTTCCTCGTCGACGCCGTCGTACGGTCCGGCGGAGTCGAACGCCGGGCCACGGCCGGCGGCCAGGACATCTACGCCGTCACCGCACCGCTCGTCGCCGAGGCCCTCGAACGCGTCCTCACCGGCCGTACCGAGGCCGTCGGCGTCGCCTCCGCCGGTGAGATCTTCGACGCGCCGGACTTCCTGCACGCACTCGCCCCGCACATCGCGTTCGACCTCCACGGGGTCACGCACCGCCCCGGTGCGTCTCGCGGAAGGCGCCCGGAGTGACCCCCGTCCGGCGGGTGAAGAACTTGCCGAAGTTGGTGGGTTCGGGGAAGCCGAGGCGGCGGGCGATGGTGGAGACGGGTTCGTCGGTGTGGGCGAGGAGGCGGCGGGCCTCCAGGGTGACGCGGGCGTCGATGACGTGTTTGACGGGCTGTCCGGTGGCGGCCGCGCAGGCGCGGGTGAGGGTCTTGACGGTGTAGCCGAGGCGCTGGGCGTAGTCGGCGGCGCGTCGGGTGGTGGCGTAGGAGTGTTCCAGTTCGGCGCGGAAGCGGGCGTAGGTCTCGCCGCCGGCCGCCGGGTCGGTGCCGTGGTCGGGGTGGGGCAGGCGGTCGAGGTGCAACAGCGCGGTGGCGAGGAGGAGTTGGAGGATCTCCGTCGATACGGGGTGGGCGGTGCTGTCGTACTCGGTCCGCAGTTGGGCCAGGAGGGTGGCCAGGGCGGTGTAGTGGGGGCCGGTGCCCAGTTGGCGGCACACCGGTCCGTACCACTGGTTCACCAGGCGCTCGGCGCCGCTGAAGGGCGGTGGGAACGAGGGGGTGAAGAGGAGGTGCGTGCCGGCGGTGGTGCCGGGGGCGGTGAAGCGCTGCACCTGGCCGGGCCGGATCCACAGGAGGGTGCCGGGGCGGCAGGGGTACGTCACGAAGTCGACCGCGTGCTCCCCGCTGCCCCCGGTGATCAGCGTGAGGGTGTGGAAGTCGACCCGGTGGACCGCGTCGGGCCGGCGGCGGCGTTCGTGCAGGGTCGCCAGGTCGATGATCTCGAAGCCGGGGACGCGCTCGTCGGGCGGGTTGAAGCCGAGCCGGGGGATCGCGCCGCCGCGGGAGGGACCACCGGCGTCCATGCCCGCCCGCAACCGGGAGGGACCACCGGCGTCCAGGTCCGCCGGACACATCGCGGCCTCCCGAGGCTCTCGATCGTCGTTCTCGCCGGGCCATTGTGACCCATGTCCCCGATTGACCATGCCGCGTCTTCGGCATACCTCGCCCACCTGCGGCTCCACGACGAGAGTGGAGGTCACCGAGGCGGCGCGAGGCCGCCTCCACCGCAAGGAGCCTCCCATGAACGGCACGGTCACGGTCCTCGACAAGGGCGCGGTCCGCATCCACAGCTACATGTCCCCGGCGGACACCTTCCACGCCACCACCCAGCTGATCGAGACCCCGGCGCGGATCGTCGCGATCGACGCCCAGCTGAACCCCGCCTACGCCGACGAGGCCGTCGCGTACGCCAAGAGCCTCGGCAAGCCCGTCGACCGCCTGATCATCACCCACGCCCACCCCGACCACTACAACGGCGCCGCCCGCTTCGCCGCCCCCGTCCACGCCCTGCCCCAGGTCCGCGAACAGATCATCGCCCGCGGCGACAGCACCCTGCCCACCGGAGAGACCGTCCCGCTCACCGACTTCACCCCGGACGTCGCCGTCGTCCCCGGCACCGAGACCATCGACGGCGTGCCGTTCGTCTTCGAGGCCGTCTCCGGCGGTGAGGCCGCCGACGAACTCCTCGTCAAACTGCCCGAGCAGGGCGTGCTGGTCGCGCAGGACCTCGTCTACCACGACGTCCACCTCTACCTGGGCAACAACGACATCACCGGCTGGGAGAAGGCCGTCGACGCGCTGGCCGCCGAGACCGGGTACGACACCGTCCTCGCCGGTCACGGCCTGCCCGCCGGGCCGGAGGTCTACGCCGGGATCCGCCGGTACCTCGCCGACGCCCGCGCGCTGCTGGGCGACGACGGTGAGGCGTACAAGAAGGCCATCGTGGACCGGTACCCCACCCACACCGGGCCGTTCCTCATCGACATCGCCAACCGGTCGCTGTTCGGCGCCGGTCACTGACCATCAGCCTCGCCACGGACCCATGCTCCCGCTCGTCCTCGTCCTGGGCTCCCTCACCGCGCTCGGCCCGCTCAGCGACACCCTCGGCCGCCGTCTGCGGGCTCGGCGCTCCCCGAGACGCTGCCGGCCGTACGGCGTCGGCGCGGTGGGCCGGCGACCGTGCCGCGGACGATGCGCGGCCTGCTCCGCGACGGCTCCTTCACCGGCTACCTGCTCACCGGGAGCCTCGGTTTCGCCGCCCTGTTCGCCTGTATCGCCGGGTCCTCCCGGCCGTCTCCCGGGCGGGAATGCCCTGGATCGCCGCCGCGCTCGCCCCGAGCCCCCGAGGTTCTAGCCGGCGGCCATGCTCTGCGTACCGATCACCGCCAGCAGCCTCAGCTTCTCGGCGTCCTCGGTGCCCGGTTCGGCCGAGTAGCCGAGGACGCGAAGGCCGGTGCCGTCCAGCCGGAGGACGGTGCGGTCGAGGGTCATGAGGCCCACCTGCGGGTGCTCGATCGTCGTACGGGAGAGGTCCGGGCCGCCGGTGACGTCCGCCTCCCACAGTTCGGCGAACCGTTCGCTGTCCGTGCGCAACGTGCTGATCAGGCGCCGCAGTCGAGGGTCGGCGGGGTACCGGTCGGCGGCGGCCCGCAGGTCGCGGACCAGGCCGGCCTCCTGGGCGCGGGTGTGCCGGAAGCGGCCGGACGCGCCCAGGAACACCTGCCAGGCCCCGTTGCGTTCGAAGCCGCGCGAGCGGGACATGTCGCCCGTCAGCGCCCGGTACAGCGGGTTGGCCACCAGCAGGGTCAGGGCCGCGTCGGTGACCGCGGCCGGGGTCCCCGCCAGCCGGTCCAGCAGCCGCAGGACACCGGGCGGGACGTACGACGGCACCGCCTCGGGGCCCGGAAGCGCCAGCCCGGCCAGGCCGAACAGGGACGCCCGCTCGTCTCCCGCGAGCCGCAGCGCCCGTGCCAGGGCCTCGACGACCTGCCCGGAGGGCGCGGCCGCCCGGCCCTGTTCGAGGCGGGTGACGTAGTCGAGGGAGATCCCGGCGAGCCGGGCCAGTTCCTCGCGACGCAGCCCGGGCGCCCGCCGCCGCCCGCCGGCGCACAGGCCGGCCGCCTCGGGGGAGAGCCGGTCACGCCAGCGCCGCAGCGCCGGCCCGAGTTCCGGTCGTGCGCCCGGGGCACCGCCGCTCACGGCATCCTCGTCCGCGCGCCGCAGCGCCGGCCCGAGTTCCGGTCGCGCGCCCGGGGCACCGCCGCTCACGGCACCCTCGTCCACGCGCCGTACTGCAACGCGCCCAGCACCTGGCTGCCCTGTTCCCACACCGCCTCCGCCAGGCGCTGCGGCAGGGTGTCGTCGGCGGTGAGGCCCTCGGGCAGGGACAGGCCCGCCTGGGCCAGCACCGGGGCGACGCTGCGCAGCGTGTACGCGAGCCACGGGACGAGCGGGGAGTGCGGGCCCGTCGCGACGAGGGCCTCGCAGACGACGCCCGGGGCGGGCAGCCCCGCGTCGAGGAAGGTGCGGTTCAGCCGGCGGCCGAAGTCGGGGGGCGTACCGGTGGCGAGGTAGACGTCCGAGAGGAGTTGGTTGCACGCGTCCCACAGGGGGCTCGGCGGCCAACTCGGGTTGTGGCCGGTGAAGTCGACCTCGTGGAACATCAGGATCCCGCCGGGCCGCAGGAACCGGGTGAACCGGCGCAGCAGGTCCGCGGGGTCCTTCTGGTAGAGCAGGACGTAGCGGCCCACCACGGCGTCGAAGCGCTCCGCGGTGTCGAACTCGTCGAGTTCGGCGACCTCGAAGCCGAGGCCGGTGCCGAAGCCCTCGCTGCGGGCCCGGCCGCGGGCCTTCTCCGTGGCCACGGGGTCGCGGTCGACGCCCAGGACCCGGCCGCGCGGCCCCACGATCTCGGCGGCCAGCAGCGAGACGTCGCCCATGCCCGAGCCGAGGTCGAGGACGGACATGCCCGGCGTGAGGCCGCTCAGGCGCAGGAACCGTTCCGTGGCGGGCCGCAGGATCCGGCCTTGCAGCATCAGGCGCTGATGCTCCAGGTCCGTCGCTCCGAGGACATAGCCGGCGGCTTGCGTGGGGTGTTCGTCCATCGTCGTTCCTCTGTGTGTGGGGGGGGGGAGAGAGCGGCTTCAGGCCGCCGTGGGGTGGATCGGTGTGGCGGCGCCGGTCAGTGGGGTGCCCGTGCCGCCCTGCCGGGCCGCGATGATCTCCGCCGCGATGGAGACGGCCGTCTCCTCCGGCGTCCGCGCCCCGAGATCGAGGCCGATCGGGGAGCGCAGCCGCGCCAGCTCCCCGTCCGTCAGGCCGGCTTCCCGCAGCCGCCGGGTCCGGTCGGCGTGGGTGCGGCGCGAGCCCATCGCACCGACGTACGCGACCGGCATCCGCAGGGCCTCGGTCAGCAGCGGTACGTCGAACTTGGCGTCGTGGGTGAGGACGCACAGCACCGTGCGCGCGTCGACCGGCGTCCGCCGCAGGTAGTGGTGCGGCCAGCCCACGACGACGTCGTCCGCGTCGGGGAAGCGGGCCCGGGTCGCGAAGACCGGGCGGGCGTCGCAGACCGTCACGTGATAGCCGAGGAACCTGCCGACCCGGACGAGCGCGGCGGCGTGGTCGATCGCCCCGAACACGATCATGCGGGGCGGCGGCACCTGCGACTCGACGAGCAGCGTGCGGCCCTCCAGCTCGACCGTGCCGCCGCGACCCGCGTACAGCAGGGCGCGCACCTCGGCCACCGCGGCCCGGTCCAGCTCCGCACCCCCGCCGAGCCCTCCCTCGTACACACCGTCGGGCCGCACGAGCAGGCCCGCGCCGAGCGTGCCGTCCGGGCCGCGCACCACCCGGGCGAGCGCCACCGGTTCACCGCGTACGGCGGCCAGGACGGCGGAGCGGAACGCGGTCCCGGCGGGGGTGCCGGCGGGTACGGGGGTGACCAGGATGTCGATGACGCCGCCGCAGGTCAGGCCGACCGCGAAGGCGTCCTCGTCGCTGTAGCCGAAGCGTTCGAGGACCGGCTCGCCGTCGGCCAGGGCCTGGCGGCACAGCTCGTACACCGCGCCCTCCACGCAGCCCCCGGACACCGAGCCGATCACCGTCCCCTCGGCGTCCACGGCGAGGGCGGCGCCGGGGCCGCGCGGGCTGCTGCCGGTCACCGAGACGACCGTGGCGACGGCGAAGCTGCGGGCCTCCTCGACCCAGCGGATCAGCTGGTCGGCGATGTCACGCATGGCGTACCCCCGCCGCCAGCACCCGGTCCGGCCTGATCGGCAGGTCCCGGTGGCGGACGCCCGTCGCGTGCCAGACCGCGTTGGCGATCGCCGCCGCCGCGCCGACGTTGCCGACCTCGCCGATGCCCCGGACGCCCACCGGGTCGTCGGGGTCCTCGTGGTCCAGCCAGTGCGCCTCGACGGCGGGGACGTCGGCGTGCGCGGAGAAGTGGTAGCCGGCGAGGTCGGCGCCGACGACGCCGCCCGTGAGGTGGTCGCGGAACGCCTCCTCGTGCAGGGCCATGGAGATGCCCCAGATCATCGCGCCGGTGAACTGGCCGCGCGCGGTGAGGGGGTTGACGATCCGGCCGGGTGCGAAGACGCCCAGCATGCGCCGTACCCGGACCTCCCCGGTGGCGGGGTCGACGGCCACCTCCGCGAAGTGCGCCCCGAAGGTGTGCCGCTCCTTGCGGGCGAGGGCGGCGACGGCCTCGGTGGTGTCGGACCGTACGGTGACGCCCTCCGGCGGGATGCCGGGATCCTGCCGCAGCCGCTCGCGCAGTTCCCCGGCGGCGGTCTGGATCGCCCAGGACCAGGAGCGGGTGCCGAGGGAGGCGGCGCCGAACGCGGCGGGCCCGAAGTCGCTGTCACCGATGTGCACGTGGACCAGTCCGGGGTCCACGCGGAGCGTCTCGGCGGCGATCAGGGTGAGCGCGGTGCGGGCGCCGGTCCCGTTGTCGGAGGCGGCGATCCGGACGGTGAAGGTGCCGTCGGCCTCGGCGGTGACGGCGGCCGTGGAGGGGGCGGCGCCGACGTTGTAGGAGCCGGCCGCGGTCCCCGTACCGAGCAGCCGGCGGCCCTCGCGGCGCACCCCCGGGCGCGGGTCGCGGTCCGCCCAGCCGAACCTGCGGGCGCCCTCCCGGAAGCACTCGGCCAGGTACCGGCCGCTGAACGGCAGCCCCGACACCGGCCCCCGCTCGGGCTCGTTGCGGATCCGCAGTTCGATCGGGTCCATGCCGAGCTTCTCGGCGAGTTCGTCGAGCGCCGACTCCAGCGCGAACGACCCGGGCGCCTCGCCGGGCGCCCGCATGAACGTCGGGGTCGGCACGTCGAGCCGGACCGCCTCGTTGGCCGTGCGGTGCGCGTCGGCGTCGTACATGACACGGGAGATCGTGGTGGCCGCCTCGACGTACTCGTGGACGGTCGAGGTCATGCTCAGGGAGCGGTGGTCCAGGGCGCGCAGGCGGCCGTCCGGGTCCGCGCCGAGCCGGACGCGCTGGGCGGTGGCGCTGCGGTAGCCGACGAGGGAGAACATCTGGCGCCGGGTCAGGGTGACCCGGACCGGGCGCCGCAGGAGGGTCGCGGCCATCACGGCGGCGATCTGGTGGACGCCGACGTTGCCCTTGCTGCCGAAGCCGCCGCCGACGTGCTCGGTCCGCACCCGCACCGACGCCGGGTCCAGCGAGAACAGCCGGGCGAGCTGGTCGAGGACGAAGGGGCTGCCCTGGTTGGAGTCGACGACCTCCAGGCGCCCGCCGTCCCAGCGGGCGGTCGCCGCGTGCGGCTCCATCGGGCTGTTGTGCTCCTGCGGGGTGGTGTACTCGGCGTCCACGACGACGGCCGACGCGGCGAGTCCGGCCGCCACGTCCCCCTTCTCCGTACGCCCCGGCCCGCCCAGCCCGGTCACCGGGTACGCGTCGGGCCGGTCGGCGGAGAACGCCAGGTCGTACGGCTCGCGCTCATAGCGCACCACGAGCGCCTCGGCGGCCTCCCGGGCCTGCTCGGACGTCTCGGCGACGACCAGCGCCACCGGCCAGCCCGCGTACGGCACCCGGTCGCTCTGGAAGAGGGCGTACGTCCCGTCCGGCGGGTGCCCGTGGGAGAGCCGGCCGGTGTCGACGGGCAGCGCGTGCCCGTGGTGCAGGACGTCGATCACGCCCGGCATCGCCCGCACCGCGTCGGCCTCCACCGCCAGGATCCGGCCGCGCGGGACGGCCGACAGCGCGAGCCAGCCGTACGCGAGGCCCTCGAAGGGGATCTCGCCGGAGTAGCGGGCGGCACCGGTGACCTTGTCCCGGCCCTCCACGCGGACATGCCCGTGCGGGGTCATCGGGCGGTCTCCTCGGCGAGTTCGGTCAGCGTGGCCACCACGAGGTTGCGCATGAGGGTCACCTTGTAGGCGTTGTGGGGGAGGGGCCGCGCCTGCGCCAGCTCGGCGTCGGCCGCCGCGCCGAAGACCTCGGCGCGGGCCGGGGCCCCGGTCAGCATCCGCTCGGCGGTACGGGCCCGCCACGGCCGGGAGGCGACCGCCCCGAAGGCCAGCCGCACGTCCTGGACGACACCGTCCCGGACGTCCAGCGCGGCGGCCACCGACCCGATCGCGAAGGCGTACGAGGCACGCTCGCGGACCTTGCGGTAGCGGGAGCGGGCGGCGACCGGGGCGGGCGGCAGGGTCACGGCGGTGATCAGCGCGCCCGGGGGCAGGGCGGTCTCCCGGTGCGGGGTGTCGCCGACCGGGAGGTAGAGGCCGGCGAGCGGTATCTCGCCCCGCGCGCCGGCCGTCTCGTACGTGACGACCGCGTCGAACGCGGTCAGCGCCACCGCCATGTCCGAGGGGTGGGTCGCCACGCAGTGCTCGGAGGCGCCCAGGATCGCGTGGTTGTGGTGCTCGCCCCCGACGGCGGGACAGCCGCTGCCGGGGATCCGCTTGTTGCAGGGCCTGGTCACGTCGGTGAAGTAGGCGCAGCGGGTGCGCTGGAGGAGGTTGCCGCCGACCGTCGCCATGTTGCGCAGTTGCCCCGACGCCCCGGCCAGCACGGCCTGCGCCAGCGCCGGGTGACGGCCCCGGACCTCCGGGTGCGCGGCGAGCGCGCTGTTGGTGACGGTGGCCCCGATCCGCAGGCCGCCGTCGTCCGTGAACTCGACGCCGTCCAGGGGGAGTCCGCGTACGTCGACCAGGCGGGCCGGGCGCTCGACGCCCGCCTTCATGAGGTCGACGAGGTTGGTGCCGCCGGCCAGGAGACGCGCCCCGGGATCGCCGTCGAGGAGGGCGAGGGCGCCGGCGACGTCGTACGCGCGCTGGTAGCCGAACTCCCTCATGCCGCCGCCTCCGTGCCGCCGCCCGACGCGGCGAGGGCGATTGCCTCGACGATCGCGACGTACGCGCCGCAGCGGCACAGGTTGCCGCTCATGCGCTCCCGGATCTCCTGCGGTGACAGGGGCGGGGGCTCGGCGGCGCCGACGTCCTCGGTGACGGCGCTCGGCCAGCCCGCCGCGTGCTCCTCGATCATCGCGACGGCCGAACAGATCTGCCCGGACGTGCAGTAGCCGCACTGGTAGCCGTCCAGGTCCAGGAACGCCTGCTGCACCGGGTGCAGCCGGTCACCGTCCGCGAGGCCCTCGACGGTGGTGATCTCCCGGCCCTCGGCGGCCACCGCGAGCTGGAGGCAGGACACCGTCCGGCGGCCGTCGAGCAGGACCGTGCAGGAGCCGCACTGGCCCTGGTCGCAGCCCTTCTTGGCGCCCGTCAGGCCCAGGTGCTCGCGCAGGGCGTCGAGCAGGGTGGTGCGGTGGTCGACGGGCAGGGTGTGTCTCTCGCCGTTGACACGCAGCGTGATGGTGCTGGCCGTGGGACTCGCCTTGGAGGGGGCCGTCGTCTTCATGGCCTTGACGATGATCCCGGCGGCGGACGGCAACCAGGGACGGGTCGACCGGAGGACCGGCGGTACCACCCTCGTGCCTGGTACCGAGCATCCCACCGTCACGGAGGGCACTGGTTGGCCTGCCGGAACTCACGGAGAGTGATGCGTGGCGTCGGCCGGCACCCGCTCGACCGCCCCCTCGACCCGAAGGAACGCATCACCATGACGACCATCGCATCCGGACACGTCTACGACCTCTTCGAGGGGCCCGCCCTCGACATGACCCGCTGGTTCCACCTGAGCTTCCCCCTCCCCGACGGCACGACGTTCGTCGCCCACGAGCCGGAGGCCGAGGTCACGGTCGGCGGCGGCGAAGTGTCCGTCGCCGTCGACCGGTTCACCCAGGGCCACCCCGTCCAGATGGCCGACAACTGCAAGTTCCTCGTGCTGTCCACCGAGGACTTCGCCCTGCCCGGGGCGGGCACGGTCCGCTTCTCCGCCTCGCTCGCGGCCGAGCGGTTCGACGCGACGCCGTACGACCCCCGCGACGGCTTCGCGGCCTTCGTGCTCTGCGATCCCGTGGGCGGCAGGGTCTACGACCTGTGCACGAGCGGCGACACCGTCTTCGCGATCAGCGAGCAGCTGCCGTACCCCGGGGTGGCCGCGCCCTTCACCCGGCTGGTGGGCGACCCGCTGTTCGGGCCGGACGCGGTGCCCGGGCGGTACCACGACGGCGAGATCGTCATCGACACGGCCGCCCGGCGGATCACCTGGCGGATGGACGGGAGGACCCTGCACGAGGAGCTGGCCGCCGGGCTTCCCGCGTCGCTCAAGGTCGGCATGGGCGTCTTCACCGCGCACCCCGTCGTCGAGGGGGACAGCGAATCCCTGCTCGGGCAGGGGCTCACGGCCGGCTGGCGTGATCTCCGGGTCCGCTACTGAGACACCCGGGAGCCGTTCGTGACCCGCAGGAACTCCAGCTTCTCCGCGTCGGCCGAGCCCGCGGCCACCGTGTAGACGACGAGCCGGATGTCGCAGCCCGGGACGGTGAGGACGTCGCAGTCGCACGTCACCTCGCCGACCTGGGGGTGCACGACGGTCTTGCGGGCCGAGACGTGCGGGCCCACCGCACCCCCGTCCCACAGCCGGGTGAACTCCGGGCTGGTGGAGCGCAGTTCCTCGACCAGGGCGGCCAGGGCACGGTCATGGGGGTGGTCGACGAGCGCCGTCCGCAGATCGGCGACGAGGGCCGGGTTCAGGGAGTCGTCGCCCTGGACCACCGGCCAGGACGCGAGCCGGCTGGGGCCCGTGGCGAAGACCGCCCGCGCGAGGTTGCGGTCGGCGGGCGCCTTCGCGCCCGGGTCGCCCAGCAGCACCGCCCACGAGGGGGTCCAGGACAGCAACGTCCAGTCGGCGCTGAACACGCCCACCGGGAGGTCCCCCAGCCGGGCCAGCATCCGCTGGATCCCCGCCGGGACATGTGTGGAGACCGTGCCCTCCTGGGGCGGGAGCAGGCCGGCCAGCCGGTAGGCGTGGTCGCGCTCCAGCGGCCGCAGTTGCAGCGCCCTCGCCAGGCTCGCCATGACCTGCGCCGAGGGGTTCGTGGCGCGGCCCTGCTCCAGCCGGACCACGTAGTCGACCGACAGGCCCGCCAGCTCGGCCAGCTCCTCGCGCCTGAGCCCCGCCGCACGCCGTCCGGGCTGCGCGGCCCGCCCGACGTCGGCGGGGGAGAGCCGGTCGCGCCAGCGGCGCAGCGCCGTGCCAAGAGTCTCGTCCACCCGGCCATTGTGTCCGCCGTGCGGCCGTCGTGCCTGGTACTGGCGGTCCTACTGTCGCGGGGGGCACTGGTTGCCGTCCCGGCCCGCGCCGACAGTGGACACATGACCACGACCTTCATCACCGGGGCCAACAAGTCCCTCGGCTACGAGACCGCCCGCCGCCTCATCGAGGCCGGCCACACCGTCATCGCCGGCGCGCGCGACCCCGAGCGCGGGCGGGCCGCCGCCGACGCGCTCGGTGCCCGCTTCGTGCAGATCGACGTCACCGACGACGCGTCCGTCGCCGCGGCCGCCGCCGACGTCGCCGCCCACGAGGGCACCGTCGACGTCCTCATCAACAACGCGGGCGTCTTCGGACCCCACATCCCCGCCGACCAGCTCACCGCCGACGACGCGAACGAGGTCTTCGGCATCAACGTCGTCGGCATCGTCCGGGTGACCCACGCCTTCCTCCCCCTCGTGCGCAAGTCCGCCCACCCCGTCATCGTCAACGTCTCCAGCGGCATGGGCTCCTTCACCCTCACCCAGGACGCCACCCGCGCCGAGGGCATCAACATCGCCCCCCTCTACACGGCGTCCAAAGCCGCCGTCACCATGCTGACCACCCAGTACGCCAAGTCCTGGCCCGGCATCAAGGTCAACGCCGCCGACCCCGGGTACACCGCGACCGACTTCAACGGACACAGCGGGCCCCAGACGGTGACCGAGGGGACCGACGCGATCGTCGCCCTCGCGACGATGGGCCCCGACGGACCGACGGGAACGTTCGTCGACCGCAACGGCGCGATGCCCTGGTGATCCGCCCCTGCACCTGAGGCGTGCCCGGCACGGACGAGGCTCCGGCCGGCCGAGGAGGCCGTCGCGGCGGTTGCCGGGCTGCTGAGGGTGGGGCGGCCGGTGGGACCGGTTCGCGGCGATGATGCTGCTGGACGAAGGGGCTGTCGGTGAGCGGCGGTTGCTCGCGGCGGCGGAGACGGCCGGGCGCGTCGAGGACGGCAGTGAGGGCGAGCACTCCTCGGACCGCGAGCGGTACGTCGACGAACTCTGCTGGGTCTACGGGGCCGCACCTGGGCGCCACCGCGGGCTTGTCGGCCCGGACGCCCTTCCCGCCGGGCGGGCGGAAGGCTGTGGGCGGGAGTGGGCCGCGGTTCGCGCTGCCTGGTCGACGGCGCTCGGGCCGGCTCTGCGGGAGGGGTGAGCCGTTGATCCGGGGGCTGTCGGTATTCAGAAGACGAGCGGTGTCCCGGGTGGTACCGGGCCCTCGCCCGCGTACGTGTCACCCCGTGGCGCCGGTGGGGTGGTGTCCTCGGTGAGGGTCAGGGTGGGCCAGGGGCCCGCGAGGGTGGTGTCGGTGAGGGTGATGCCGAGGTGGTCGAGGAGCAGGGCGACCACGGGGGCCATTCCGGCGTCGGTGCCCGCGTGTTCGGCGAGCGCCGCTTCCGTCCGGTTCCACCAGGGGGTGGGGTGGTCGGGGCGGGTGTGCTCCATGCCGGGCTCGAAGTTCTCGACGCAGGTGCCGTCGCGCCAGTGCTGGAACACGTCGAGCCCGTCGGTGGTCAGGACGCTGTACGTCTCGGTGCCCCGGGACAGGGCCGTGAGGGTCTCGTGCCAGGAGCCGGTGGCGCCGTCCTCCTCGACGCAGAACGTCCAGCCGTTGAGCCGCCCGGAGCGCAGGAGCGGGGCCGTGCCGTCGCCGGGGGCGTCGTCCGCGGCGAGGGTGCGGGCCTGTGCCGGGTCGGCTCCGTACCGGGTGAACACCTCCTCGGGGGTCAGCCCCCGGGTGAAGGTGACGCACATCCAGGCCGCGGCCCAGCCGAGCGTACGGATGTCCGTGGGTGCCGCCATGTTCCGCCTCCGCAGGTCGTCTGTGAGGGGATGCTTTCGCAGGTCCTCCACAGACGTACGTACAACCTTCGGAGAGCGTGACGCAGATCACGGATGATGCGTTGGGGTTGACGCGGTATGTCGTGTTTTCCGGCCCTCGACCTGGCGGACGCTTCGTGTTGGTATGGCGACGCGGACGACAATCGCCGAGACCGGGGGGCCTCTCGATGCGAGAGGTGAGGGGGCTGCTTCCCCGTCGCATTCCTGCGTACCCGAACACCGAGCCCGGCGACGGCCGTCCGGTTGCCGGCGACGAACGGGGGACGCGATGAAGGAGTACGGCAGAACACCGGGGAGGCCGCCGCGCGTACGGCCGGCCTCAGGCGCCGTCGAGGCCGCGGATCCGGCGGGACGCGAGATCAGGTCCTCCAAGTAGCCGCAGACGCAACCCCGTTCGCCCACCGCTCCGCGTCCCGGCGTTCGTCGGACGCGCGGTCCTCGTGCCCAGGAGTCGACGCTTCATGCACCTTTCCACCCGCCCACGCCTCTCCCTGCTGGCCGCCGCCCTGCTCGCGGCCCCGCTCATGCTGGACGCCTCCTCGGCGTCGGCCGTGAACGGCCCTGCCGCGCCTGACCAGTTGACGTACGTCGCGAAGGTCAACGTCGGTGAGCAGAGTGCCTGCACCGGCACCCTCGTCGACCCGCAGTGGGTACTGACCGCGGCCTCCTGCTTCGGCACGGTCGGCCAACTCCCCACGGGCAGACCGGCGGTGGCCACCACGGTCACCGTGGGCCGCACCGACCTGACGCAGACCACCGGCGCCGTCCTGCCCGCGATCCGGCTCGTCCCGCACGCCGACCGGGACCTGGTGCTCCTCAAGCTCGCCGCGAAGGTCACCGACCCGGCGGTCAAGCCGGTGCCGCTGGCGACCACGCCGGCCGCCGCGGGCGAGGTGCTGACGCTGGCGGGCTTCGGGCGGACGAAGACCGAGTGGGTGCCGGACAAGCTGCACGCCGGTTCCTTCACCGTCGCCTCCACCACGGCCACGACGGTGGACCTGAACGGCTCCGACACCGCGACCGTCTGCCAGGGCGACGCGGGCGGCCCCGCGCTGCGCACGGTGAACGGCGTCACGGAACTCGTCGCCGTCAACTCCCGCTCCTGGCAGGGCGGTTGCCTCGGCATCGACCCCGCCGAGACCCGTACGGGCGCCGTCGACACCCGCGTCGACGACCTCGGTGCCTGGGTCCGGCACACCACCTCCCGCAACCCGCTCGACCTCACGGCCGACGGCAAGGCCGACCTCCCGGCGATCAGGTCGGACGACGGCGTCCTGTGGGTCTACCCGGGCACCGGCAACGCGAGCGGCGCCACCTTCGGCCCCCGCTTCCAGGCCGGCACCAGCTGGAACAGCCAGGACGCCGTGACCATCGGCGACCTCGACAACGACGGGAACGGCGACCTGCTGTCGCGGCAGGCGTCGGACGGCACGCTGTGGGTGTACCCGGGGACCGGGAAGACGAGCGGCACGTTCGGTACGCGCTACCAGATCGGCCGGAGCTGGCAGTCGCAGGACGTCACCCGGACCGGTGACTTCAACGGCGACGGGCTGACGGACGTACTGACCCGCCAGGCGTCCGACGGCACCCTCTGGGTCTACCCGGGTACCACCGAGTCCGGCCCGGCGGTCCTGGGCACCCGCTACCAGGTCGGCACCGGCTGGAACAGCCAGGACGCCGTGACCATCGGCGACCTCGACAACGACGGGCGCGTGGACGTGCTGTCGCGGCAGGCGTCGGACGGCACGCTGTGGGTGTACCCGGGGACGGGGAGGACGAGTGGCGCCTTCGGTACGCGCTACCAGATCGGGCGGAGCTGGCAGTCGCAGGACGTCACCCGGACCGGTGACTTCAACGGCGACGGGCTGACGGACGTGCTGACGCGGCAGGCGTCGGACGGCACCCTCTGGGTCTACCCCGGGACCGGGAAGGCCGGCACGGAGACGCTCGGCACCCGCTACCAGGCCGGTACCGGCTGGGGGCCGTACCGCATCATCCTCTGAGCCGACGGAGCGCTCCCTCCTGAGGGGGCGAAGGCCCGCCAGGGCGCCGGCCGTGAAAGTTTTCTTCCGTTTCTTTCCGGCCGGTCCCTGCACAGGGGTTGTCCTGACATTCCGTCCGCCTCTAGGGTCACGCGAGCAAACGCTTTCTCTCTGGTTCCGGCGGGAGTTCGCATGACCATCCGTGTCACCCATGTCCACGGCGACCACATCGCGGTGGAGGCCGCGAACGGGACCGAGATCCTGAGGTACGTGTACCGGCCGGACCCGGAGGCGTACGAGGCGCGCAAACCGTACGCGCACCCGCTCCGGACGCTGGGCGGACGGCTGGTGAGCGGGTACCGGCCCAGCGACCACCGGTGGCACAAGGGCCTCCAGATGACGGCGAGCCACCTCTCGGGGCAGAACTTCTGGGGCGGGCACAGCTATGTGCACGGGGAGGGCTACCTCGACCTGCCGGACATCGTCGGCTCGATGCGGCACGACGGGTTCGTCGAGTTCACCGTCGAGGACGAACAGCTCGCGTTCACCGAGGAGTTGACCTGGATCGAGAACGGCGGCGCCGAATGGGCCAGGGAAGTGAGGGGAGTTCGCGTCCACTCCGTCGACGAGGCCGCCGGCGCCTGGGCGTTGGACTGGTCGATCCGGCTCACCAACCTCAGGGACGTCCCCCTCGCCTTCGGCTCGCCCACCACCGCCGGGCGTGAACTCGCCGGGTACACCGGGCTGCACTGGCGCGGACCCCGCGACTTCACGGGCGGCACCGCCTTCGCCCAAGAGGGCGACGGTGCCGACAAGTTGATGGGCACGCAGACGCCGTGGCTCGCCTACACCGGTGAACACGACGACGTGGACGGCCACTCGACGCTCGTCTTCGAGCACGGGCCGGACAACGATGCCACGCACCACTGGTTCGTCCGCGCCGAACCCATCCCCACGGTCTCGTTCTCCTGGGCGTTCTTCGAGGAGTTCGAGCTGCCGCCGGGGGAGTCGTTCGCGTACCGCTACCGGGTGGTGTTCGCGGACGGCGCGTGGGACAGAGAGCGCGTCGCCGGGCATCTCGCGGGACTCCCCTGGACCTGAGGCACGAGGAGAGCGAGGCAGGCATGCACCGGACCAAGGGACTCTCGGCCGCCGCCGCGCTGCTGCTGTGCGCGACGCTGGCCGGCTGCGGCGGCTCCGCCTCGGCGGACGGCGCCGTCGTCCTGCGCTACACCTGGTGGGGCAACCCGGACCGGGCCGCGCGCACGGAGAAGGCCGTCGCCCTGTTCGAGAAGGCGAACCCGGGGATCGACATCCAGACGTCGTTCGCCGGATACGACGCCTACAAACAGAAGTTGGCCACCCAGGCGGCCGGCGGCGACGCCCCCGACGTCATGCAGCTCGACTACCGGCAGATCGACCAGTACGCCGACGGCGGCATCCTCCTCGACCTCGGCAAGGAGCAGGCCACGCTGAGGACTTCGCAGATCGACCCGGGCCTGCTGGCCACCGGCCGCGTGGACGACGTGCAGTACGCGATCCCCCAGGGGCGCGGTACGGAGACCGTCGCGTACGACGTGAAGACGTGGACGGAGTCCGGTGTACCGCTCCCGAAGGGGCCCTGGACCTGGGAGCAATGGGCCGACGCCATGCGGGAGTTGACGAAGGCGACCGGGAAACCCGGCGCCACCGACCCCGGCTGGAGCGAGGACAGCTTCGAGGTCTGGCTGCGCGGCCAGGGCAGGACGCTGTACACCAAGGACAAGCGACTCGGGTTCACCGCCGACGACTTGACCAAGTGGTGGACGTTCACGGACGGCTTGCGCCGCGAGGGCGTCGTATCGCCCGCCCAGCAGACCACACAGCTCGACGGCACGGTCGAGAACACCCCGCTCGGGCGCGGCAAGTCGGTCACGGACACCAACTGGGACGCCCCCGCGAGCGGGTTCAAGGCGCTCCTCGAAGGCGGCGTCGGGCTCGCGCAGATGCCGACCGGGCCGGACGGCACACCCGGGCAGTACTTCAAGCCGTCGATGTTCCTCGGCGCTTCGGCGGACACACAACACCCGGACGCCGCCGCCAAGTTCATCGACTTCATGATCAACGACCCGGAGGCGGCGAAGGTCCTCGGCGCCACCCGCGGCATCCCCGTCAACGAGTCGGTCCGGGAGGCCGTCGAGCCGCAGCTCGCCGACTTCGACCGGACCATCGCCGACTACCAGGCGTCCCTGGAAGGGAAGCTGAAGGACCCGCCGCAGGCCCCGCCGGCCGGGGACAGCGCGTTGCAGACCACCTTCCAGCGCGACTACGACCAGGTGTCCTACGAGCGCATGTCGCCCCGCGAGGCGGCCGAGAACTACGTCACCGAGGCGAAGGCGGAGCTGCGGTCATGACCACCACCATCGCCCGGCCTGCCGAGGCGCCCCCCGCGCCTGTCCGGCCGAAACGTCAACGCGAGGGCGCCGCCTGGGTGTTCCTCTCCCCGTGGGTGCTCGGCGCGATCGGCCTCACGCTCGCCCCGATGGCCGTCTCGCTGTATCTCTCCTTCACCGACTACGACTTGTTCAACCCGCCCCGCTGGGTGGGCCTGCGCAACTACACGCAGATGTTCACGGAGGACCCCCGCTACTGGCGCTCCGTCGTCACCACCCTGACGTACGTCGTCATCGCCGTCCCCCTCCAACTCGCCCTGGCCCTCGCGGTGGCGCTCGCGCTGAAGTCGATGCGACGCGGACGCGCCTTCTACCGCTCGGCGTTCTACGCGCCGTCCCTGCTCGGCGCGTCGATGTCCATCGCCCTGGTCTGGCGGGCGGTCTTCAACGACGGCGGCACGGTCGACAACCTCTTCGGCACCGGCGGCTGGGTCAACGAACCCGGCTGGTCCCTGCTCGCCGTGGCGCTGCTGACGGTGTGGCAGTTCGGGGCGCCGATGGTCATCTTCCTCGCCGGACTCCAGCAGATACCGAGGGAGTTGTACGAGGCGGCGGCCGTCGACGGGGCGGGTCGGTGGCGGCAGTTCGTGTCCATCACCGTGCCGATGCTGTCCCCCGTCCTCTTCTTCAACCTGGTCCTCCAGACCATCCAGGCGTTCCAGGTCTTCACGCCCGCCTTCGCGATCAGCGCGGGCAAGGGCGGGCCGGCCGACTCGACGCTCGTCTACACGATGTACCTCTACGACCGGGGGTTCGTGGCTTCCCACATGGGTTACGCCTCGGCGATGGCGTGGGTGCTGCTCGTCGTCATCGGGGTGGTGACGGCGGTGCTGTTCCGTACGTCGCGCGCCTGGGTCTTCTACGCGTCGGAGGGGGAGCGATGAGCCTGATCCGTGGGGGCGCCGTGAACCGCAGCCGCCTTGTGCTGCACGTGAGTTGTCTCGCCGCGCTGCTCGTCATGCTGTATCCGCTGGCGTGGCTGCTGATGACGTCGCTGAAGCCCGCGAACGAGGTCATCGCCAGCCTCGACCTGTGGCCCAGCCATCTCGAATGGTCCAACTACTCCACGGCGCTCGACGGCGTGAGCGGCGTCTCCGTGACGCGGCTGCTCACCAACTCCCTGCTGATCGCGGGCGGTGCGGTCCTCGGCAACGTCATCAGCTGCTCGCTCGCCGCGTACGCGTTCGCGCGGCTGCGGTTCCGGATGCGCGGTCCGCTGTTCGCGTTCATGATCGCGACGATCATGCTGCCGCATCACGCCGTGCTGATCCCGCAGTACATCATCTTCAACCAACTCGGCCTGGTGAACACGTACTGGCCGCTCATCCTGCCCAAGTTCCTTGCCACGGAGGCGTTCTTCGTCTTCCTCATCGTGCAGTTCATGCGGGGGCTGCCGCGTGAGCTGGAGGAGGCGGCGCGGATCGACGGGTGCGGGCCGTTCCGCAGCTTCTTCCACATCATCCTGCCGCTGACCCGGCCCGCGCTGATCACCACGGCCATCTTCACGTTCATCTGGACCTGGAACGACTTCTTCACGCAGCTCATCTACCTCTTCGACCCCGACAAGTTCACCCTCACCCTCGCGCTGCGGTCCTTCGTCGACGCGTCCAGCCAGTCGTCGTTCGGGCCGATGTTCGCGATGTCGGTGATCGCGCTGCTGCCGATCGTGCTGTTCTTCCTCGCCTTCCAGCGGTTCCTGGTGGAGGGCATGGCGAGTTCGGGGCTGAAGGGGTGAGGGGATGAGCGGTGTGCGTGAACCGGGTGAGCTGTTCGGGCCCCGGTTCTCCCTGTTCGCCGACACGATGAGCGTCGGGCTCGCAACGGCCGTCGCCTGCCTGCCCGTTGTGACGATCCCGGCCGCGCTCTCCACGGCCTGTGCGGTGCTGCGGGGCGCGGGGGAGGACCGGCCGGCCACCGCGGGGCGGTACTTCTCGCTGCTGCGGCGGCGGTTGAGGGGCGGTGACCTGGTCGCGGGGGGAGTGGCCGTGGCGGGGGTGCTGTGGTTCCTGGCCGATCTCGCGCTGGCGCGGGCGGGGTTGCCCGGGGGCGCGGTGTTCGCCTTGGCGGCGGGGGCGATCGGCTGCTGTGCGGCGCTCGTCGGGCTGCGGGCCTGTGGGCGACCCGAGTCGGTGAGCGACTGGCGTGCGGCGGTCGGGGCGGCTCTCGATGACGCGGTCCGGGATGCCGGGGGGAGTGCGCTGGTGCTGCTCGCGGTGGTCACGGGGGTGTTGTGTGCGTGGATGCTGCTGCCGCTGGCGTTTCTCGTGCCGGGGCCGCTGGCGCTGGCGCTGACGGCGATCGATGTGCGGACGCGGCGGGAGGTACAGGGGAGTTGAGGGGGGAGCTTTTTCGGGGCGTCTAGGAGGCGGGCGCGTGCGGGGGTTCAGGCGCGGGGGTTCAGGCGCGGGAGTTCAGGCGGCGGGCGCTTCCCACACCGTCCGGCCGTCCACCGCCAGCCGTACGCCGGTCCGTCCGTCCGCGAACACCTCGATGTCCGCGTCCGTGCGTCCGGTGAGGGCTTCGCGCAGGGCGGTGAGGAGGGTGGGGGCGAGGTGGTCGGGGACCAGGGCGTCCACGGGGCCGGTGAAGCGGACGGACGGCTGGGTGCCGAGGGCGGCGGCGGCCTCCCGCAGAAGACGGGCGCGCAGGCCCGACGGCGGTTCGGCGGGGGGTTGCTGGAGGCGGAGGATGGCGGTGCGGATCTGCTGGACGGTGGCTTCCAGTTCGGTGACGGCGGCGTCGATGGCGGCTTCGGCGCGCTGGTCTCCGACCGGCCTGCCTCCGGCCGGCTCGTGCTGGGGCGGCCCGCTCCTGGCCCGCCCGTGCCGGGCCTGTTCAACTCCGGCTCGCTCGTGCGGGGTTGGCTCGTCCCTGGCCCGCTCGTGCCGGGTCTGTTCAACTCCGGTTCGCTCGTGTGGGGTTGGCTCGTCCCTGGCCCGCTCGTGCTGGGCTCCTCCGGCTTCGGTCTGTTCGTCCTCGACCCGCCCGCTTTCGGCCTGCTCCCCCTGGGCCCGCTCATCTCCCGCCTGCCCGTATCGAGTTGACTCGCCGCCGGCCCCACCGCCCTGGGGTCGCTCGACCCCGGCCTCCATGTTCGGCAAGGTCCCGCCGTTCTTCCCCCGGCCCTGCCCCCGTCCACCCCCGGCCGCCCGTCTCCCCGTCGCCTGGAGCATCATGCCCGTCGCGAACAGGCGTTGGATCACCAGGTCGTGGAGGTCCCGGGCGATGCGGTCGCGGTCCTCGTACACCGCGAGGCGTTGCCGGCGGTGGCGGGCGTCGGCGAGGAGGAGGGCCACGGCGGCCTGGGAGGCGAACTGGACGGCGAGGTGTCTCTCCGTCTCCGTGTAGGGGCGGCCCTCGTGCCGGCGGGGGAGCGCGAGGGTGCCGATGAGGCGGCCGTCGGCCTGGAGGGGGAGCATCATGCTGGGGCCGAACCGGTGGCGTACGTGGGTCGTCATCCGGGGGTCGCTCGCCGAGTCGTCGATGAACACCGGCTCACCGCCGAGGAGTTGGACGAGGACGGTGCTGCCGGGCCGGATCGTCGTACCGACGATGTCACCGGGGTCGTCGTACGTGGAGGCGGCGACGATCTCCATGCCGCCCTCGGCGGTGGGCTGGAGGACGACTCCGGCGGCGGCGTCGGCGAGGAGGCGGGCGCGGTCGGCGACGGTCATCAGGGGGTCGGCCGAACTGCCGTCGGAGAGCAGGGCGGTGGTGACGGCGGCGGCGCCCTCGATCCAGCGTTCCCGCTGGCGCGCGGCCTCGTAGAGCCGGGCACCGGCGAGGGCGGCGGCCGCTCGGGCGGCGAGGACGTCGAGGGCGGGGGAGGGACGGTCGCCGGCGAGATGCAGGCGGCCGTACCCCTCCACGGGGACGTGCAGGACGGGCGCGTCACAGGGGCCGGTCTCCAGAACCGCGCCGCGGGAGCCGGTGAGTTCGGCGGCCGCGTCCACGATGTGCCGTACGGTCGTGGCGAGTTCGAGGTCCGTCCCGATGGCGAGCAGCGCGTCGAGCCGCACGCGCGTCAGGCGCTGATCGGGTTCAACTCCAGCGGCTGGATGCGCCCTTCGAGCATCATGCCGAGCCCTTGCGCCGCGCAGATGTCGGGCCGGTCGGCGATGTGCACCGGCATGCCGGTGGCCTCGCGGAGCATCTGGTCGAAGCCCGGCAGCAGCGCCGAGCCGCCGACCATCATGATCCCCCGGTCGGCGAGGTCGGCGACGAGGTCGGGCGGGCAGTTGCGCAACACCCGCCCGATACCGTCGAGTACGGCGGTCAGCGGCGTCTCGATCGCGTCCCGGACGGCGGCCGTGTCGACCTGGACGCAGCGGGCGAGGCCGGTCGCGACGTCCCGCCCGTGGATCTCGGTGGACGAAGGGCCGTGCGGGGAGAGGCCGTTGCCGGACAGGGCGAGCTGAAGGGGCCGTACGGACTGGCTGGGCAGGATCAACTCGTGCTGGTGGCGCAGGTGTTGGACGATCGCGTGGTCGACGGCCACCCCGCCGACGGGCACCCGCTCGGCGGTGACGATCGCGCCGAGCGACAGCACCGCGACCTGCGTGGCCGCCGCACCGCACACCATGATCATGGTCGCCTCGGGCCGCTCGACCGGCAGCCCGCAGCCGATCGCGGCGGCCGTCAGCGTGTCCACCAGCTCCACCCGCCGCGCCCCGAGCCCCACCAGCGTCTCGATGGTCGCGCGCTGCGCCAGCGGGTCGGCGTCGTGCGGGGTGCAGGCGGCGGCCCGCAGACGCGGCTTGTAGCGCAGCTGGCGGCGGATCTTGTCCCCGAGGAGGTGGCGCAGCATCCGCTGGGCCATCTCGATGTCGACGACCGTCCCGCCGGACACCGGCCGCACCACCCGGATGTAGTCGGGCGTGCGCCCGGTCATCTTCTCGGCGAACTCACCGACCGCGATCAGCGCGCCGGTACGGGTGTTGACGGCGGCGGCCGACGGCTGGTCGACGACGAGCCCGGCCCCCTTCACGTACACCCGCGTCCTCGCCGCGCCCAGGTCGACGGCGAAGTGGCAGCGGCGCAACTGCTCCAAGCTGGCGGTCATGGACAGGTCCTCCCGAGAGCACGACCGTGGGACCGCCGGTCGGCGGCCTCCTTCGCATCGTGCGGGCGCGCGGGAGGGGCCGCCTGCTGGGATGGGCCGGGCAGGGAGCGACCGAACGGATGATTTGTCCGAAATGTCCACTACCTCGGATGTAGTGCGTTACCCCTCAGGTATCACCCGGCGCACTCAGGCGGGACCGAGCGTACGAGCCGCCTCCAGCACCGGCCCCAGCGACCGCACCACCACTTCGCCCCCCGCCTCCCGCAGCCGCTGCTCCACCGTCCGGTTGCGCGCCAGCCCGATGAAGGGCAGCCCCGCCCGCTGAGCCGCCGTCAGCTCGGCGACCGTCGACCCGAGGAACACGGCCTCCCCGGCGCCCTCGCCGAGCGCCCGCCGGACACAGTCCGGGTCGGGCATCAGCGCCGCCGGGTCGTCCGCCCGCCCGTGGATCCCGGCCAGCGGCAGCCGGTACGGCGCCACGTACCGCCGTACCGCCTCCGTACAGCAGTCGGTCACCACCGACACCCGCCTGCCCGCCGCGTGCAGCGTCCGCACCAGCGCCACCGCGTTGTGCGTCGTCGGCGCGTCGGGTACGGCGGCCAGCTCCAGCTTGTCGAGGTGCGCGCGCAGCACCGGGCCGACCGGGTCGTGGGCGTAGGCGCGTAGTACTTCCAGGGGATGGACCACGCCCTCGCGGGCCTGCGCCGTCCCGAACGGCCGGCCCGCCAGAGCGTCCTGCGGGTTGCGGAGCTCGGCCGCCACCGCCAACAGCACGAGCGCCGCCTCACGGGCCTGTTCCGCGGAGAACAGCCTGGTCAGCGGCCCGTCGAAGCCGAGCAGGACGGTCGGCGCGGCAAGCAGCGCCAGCAGGCCGGGCGCCGCCGTCCGCGCGCCCGCCTCCTGCGCGTACGGCACTATCCGTATCTCGCAGCTCACCTGGAGCCCCGGCACCGGCCACCGCCGCAGCTCCTTCGCGAGCGCCCGCTCGGCACCCTGGGGCCGGTTGTGCGAGTGGTGGCGGGTGACGCCGGGCGCCGCCTCGGCGACGTACGCGAACAGCGCGTCCGCGACCCGTGCGACCTCCGCGCGGACGAACGCGACAGGGTCCGTCACCCGCCACGTCAGATGCGCGGACGCCGCGAACCGCGCCTTGCCCGAACTGGGCAGGCGCAGCTCCCGCACCGCGCTCTGCGGAGTGAGGTCCACCTCGTAGTACGTCGCCCGGCTCGGCCGCCGACTCCCGTACGGCTGGGCCGGGTTGAGGAGGGTGAGGGGCGCGTCCGGCAGGGTGTGCACGACGGCGGTACGGCCCGGCGCCGGGAGGGGCAGCTCGTGCAGGTCCCGGGTGAGGTACGGGCCCTTCACCAGGTCCCGGTCGTCGTCCTCGGCGCGCGGCGCCGGCAGCGGGCAGTACCAGGCCGTCGGCGGCGAGTCGAGGGCCTGGCCGTACAGGGGGCGGAAGCGGTGCGGGCCGGAGGCTGCGGAACTCTCCGCGAACGCCTCGTACAGCGCGGGCGGGACCGTGACGGCGACCTGGGCGGGGGTGGACGGGGGCGCGGGGGCGTCGTCGAAGGTGACGTGCAGGCGGGGCGGGTCGGCGAGGGCGGCGAGGGGACCCGGGAGCCAGCGGACCGCCGCCGCGAGGAGGGGGACGAGGTAGGTCCCGGGGGCGATGTCGACCCGGTAGCCCTGAGGTAGTACCCGCGTCTCGTACTGGGCGGGGGTGAGACCACCCCGGTTCAGGACCTCGTCCACCACATACTCCAGAGTGATACGGGACTCGGGGGTGAGGGGGGTGAGCGTCTCGAAGCGCAGGGGGCGGGGGGTGTCGACGTCGGCGGACGGGAGGTGGAGGACATAGCCGTCCGGGACCTCGGCGACGGTGCTCGGGCCCAGGAAGCCGGTGACCAGCTCGGCGACCAGCTCCCGGACCCGGGCGGTGGACCGGTTCCCCTCCGGCAGGACGCGCGCCAGCTCGTCGGAGGTCACCCGGCGGCCCCGGTGGTGCACCAACTTGACCAGCAGCGCCATCAGTTCGGGGGAATGGATGTGCAGAGAGGTCGAACCCCGGGTGATCCGTATGGGGGACGCCAACTGGATCTGGAGATGGGGGGAGTCGCGGGCATTGTCGAGCTGTTCGGAACGGCTCTGGGACCGCTGGACCTCCGTGGAACGATCTCTCAACTCCCGCAGGAAGCCGTCGAATTCGAACAGATCGTCCGCCACGCTCCGGTCCACCGACTCCCGCCCCAGCGCGAACCGGCTGATGAGTACGGTGCCGTCCGCGCGCAGCAGCAGGCCGTTGCCGTCGGTCTGCCCCCGCACCAGGCCGGCCGCGTGCAGGGCTCGGAGCCCCTCCCGGACGTCGGCCATGAGCGCGGCGTACACCGGCAGCGACACCTCGGGCCCGCTCCCCAGCATCAGTTCCGACAGCGTCACCCCCTCCACGAACTCCGCGACCAGATAAGGGGTCTGCCCCTCGACCCCGTGGTCCAGCACCCGCGCCACATGCGGGCTGTCGACCCCGGCGAGCAGCTGCGCCTCCCGCGCGAACCGGTCGAGGTGGCCCGGCTGTCCGGGGTAGAGGTGGACGACGACCCGCTCCCCGGTCCGCGTGTCCACGGCCGCCCGCACCCGCTGCCCCGGCCCCCGCTGTTCGAGCACCCGGTACCGCCCGCCGAGGAGCGCGCTCTCCGTCGTCCCCCCGAGCCGGTCGACGGTCTCGCCGCGCACGGTCGCGAACGCCTCCCCGTCCCCCGCCCCGCCGCCCCCGCGCGCCCGGAACGCCCCCGGCGCGAACCCGGCCCGCTCGTCGATCAACTGCCCGATCTCCGCGAGGAATTCACTGGTGCGCCCGCGCACGGTCCTCGGCAGTGTCCGTTGCAGGACCTCCCGTACGCCGGGCCGGAACGCGTACGACCCCGTCGGCCCGTCGACGGCCGTGAGCATCCCGCTGAGGATCACCTCGGCCAGATGCTGCGGCCGGGGATCCTTCTGGACCGTGTGCTGCACGAGCCGCATCACCGGCACCGAGGGCGCCGCCAGCGACAGATGCCCGGCCAGCCGGAACGCCTCGGGGGAGGCCGTGGACTCGAAGCGCAGGACGATCTCACGGGCCGTCAGATCCCTTATGTCCGACGCCTCTTCACGGACGACCGGGGTAGCCGTCAGCCAGGCCGCCGCTCCCGTGATCCGCCCGCCGCCCGGACGCGCCAGCAGGGACGCCCAGTTGGCGAGCCACGGCGCGCTCGCCTCCATGACGGGCAGCGGGACGGCGTCCGCCGAGGGGGCGCCGGCGTCGGGGTCGTACGGGGTGAAGGCGAGGGCCGCCGCCGGGGCCGCGAGGGACGGGGAGGTGAAGACACCCGGTTCGGCGGGCAGCGCGGTCGGCGGCCACAGATGCTCGGGGAGGGGCTGAACCACGGCCAGCGGGGCGTGCGTTGCCCAGTGACGCAGGGTGCGGTACCAGCGGTCGCCGTCCGGGCCGGGGCGCCACTGCGGGCCCATGCAGTCGCTGAGGACGAGGATCGCGGTACGGCCGTCGGCCGGCGCGGCCACGCCCCGGGTGTGGCCGTCGGGGGTGAGCGGGTGCAGGGAGACCGTGCGGAAGATGCCCGACTGGGCGAGCGCCGCGTGCAACTCCCGTACCAGCGGCTGCCATACGGGCATCGTCGGGCCCGTGTCGTGCACGAGGCACAGGCGCAGCCAGCGGTCCCGGGCCGGGCGCAGGACCGGGAGCCACACCTCGGGGGCGGCGCCGAGACGGGCGATGCGGTCGGCGGTCGCGGCCTCGTCGAGGAGGTGCGCGTGGGGTGCCGGGACCGTGCGCTTGAGAGGTCGCAGGGCGCGCTGGAGAGCCAGCGGGTGGGGGAGCATCGGCGGGACGGGGACACGAAGCGGCTTGCCACCGACGGTCGTTCGGGGGTCGGCGGGTGACTCCGGTGGTGGGCTGGGGGCGGGGAGGTGGAGGGGGACACGGGGCGGGGCCGGGGCTGCCGGCGGGAGGGTGACGGCCGGGTCGTCCTGGTCGGGCCAGGGGACGACCGGCTCGGCCGGAGCAACGGGAGTCCGGGCAGCGGGAGTTGGCTGCTCTTCGGGGGTCTCGTCGCTCAACTGCCGCGCGAGCCACAGCACTTCGGCCAGTTCGCGCGGGGTCGGCCCGTCCGTTCCCTCGGCGGCGGCGTCCAGCAGGGCGGCCAGCCGCGCGAGGGGGTCCTCAGAGTCCATCCGCGTCCGCCACCGCGTCCAGATAGGGCATCAGCCGCTCCGCCAACTCGCCCCGACCGGCCGCGTCCAGACCCGTCACGCCGGTCAGGTACAGGGCGTTGAGGAGCTGGTCCGTCGCCAGGTCGCCGTCCGTGGCACGCTCCAGGAAGCGTTCGATCAGCGGATCCGCCTCGGCGGCCGGGGTGTCGAGGTGCGCGCGGACGATCTCGGTGAGCTGGGCGCGGTCGGGGCGCCGCAGCCGCAGCCGTACGCAGCGGCGCAGGAACGCGGGCGGGAACTCGCGCTCGCCGTTGCTGGTGAGGACGACGAACGGGAAAGCGCGGCAGCGGACCCGGCCCCGGGTGATCTCCACGGGGGTCTCCGAACCGTCCGCGAGGACCTCCACGGTCGGCCCGTCGTCCGCCGACTTCCGTGCCGCGCGCAGGAGTTCGGGGATGTCGTACTGGCCCTCCTCCAACACGTTCAGCAGGTCGTTCGGCAGGTCCAGGTCGCTCTTGTCGAGTTCGTCGACCAGCAGGACACGCGGCAGCTCGTAGGGCAACAGGGCGGTGCCCAGGGGGCCGAGGCGCAGGTGGTCCTCGACGCCGTCGTGCGCGTCGTCCCTGCGGGCCGCGTACAGGCGGGACAGCGGGTCGTAGCGGTACAGGCCGTCGGTGAGGGTACTGCGGCTCGTGATGTTCCAGCGCAGCACTGGGCCGAGCCCCAACTCCCTTGCCACCGCGTACGCGAGGGACGACTTGCCGGTGCCCGGCGGGCCCGTCACCAGGAGCGGGCGGCGCAGGATCAGGGCGGCGTTGACGAGTTCGACACTCTCCGGGGTGGCGACGTACGTACGGGCGCGGTGGACGCGGTCGGGGGAGACCGCCGCCTCGTCGTCCGTGTCGCGCGGCGGAGGCAGGACGGGGGCGCCGTCGAACGCGCGCCACGGCGGCGGGTCGGGCAACTCCCCGATCCCGGCGTGGGGTTGGTTCGAGCCGGTGTAGACGGACCAGTGCGGCATACGAGTCGGGTTCTTCCAGGGGGTCGGGTCGGTCAGGCCACCGGCGAGTGGCTGTGCGCCGTGGGCAGGTCGGGGAACAGCCGGGGATCGTCCCACAGGAGCTGGATGCTGCGCGCCCAGTGTTCCTCATCGGCCGCCGCCTCCTCCCGCAATTCCATGATGTGGCGCGGGAGTTCGGCGGGTGGGACGGCGGACACCCGCGAGTCCAGGTGGTCCAGGAAGGTCTTGCCCGCGCAGCCGGCGCCGCCCGCGCACTCCTCCTGCGGGCCGCCGGAACAGCCGTCGCGGGACCAGACCACGATCGGGGCGGGCGCGGCGAGCGTCACGTCGAAATGGGCGCGGGTGCGGGGCGCGGCGGGCGCGGTGGAGAAGCCCGCGAGGCAGGCGTCCGGCCTCCGCAGCCGCATCCGCAGCTTCACCGGCTCCTCGGCGGCCCCGCACTCGACGCGGTGAACTCGCGCGCCCGGTACGGAGTCCAGACGCTTCCACGCGCGCGTCAGCACATGGCGAGTGCTGTTCTTGCGGCGGCCGTGGTCGGTGACGACCAGCGGGAACGAACAGCCCAGCGGGGTGTCGTCGTCGGGGGCGCTGGGCCAGCGATCCACCGGCAGATCGAGCCAGTTGCGGGGCAGCGCGAACGCGATCAGCTCGTCCGCGCCCGGCGTCAGGAACGGGAACGCCGCCTCGATCTGCCGCTGCACGTACTCCGCGAGACCGTCCCGCGACACGGTGTCCGAGCCGATCGGGTGCCGCCGGCCGCCGCTGTACGCCGACACCTCGACGCGGACACGGTCGTCGCCGGAGCCGCTGTGGTGCAGGTCGACGAGGATCGGGGCCCATTCGGGGGGTGCGCCGGCGGGGGTGAACGGTCCGGTGGGCGGGGTGAGTTCGTGGCCGGGCGTGGTGAACGTGTCGTGCGGGCCGGGGGTGTTGGGTGTGCCAGGGGGTGTGCCGTCGTGTGCCGTGGGGGTGTTGGGCGTGCTCGGGGTGCCGTGTGTGCTCGGGGTGCCGTGCGTCGACAGCAGCGCCTCCAGGCGTTCCGCGAACCGCATCACCGTGCCCACCGCCTCCTCGCCCTCCAGCTCCGACAGCACGAACAGGGCCGCCGAACGCAGCGAGGAGAAACCGCCCTCCGGCGGCCGCGGGTCGAGCGGGTCGCGTACGGCGTTGTACAGCCGCGTCCAATCGCCGCCCAGGGCCGCCGACTCGGCCCGCTCCACCAGCCGGTACAGCCGGGCGCGGTCGGCCGGACGGTGATCGGCGACCGGGATCAGCCCGTCGAGGTCGCGCCAGTAGCGCTTCATCACCTCCGTCGGCATCATCCGCCCGTTGGACACACCGCGCGCTCCGGCCGCGGCGGTCACCATCCCGACGACCTCGCCCGAGCCGAACAGCGTGACCGCCGCACCGCTGAACCCCGGCGCGAGCACCTGCCCGCCCTGCCGCCACACCTCCAGCTGGTTCCACTCGTCACTGATCAACTGGGGTGCCGTGACCCGGTACTCGGCGATCGTCCCCTCGTCGAAACCGGCGGGGTAGCCGTAGACGACGAGCTTCCGGGGACCCCCGCCGGGCGCCTCGCCGTGCACCGCGCCCGGCGGGGCGAGCACCGCGGGGGTGACGTCGGCATCCCTCTCCAGGCGTAGTACGGCGACGTCCCCGCGGTCGTGCCCCGCCCGCGCGCTCCAGCCGCCGTGGGCCAGCAGGCGTACGGGTACGGGGTCGGTGCCGGGGCGCTCCGTGAACGACACCGCGAGCCCCTCCTCCCGGCCGTCCAGGACATGCGCGCAGGTCACGACCGTGTCCGGGGTGACCAGGAAACCGGCGCCGAGGACTTTGCCGTACGCCTCGACCCGGGCGTGCCATGCGGCGCTCTGCATCGGCGCCTCTCACTCTGTGGGGGTAGCGGGGGAGACGGGGGGAGTGGGGGGTGTCGGGGGTGCCGGGGCGGCGGGGGCTTCGGTGGGGGACGAGCTCCACGTCAGTTTCACCACCAAGTGGCCCTCGCTGGTGCCCTTGGCGATGATCGCGCCCGCCTCCGCGGAGAGCTTCACGCCGAACTCGATCTCCACGCCGTCCGGCTTCAGCGCGCCGTCCCGGAACACCCGCAGCGCCGACTGCGCGGCCGTCCGCACGCCGTCCAACGCCGCCTCGAACGTCCTCGCCGCCTGCACACCGCCGTCCCGCGACGCCAGCCGCGAACCGGCCCGCTCCTCGACGGACTCGACGGCGACGACCGTGCCGTCCTCCGTCTTGAACTCCACGAGCCCTTCCATGCCGCCCCCGTCGTACGTGCCTCACTGCACTGTCATTGTTACGTACGGTACTTGAGGTTGTCGCGCGGCACGGTGTGTTCCTCTTGTGAACGAGGCGGCTGTCTCACGGGCGGCGACCGTCCGTCCGGATCACACCCAGTTCCACCAAGTCCTGTGGTCTGATCCGGAGTTGGTCCGCCGTCGCCTCGACCTCGTCCGGGGTCCTCTTGAGGATCGCGGCCGCCAACTCCGGTGCGATGACGGAGAAGTAGCTGTCCGGCGTCGCCCACGTCCGCCCCGGCGCGGCCAGCGCCAGCGCCCCGCCGGAGCCGCCCTCGCCGATGACGAGCGTCGTGACCGGAGTCCGCGCCTCGGCGACGGCCGTGAACAGCTCGGCGATCGCCCCACCCACCCCCTGCCGCTCCGCCTCCGCGTCGTTCGCCGCGCCCGGGGTGTCCACCAGCGTCAGCACCGGAACGCCCAGCCGGTCCGCGAGCCTGATCAGCCGTACGGCGGTCCGGTACCCGGCGGGCCGCGTCGCCGCGCCGGTCTGGGCGGCGAAGGCGACGGTCCGGCCGCCCGGCCCCACCCCGAACCCGCAGACGATGCCCGCACGGTCGACGCCGCCGCAGCGGTCGCCGCTGATCTCGGTGCGGTGGGTGAAGTAGGCGTCCAAGTAGGCGTGGGCTCGGGGGTGTTGGGGAGACCGGGCACGCTGGACGGCGTCCCAGCCGGAGGCGGGGAGGCCGGTGACGCCGAGGGGGGAGGGAAGCGGGGCGGGGGCGGTCGGGGCGTCCGGCGACGGTGACCGGTCGGTCGGGCGGGGGCTCAGCAGGCGTAGCCACAGCCCCAGCGTCTCCCGCAGCTCCTCCGGACGGACGACCGCGTCGGCCGACCCGGCGGCCACCTGGGCCTGCGCCGTGTACGCCGTCGGGTCCGCGTCCGGGGGGCGGACCCGGGAGCCCGCGAAGCCCACTTGGGCGTTCGGCAGGGCGAGGATCACGTCCGCGCCCGCGCCGAGGGTGGCCCAGCCGCCGCCGGTCGTCGGGTCGCGCAGGACCGCGATCTGGGGGAGACCCGCCGCTCGGGTGAGCGCCGACTCGCGGGCCACGCGCTGGAGTTGGGTGAGCGCGAGCATGCCCTCCTGCATCCGGCTGCCGCCGGTGGCGACGAGGGGGACGACCGGGAGCCGGTGCGCGCGGGCGTGCCGGTACGCCGACTCCAGCCGGTCGCCGGTGCGTTCACCGAGGGAGCCGCCGAGGAAGCCGAACTCGAAGGCGATCAGGACGACTTGGGTGCCCTCGACGGACGCGGTGCCGCACACCACGGACTCGCTCTCGCCCGTACGCCCCGCCGCGCGCGCCAGCGAGGCGTCGTACCCCGCCCAGCCGAGCGGCCCGTCGGGCGCCGACTCCTTCCGCGGGTACGGGAGTTCGGTGAACGTGTCGGTGACCAGCGCGATGGCCTCGCGGGCGGAGAACCGGGTCACGAGGCCAGCGCCCGCTTCATGATCTTCCCCATGTCGTTGCGGGGCAGCGCGTCGAGGTAGTGGACGACCCGGGGCCGCTTGTGCGGGGCCAGCCGGGACGCCACATGGTCCGCCAACTCGCCCGCCGACGGCTTGTGTTCGGCGTCGCTCGGCACGATCCACGCCACGATCCGCTCCCCGAGGTCCGCGTCCGGCTCCCCGGTCACCGCGGCCTCCCGCACCCCCGGGTGTTCGAGGAGCGCGTTCTCGATCTCCCCCGCCCCGATCTTGTAACCCCCGCTCTTGATCAGGTCGGTGGCCTTGCGGCCGACGATGCGGACATACCCGTCGGGGTCGCGCACCGCCATGTCCCCGGTGCGGAACCAGCCGTCCGGGGTGAACGCGGCGGCGGTCGCGTCCGGGCGGTTCAGGTACTCGGTGAACAGGTTGGCGCCGCGCACCTGGATCTCGCCGACGCGCTCCGCGTCGTACCCGTCGATCGTCGTGCCGTCCTCCTCGACGAGCCTCAACTCCACGCCGGGCAGGGGGAGTCCGACGGTTCCGGCGCGGGCCTCGCCGTCCGCGCGGACGCTCGTGTTCATCAGGGTCTCCGTCATGCCGTACCGCTCGACGACCCGGCGGCCCGTGGCCCGCGCGATCCGCTCGTGGTCGTGCACGGGCAGCGCCGCCGAACCGCTCACCAGCAGGCGGGCGTTGGTGAGGGCCTTCACCAACTCCGGTTCGTCCGGGAGGGATTCGGCGATGCGGTGGTACATCGTCGGGACGCCGAACAGCATCGTCGCGCCGTCGTTCAGCTCCCTCGCCACGCCCTCGGTGGAGAAGCGGCCCAGGTGGCGGACGCCGGCGCCGCGCCGCAGGGGGCCGAGGGTGCCGAGGACCAGGCCGTGCACGTGGAACAGGGGCAGGCCGTGCACCAGCACGTCGTCGCCGGTCCACTGCCAGGCGTCGGCGAGCGCGTCGAGGGTGTGGGTGATCGACCGGCGGGGCAGGACGGCGCCCTTCGGCGGGCCCGTCGTACCGGACGTGTAGACCACGAAGGCGGGGGAGTCGGGACGGAAACCGTCCTCGGGGAGGGTGCCGGTGGCCCGGACGTCGACCTCGATGTGCTCGAACTCCCTCACTGCCTCGGGGAGTTCGGTGCCTGGCGCGGTCAGCACCAGGGTGGGCGCGCTGTCCGACAGGATGTGCCGCAGCTCCTTGTCACCCGACTTCGGGTTCAGCGGCACGGCGGTGCCGCCCGACAGCAGCACCCCCACGACCGCGACGGCGGTCTCCAGCTCCGGCGTCGCCCACACCGCGACCCGGCTCCCCGGCGTCAGCCGCTGCGCGACGGCCCCGGCCGCCGCCGCGAGCTGCGCGTACGTCAGGGAACGCGGTCCGAAGGTGAGGGCCGGCCGGTCGGACGGGCCGTCGGTCAGGGCGGGGAAGAGAGGGGACACGCGTCGTACTCCTTGCTGTTCGGCGTTCGTCCGGCGTTCGGTGTCGGTCGTTCGGGCTTCGGCGGCGATCGGACTCATACCCATGGCTCAGAAGTGCTACGGGTATGACGGGTACCACACGGCTCACCCGAAGCCCGGCACGACCATCACCAGCCATGCCACCGCGGGTACCACCGCCACCACGATCCCCCCGTAGATCATCAGCTGCCGGAAGAAACGCTCACGGTCGACGTCCGGCGCCGCGGCCAGCACCAGCGCGCCGTTCGTCGAGAACGGGCTCACGTCCACCACCGTCGCCGACACCGCGAGCGCGCACACCATCCCGACCGCCCCGATCTCGCCCTGCGCGAGGAACGGCACGGCGAGCGGGATCAGCGCGCCCATGATGCCGACGGACGAGGCGAACGCCGAGACCAGCGCGCCGATGTAGCACAGCAGCACCGCCGCGAGCAGCGGCACGCCGATGCCGCCGACGCCCTCACCGGCCCAGGTGATCGTGCCCATCTCGTCCAGCACGCCGACGTACGTCAGCACCCCGCAGATCAGCAGCACCGTCGACCAGGCGATCTCCCCGACCGCCTTCCGGCTGTCCGCCGGCCACACCGTGCTCAGCACCACGGCCAGCGTGATCGCGGTGAGCCCCGCGTCCAGGTCGAGGACCAGCACGGCGAGCACCAGCGCGACGAGGGAGACGAGCGTCGCGATACGAGCCGGGTTGAGCCGGACCCCCTCCGACGTGTCCGCCACCTCCGCACGGGGAATGACCTGGATGGGGGCATTCGTACCCTTAGTACCCGTAATACCTGCGGGGGACCCGCCAGTTGACATCCCCGCGGCCCCCGAGGCCCCGCCACCGGACGGCCCCGTCATACCCGTAGACCCCGTAGTACCTGAGGCCCCCGTCCCTCCGGCCGGCAGTACCACCCCCTGCCGCCACAGCTTCCGTCCGCCGCACGCCAGGAACACCACCCCGGCGATGACGATGTTCGCGAAGAGCGAGGCGAGGAAGAGCGCGATCTCGTTCCCGGGGAGCTTCTCGCGTTCGACGATGCCGTTGACGATCGTGCCGTAGATGCTGATCGGCGAGAAGCCGCCGCCCTGCGCCCCGTGCACGACCATCGCGCCCATCAGCAGCGGGCTGATCCCGTACTGCGCGGCGAAGCTGAGCGCGACCGGCGCGACGATCGCGACCGCCGCCGGGCTCACTGCGCCGATACCGGTGAGCGCGCCGGTCAGCGCGAACATCACCCACGGGATGAGCGCGACGCGCCCCCGCACGAGCCGGATCGCGGCGTGCACCAGCCAGTCGGTGGTGCCGTTCGCGCGGGCGATCGCGAAGAGGTACGTCACGCCGACCAGGACGACGAACAGGTCGCCGGGGAAGCCGGCGAAGATGCCGTCCGCGTCGAGGTCGGCGACGAGTTCACCGACGGCGAAGGCCGCGGCGAACGCCAGCGCGCCCATGTTGACGGAACGGGTGGTGGCGATGACGAACACGACCACCAGGACGAGGATCGAGATGAGTTCGGGGGACATACGGGCTCCCGTCGTTGGGTCCCGGAGCGGCAGGGGTGGGGGTGACCAGATGAAGAAGTGGCTGAGTGGCTGAGTGGCTGAGCCACTTTGATGTGTCGGCTGATTAGATTGCGCGGCTCGACGGCCGTCAAGAGGGTGCGCGAGAATTGGCTCAGCCACTTGTCCACTCAGCCACTCAGCCACCCGTCCACCGAGCCGCTTCGGGCCGCCCGCCCGATGCTAGGCTCCCGCCCGAAAGAGGGGGATTCCGTGAACGACGCCCTGCGGCCGATGATGAAGCAGCGCCTGTACGAGCAGGTGCTCGACCGGTTGCGGCAGTACGTGGTCGACGGCGGGCTCGCCGCCGGGGACCGGCTCCCGCCGGAGCGGGACCTCGCCCAGCGGCTCGGGGTCAGCCGGGCCTCCGTCAAGCAGGCGATCGTGGTCCTGGAGGTGCAGGGCCTGGTCGAGGCGCGGCACGGCGGCGGGACGTACCTCGTGCGCGACAGCCTCGACGTCGAACCCGTCGACCGGATGGTCGAGCGGCGCAGGCGGCTGCCGGACGTGCTGGAGGCGCGCGAGGCGCTGGAGACGAAGCTCGCCGAACTCGCCGCCGAGCGGCGCACCGAGGAGGACCTCGACGCGATGCGGGCCGCCCTCGCGCACATGGCCGAGGAGATCGAGGCCGGCGGGCACGGCATCGAGGGCGACCGGCTCTTCCACTCCGCCGTGACCGCGGCGGCGCACAGCGCGCTGCTCGCGGAGTTCATGCGGTCCATCGCCGAGCAGATCGCCGAGAGCCGTACGGAGTCGCTGCGCCAGCCCGGCCGCCCGGGCCGTTCCTGGGCCCAGCACCAGGCCATCTTCGACGCGGTCGCCGAACGCAACCCCCGCAGGGCGGCGACCGCGATGCGCACCCATGTCCGTACGGTGGCGAAGGTGCGCCTCCTGGACTGGGAACCGGCCGAGGCCGAAGAGGACGGCTGACCCCGCCCCCCCGTGCGGCGGCGGATCTGGTCCTCGGGTACTACCCGGGTAGGACCGTGGGGGCACGGCAGGCGGTGGTCGCCGGGGTGGGACCCGTGGGTGGGGTTCCCGTTGGCCGGGGTGCGGGGCCGGACCTTAAAGTGCAGGGGCGTTCGCAGGTCGTACCGTCATGCCGTCGTACTGTCGCAGGAAAGCAGGGGTTCGCCGTGCCTCGTATCGCGCTGGTCACCTGTCGTCCCGGGCCCGGGGTCGCCGTGGACGAGGATCTTCCGGAGCTGGTGGCGGCGGTGCGGGCGGCCGGGGCCGAGGCGCTGGCGGTGGCCTGGGACGACCCCGACGCGGACTGGGCCTCCTTCGATCTCGCCGTCATACGTTCGACGTGGGACTACTCCTGGCGGCCCGCGGAGTTCCTGGCCTGGGCGGGCAAGTGCGGGAGCCTCACCCGGCTCGCGAACCCGGCGGAGGTCGTGCGGTGGAACGCCGACAAGCGGTACCTGGGGGAGCTGGCGGCGGCGGGCGTACCCACCGTCCCCACCAGGTATGTGGCGCCGGGTGAGACCCCGGAGCTACCCCGTGAGGACGAGTACGTCGTCAAGCCCACCTCCGGCGCGGGCGCCCGGTTCGCCGCCCGCTACACCCCCGACGGCCACGACACCGCCGTACGCCAGATCGCGCGGATGCACGCCGAGGGGTTCACGGCGATGGTCCAGCCCTATGTCCGCAGCATCGACGCCGCCGGTGAGCGGGCGCTCCAGTTCTTCGGAGGGCGGCTGCTGCACGCCAGCCGCAAGGGGGCGGTGCTCGCTCCGGGGACGGCGTACGACGCGGAGAAGGTGGCGCATCCGGGGCTGACCGTGTGGGAGCCGACCGAGGCTGAAATCGCCACCGCGGAGCGGGCGTTGGCCGCGGTACCCGGGGGTGAGGAGCTGCTGTACGCGCGGGTCGACCTCGTCGACGGGGACGACGGGCGGCCCTGTGTGATGGAGCTGGAACTCGTCGAGCCGAACCTGTTCCTGTCGCTGCATCCCGGGTCGGTGGCCGGGGTCGTGGCGGGCATCCTGGAGCGGGCGGGCGGGTGATCGGGCGCCGGGTCAGTCCCTGACCGCGACGCGTTGCAGGAGCCCCCAGGTGAACTCCGCCACCACCTGACGGGGTACCCCCTGCTCGTCGGGGGCGGTGAAGGACAGGCCCCAGCGGGTGGGGGCGGTGCCCTCCAGGGGGCGCGCGGGGGCGAAGGCGCCGGCCGCCTCGTCGACCGTGCACGACCAGGGAGTGAGGTCGGCGAGTCCCTCCAGGGTAGGGGGCGGGGTACCGGGGGCCCGGATCAGCCACTCGTTCCAGATCCCGCCCGTGGGGGAGAGCAGGACCTCGAACCGCAGGGTGGGCCACAGAGGGACCGGCCAGAGCCAGGACTCGCAGGTCAGGTCGCCGATGCGGCGGGTGGCCGAGGTTTCCGGGGCGCCGAGGAGCGTGCGGTACCGGTTCGCCGCCGCGCGGCCCCGGGGGGCGTGCAGCATCGCCTGCCAGCGCTTGTTCGCCTCGCGCATCTCCGCCGAGGAGGCGCCGAGCCGGCGGCGTGCCTCGTCCACCAGGTCGGGGTTGTGGTCGGCCATGCGGCGCAGCAGGACGAGCTGGAAGTCGAGCGGCGTGAAGGGGTGCGGGGTGGGCGGCATGCCCTCCATCGTCGCCGATGGCGTACCCCTCAGGTACGAGTTCCGTCGCCACCGATGTGGATCGGGTCTTTTCACGACCATTGCCCGGTCGGTGGGCTTCTGATTAGCCTGTGTTCGTCATCCCGATCGCCTGTTGAAATATCGAACACACCTAAGGGAGGGGGCCGGCCGTGGGACGTCTGGTACCTGCCGTGACCCGGGCTCTGGACATTCTGGAGCTTTTCCTCGACGGGGACGGCACGCTCTCCGCCCCCGACATCGTGCGCCGGCTCCAGCTTCCGCGCACCACCGTGCACGAACTCGTCACCACCCTCGCCGCCCGGTCGTACATCGTGCCGGTGCCGGGCCAGCCCGGACGGTACCGGCTCGGCGTACGGCCGTACCAGCTCGGCAGCCGGTACGCGGAACAGCTCGACCTCGCGGCCGAGGGGCAGAACGTCGCCCGGTCGGTCGCCGAGACCTGCGACGAGACCGTGCACGTCGCGATCCTCGAAGGCACGGACGTCATCTACATCGCGAAGGTCGACTCGACGCACGCGGTGCGGATGGTCTCCGCCGCCGGACGACGGCTGCCCGCGCACTGCACGTCCGTGGGGAAGATGCTGCTCGCGTCGCTCCCCGAGCACGAACTGAGCCTGCGGCTGCCGGTGGACGCCGAGTTGGTGCGGATGACGCCCAACAGCATCACCGAACCAGGTGCGTTGAGGGAGGCGCTCGCCGTGATCCGGGAGCGGGGCCTCGCGGTGGAGAGCAGGGAGTCGAATCCCGACGTGAGTTGTGTCGCCGCGCCCGTCCGGGACCGTACCGGGCAGGTCGTCGCGGCGCTCTCCATCTCCGTCCCGATGATCCGGTGGAGCGACGAACGCCGGGTGGAACTGGAGCAGTTGGCGGCCAAGGGCGCCGTCGACCTGTCGGAGCGGCTCGGCTACCGGAGCGTGGCGTGATGGGATTCGACGTAGCGGTACGCGCCGAGGCGACGCTCGGTGAAGGGCCCACGTGGGACGCGGACGCGGGCCGGCTGCTGTGGCTCGACATCCTCGGGTCGCGCGTGTACACGTACGACCCGTCCAGCGGGCGGCAGACCCTGCGGACGACCGACCAGCACGTCGGCGCCGCCAAGCCGCGGGCCGGTGGCGGTCTCGTCCTCAACCTCCGTGACGGCGTGGCCCTGTTGGACGCCGACGACACCTTCCGCTGGCTGCACCGCGAGGTCGTCCCCGGGCGGCGCGCGAACGACGCGGCCGTCGCCCCCGACGGCACGCTGTGGGCCGGCACGATGCGCTACGACGAGGCGCCGGGCGGCGGCACACTGGCCCGCTTCGGCTCAACCGGTCTGCTGGAGACGGTCCTTGACGACGTCGCCGTCAGCAACGGCACCGGCTGGAGCCCCGACGCGACGCTGATGTACTACGTCGACTCGCCCACCCGCCGCATCGACGTCTTCGACTACGACGGCGAACGCGTCGGCGGGCGACGGGAGTTCGTGACGATCGAGGACGGCGCCGGATTCCCGGACGGCCTCACGGTCGACGCGGACGGCTGCGTGTGGGTCGCGCTGTGGGACGGCGGCGCCGTACGGCGCTACACCCCCGACGGCCGGCTGGACCGGGTGATCTCCCTGCCCACGCCACGTGTCACCGCCTGCGCGTTCGGCGGCGCCGACCTGAGCGACCTGTACATCACGACCGCGCGGATCGGCCTCACGGATCCGCACCCGGTCGCGGGATCGTTGCTGGTGGTGCCCGGAGCGGGGAAGGGGCTGGCGCTTCCCGCGTTCGCGGGGTGAGCGCAGGCGGGGCGGAGGGCAGGACGGGGGGCGCGGTGGCGAGGCGTGGTGCGGTGCGCATCCGCGCCTCACACCCCGCACGGATTCCCCTCCGGGCCTCCGTCGCCCGCTACTCCAGCCCCGCCCGCTTCCTCTCCTCCGCCGTCAACGGCGCGTCCGCCAGCGGCGGTTGGAGCGGGCCGAGGGCGGCGGCCAGCAGCACCGAGGGGGCCAGCAGGACATGGCCCCCTCGTTCCAGCGCCGTCACGTCGGTGACCGCCCGTGCGATGCGCCCGTTCCCCGTCGCCGTGTGGAGCAGCCGGCCCACGTAGGCGGCGAGGACACGGTCCCTGAGGGTGGGCCCCGTCTCCGTGGCGCCCGGGTAGAAGACGTCCATCCCGAGGGCGAGGTCCCAGGCCGCCGACGCCGGACGGGACACCGCCTGCTGGATCCGGCGGGACAGCCCCCGCCCGCCCAGTCCGTGACGGAGTGTCATGTCGCGCAGGATCAGCGCCTGTTGCGCGGCCACCGACATGCCGTGCCCGTAGAGCGGGTTGAGGGCGCACAACGCGTCGCCCAACACCGCGTAGTTGTCGGGCCAGTCGCGGACGCGTTCGTGGAAGAAGCGCCGGTTGGCGGTGGTCCGGGTGAAGGAGACGTCGGTCAGCGGGGTCGCTCGCGCGATGAGGTCGGCCAGGACCGGGTGCCGCAGCGTACGGGCGTAGGCGTCGAACTCCCCGGTGTCCGCGGTGGGTTCGGCGCCCCGGCTGCCGAACAGGGTGACGAGCCAGGTGCCGTTCTCGACGGGCAGCAGCACCCCGCCCCGGCCGGGTTCGCCGGTGCGCGGGTCGGGCTGGACGTTGACCACGGGGAACGTGTCGCGCGCGGCCTCGGGTGCGCGGAACAGGCGTGAGGCGTAGGCGACACCCGAGTCGACCTCGCGGCGCGGCGGCTCGGGAAGCCCGAGTTCCTCGAACCAGTGGGGAGTTCGGGAGGCCCTGCCGGTCGCGTCGACGAACAGGGCGGCGTCCAGGGTCTGTTCGGTGCCGTCCCGGTGGCGGAGCCGCACACCGGTGACCGCCTGCCGGGTGCCTTCCAGGCCCAACGCCTCGGTCTCCTGGACCAGTCGGATACGGGGGTGGGTGAGGACCGCCTCGCGGACGGTCGCGTCCAGGAGGTCCCGGCCGGCCAGCAGCATGTGGTGGGACTCCGGCCAGCGGCGGTACCAGCCGTACGGGGAGAGGACCACCATGTCGGCGGTCACCGGGTGCCGCCGTACGCCTGCCTCGGCGAGGCGGGCGTCGATGCCGGGGACGAGGTCGGCGAGGGCGCGGGCGCCGCCGGACCAGAGCTGGTGGGCGTGGCGTGCCTGCGGGAGCCCCTTGCGGGGGGCGGGCCCGTCGGGGAGCAGGTCCCGCTCGACCACGGTGACTTCGGTGGCGGTCTCGGCGAGGGCGCGGGCTGCCAGGAGCCCGGCGAGGGAGCCGCCCAGGACAACGGCGGTGCTGGTCATGGGCGGTTGCTTTCTGCGGGCTTGCGGGAGGCGACAGGGTGTTGAGGAGCGGCGGCGCCCGACGACGGTGATGGTCCCGACGAGGCCGTGACGCTCGACGGGACCGCGGGGCCCGCGGACGCGCCGGAACCCCTCGGTCCAGCGGCACTTGAAGGCGCCGAGGCTTGCCGGGCCGCCGCCGCCCGGGCGCGAACGGCGGTGAGGTCGTCGGGGCGGCGCAGCGCGCGGGAGACGTCCAGGATGGTCTGGAGGAGGCCCGTGGGGTCGGGGTGACCGGCACCCTCGCCCCGGCGTTCCACCGCGTCCTGGATCGCGACGGCGGCGGCCAGCGCGCGGGCCCGCTCGACGGGGTGGCCCAGCGCCACGGCCGCCTCGTAGGCGCGGCTCGCCTCCGCCTCGTCCAGCCGGCGGGTGAGTGTCAGCAGGACGTCCCGGATGAACGTCTCCCGCCGGATCAGCCGCAGTTCGGCCCCGGCCCGCAGCGTGAACGGGACTCCGGAGCCCTGCGCCCTGCGCAACAGCGTGTACAGCGGGCGCAGTTCGATGCGGGTGCGATGCAACAGCCAGCGTTCGCGCAGGTATTGACCGGTGTGCGGGAGGATGAAACCGAGGGCGACCAGGACCGCCGACAGACACGCGGCGAGCGGTGCGACCGTCGTACTCAGCACGTCGAGGTCGTTGCCGGTCCAACGGGCCACGACCGCCGTGAGTTTGAGGGCGTCGAAGACCAGGTTCAGGGCGTAGCCGATGACCAGGAACACCAGTCCCGAGCGCAGCCACGCGTCGAGGCCGTCGGTGCGGATCCAGTTCCAGATGAGGCGGCTGGTGACGAGGACGGCGACGCAGTGCGCGAGGAGGTAGAGGACGATCTCCTCCCGCATGAAAGGGGTGTTGGCGTAGTACGTGTCGAGGTCGCGGACCCGTTCCACGGGCACGTCGGCGAGGAGGAACAGCACCCACAGCGCGACGATGACGGCGGAGTAGGCGCCGATCACCCACCGCATCGCGCGCCGCGTCGCGGGCGTCAGGTCCGACAGGCCGTTGCGCCAGGCGATGATGAGCAGCAGACACGAGCCGGCGAACGCGGTGAGCAGCGAATAGCACCACGGGGCCGAGAAGTTGGGCACGCCCGTGACCCGGTTCGTCCAGCTGATCGTCGACGGCGCCACGAACACGAACACCGCGCACGCGAGCAGCAGCAGTCCGCCCACCGCCCGCAGCAGCGGGTCGCGCCACAGCCGGACGATCGTCGGGAGCTTGATGGCGAGCGCCGCGCACAGCATGACGGTCGGCACCCAGAAGGAGACGGCGACCGGATCGAGCCTCATCGCCCCCGGCCCCCGAACCCGGGGTACCCCAGCAGCCGTTGGGCGGTTCCGGACCTCGACTCGCTGTCCTCCGGGCGCAGATAGGGACGTACGGCGGCGGCGAGCCGGTGTCCGAAGTCGTCGGCCTCGGCCTCGTCGACCTGGCGGGAGCCGTCGCGGGCGGCGGCCGTCAGGGGGACGCCCTCCCAGCCGGACAGGGCGTCCACGGCGGCGTGCCGGTGCTGGTGCCGGGCGTGCAGGTGCCACAACTCGTGGCCGAGGATGACGAGTTGCTGGACCTCCTCGGCCCGCTCCTCGACGATGACCAGGTCGAATTCCTGGAACTCCACCCACAGGCCGGTCACGTCGATCTCGTCGGGGAAGCGCTCGAACCGGACCTCGACCCGCCGCCCGCCCCGCCGGACGGTCATCTCCTCGCACAGCGCGTGGCACAACTCCCGTGCGCCGGAGGGGCGTCGGTCGCGCCGGCCGAGCCCTTCCGCCAGTTCGGCGGTGAGCCCGCGCATGGCCGAGCCGGTTCTCGCGCGCCGGAACGCGGAGGTGAACCGGGCCGAGCCCGCGATGTCCATCGGTGCCCCCTTCTGCCTGCCCTGCGGCAGCCGGTTCGAGACTACGCGGGTGGATGTGTCCGCGTCATGAGGGAGCGGTGGAAATCGGGGGCGCCCTCACCGGCGGATCGTGCGGCCCCGGTAGAGGCGGCCGGGGACGTCGGTGAAGGTCAGGTCCAGGCCGACACCGTCGCGTTCGGCGTGCAGGTGGAGGTGCGGTTCGGTGGTGTTGCCCGAGTTGCCGACCTCGCCCAGGAGTTGGCCGGTGCGGACGAGGTCGCCGGGGCGCACGGTGACCGAACCGGGGCGCAGGTGGGCGAGTTTGACGAGCTCGTGCCCGGTGTCGAGGAAGACGTGGTTGCCGTAGAGGGGCTGGTAGCGGATCTCGCCGGGCTTCTGGTCGGCGATCGCGCCGGCCGCGGAGACCACCCGGCCGTCGCAGGGGGCGTGCACGGCCCTGCCGTACGCGGCGTACGCGTGCGCGTCGTGGCCCGGTCCGGTGCGGGTGCCGTGCGGGCCGAGGCCGACGAGGTCGACGGCGCCGCGCTGTTCGGGGATCCGCGCGTGGTGGTTGATCAGCGTGCCGCCGCCCTGGAGGACGTACCAGGTGCCGTCCAGCGGGAAGCGCAGCGGCTGCGACAGGGACGTACCCCAGCGGTGCCGGCGGGCTACGGTCACCACGGCCACGGCCGCGAGCAGGAGCGCCGGACCCAGGACCAGGGATACCCCAGGGCTACCCGTGGGCAGGCCGGGAAGGCGTACGGCGGAGACGGGGGCGAGGATCGCGCCGGCCGCGGCGATCCGGCGCAGGGTGCGGGGCTGCTGGGCGAGGGCGCCCCAGCCGCCGACGAAGACGAGGAGCGCGGCGAGGAGGGTCAGGTCGCCGAGCCAGGTGAGGCGGTCGTCGGCGCCCCAGAGCGGCAGGGCGATCCACAGGGCGACCGGGAGCAGGGCGAACAGCCAGGTCAGGGGTGCGGGCAGGGCGCGGGCCGGGGGTGTCGGGGCGTAGGGGGTGTGCTCGAAGAGCAGGCCGGTCAGTTCGCCGTCGGGCATGGTCTTCGCCCACACGCGGACCCGGTCCGGGCCGCCGCCGCGCAGGACGAGGCCGTCGGGACTGTCCTCTACGGCCTCGAAACCGCCGATCCGTTCCAGGGTGTCCTGGACGACCTCCTCCAGCCGCTCGGCGCCGACCGCCTCGGCCACGGTGGGGGCCAGCGCGGGCCGGTCGGCCGGGGCCGCGGTGAGGAAACGGGCCAGGGCCGCGGCTTCCGGGGGGAGGTCGGGCATGGTGGGTCCTGTCTGGGGAGGGGGTACCGGGGGACTACAGCTATCGGGGTACCTGCAAGACGATCAAGAACGTGGCGAGGTTTCCTCCCGGGGTTCGTGTTCCGTGCGAGTCGTGTCGCACCCATTGACGTGAGACGGAAGTGAACCTACGGTCCCTGTTCGAAGTTACGAGCGTCATTCGATATTTCGGACAATAACGGGTCTCGAAGAGCAAGGGCAGGCAATGGGACGACCTGACCTGAATCGCAGGCAACTTCTCGCGGCGGCCGGCGGTCTCGCCGTCGCCGGCAGCTTCGGCTTCGCCGCACTCGGCAGCGGAGCCGACGCACTCGCCTCCGGCGCACGGACGCGGGTGCGCTACTGGAACCTCTTCCAGGGCGGCGACGGCGGCAACATGGTCGCCATGGTCGACGCCTTCCGCAAGGCCACCCCCGACGTCGACGTCAAGGACTCCACCCTCTCCTGGGGCGGCCCCTACTACACCAAACTCGCCATGGCCGCCGCCGGCAACCGCGCGCCGGACCTCGGCGTCATGCACCAGGGCCGCGTCCCCGGATTCGCGCCGGGCCGCCTGCTCGACCCCTGGGACATGAACCTGCTCGCCAAGTACGGCGTGAAAGAAGCCGACTTCAACCCCGTGCTGTGGCAACGCGGACTGGTCGGCGGCGAGTTGTACGCACTGCCGCTCGACATCCACGCACAGCTCAACTTCTACCGCAAGGACGTCTGCCGCAAGGCCGGACTCCTCGACGCGAACGACCGGCTGCCCGAGGCGACTTCGGTCGACGCGTGGTTCGACATCCTCAAGTCCGCCAGGAAACAGCTCAAGCCGGGCGTCCAGACCCTCGGGCTGCACGCCAACGACCAGAATTTCTCCTGGTGGTTCTTCGTCGCCTTCTACCAGCAGCTCGGCGGCACCTACTTCGACGACGCCCGCACCCACGTCACCCTCGACACCGAAAAGGCCACCGAGGTACTGGAGTTCCTGCGCAAGCACGTCACCGACGGGTACGTCACCGTCGGCGCCTCCGACGGCGAGGCGTTCATCGCCGGGTCGCCGTTCGCCTGGGAGGGCAACTGGTCCGTGCCCTACTACAAGGGCGCCGAGGTCGAGTTCGGGGCACAGCCCCTGCCGCCCGTCTTCGGCACGCCCGCCACCCACGTCGAGTCGCACTCCTTCGTCCTGCCCCACCAGTCCGACCGGGGCGGCGCCGCGAACGACGGGGCCCACCTCCTCGCCGCGTACCTCGTGAAACACGCCACCGCCTGGGCCGGCGGCGGCCATATCCCCGCCTATCTCCCGACGTTCAAGGACCCCGAGTACCTCAGGCTCAGCCCGCAGAACGAGTACTCCCGGCCCGCGATGGACCACCCCGCGACCGAGCCCCACATCTGGTTCGCGGGGTCGACCGGCGTACTGGCCAACAAGATGGGCCCCGTCATCGCCGCCTCCAACCTCGGCTCCACGAAACCCGCCGACGCGGCCCGCCGCATGAAGCGCGCGCTGGAGGAACTGCTCGCGTCGAAGAACCCGATGGACGGACTGACCGCCGCACAGGAGGCGAAGGGGGAGAGCGCGTGAGAACCGCCGACCAGAAGGGAGTTGGCGCATGAGCAGCACCGGCGTACTCGGCGCCCGCGCCGCCCGCCCCAAGGCCGCCACCGCCGCCGACTCGGCCAGAGCCCGCTGGGGCCGCCGCTTCCAGCACGGCGGCTGGTTCGTCGCCCCGTTCTTCGTCCTGTACGGCCTGTTCGTGCTGCTGCCCGTCGTACGCGGCCTCTACCTCAGCCTCACCGACGCCAACATCTCCGGCGACCATACGAGTTACGTCGGACTCGCCAACTACCGTGAGGCGCTGGGCGATCCGCTCGTCTGGTCCTCGCTGTGGCACAGCGTCAAGTTCACCCTGTACGTTGTCCCGGCGATCGTCGCCGTCGCCCTTCTGATGGCCCTCATCGCGCACCACGCCGCGCACTTCAAGTGGGTGTGGCGGCTCTGCTTCTTCGCGCCGTTCCTGCTGCCCTCGGCCGTCATCGGCAACCTGTGGTGGTGGCTGTTCCAGCCCACCAACGGCATGGTCAACCACGTCCTCGGCCTCGACACCCCCTGGCTCACCCAGAAGTCGACGGCCCTGCTCGCCGTCGTGATCGCCACCCTGTGGTGGACGGTCGGCTTCTCCTTCCTCCTCTACCTGGCCGCACTCCAGGCGGTCCCCCAACACCTCTACGAAGCCGCCGAGTTGGACGGCGCGAACGCCTTCCAGCGGCTCCTGTACATCACCGTCCCGGGCCTCAGGAACATCACCGGGCTCGTCATCTCGCTCCAAGTCCTCGCCTCGCTCCAGGTGTTCGACCAGGTGGTGGTCATGTACCAGTTCTCGCCCGGACCGGAGGAATCGACGCGCACGTTCGTGCAGTACACCCTCGAAGAGGGCTTCACCAACTACCGCGTGGGATACGCCTCCGCGATCTCCATGGTCCTGTTCGTCATCGTCGCGGCCGTCGCCCTCGGCCGGATGTGGCTGCTGCGCAACCGAGAGGAGGCGGGCACCCGATGAGCACCACACCGACTCCCGTGCTCCGCAAGCCCCGTAGCACCTGGACGCCCGGACAGATCGCGCTGACCCTGGTCGCCGCCGGCCTCTCCCTGCTCTGGCTCGCCCCGCTCGCCTGGGCCCTGTCGACGTCCCTCAAATCACCCCAGGAGTCGGTCGCCGCCCCGCACTGGATCCCCGAGGACGTCACCCTGGAGTCCTGGAAGGCGGTCTTCGAGGCCGGCAACATCCCCAACTGGTTCGTGAACTCGGTGGTGGTGTCGGTCTGCGTCACCTTCCTCGTCCTGATCGTCTCCGCCCTCGCGGGATACGGCTTCGCGCGCACCGAATTCCGGGGAAAATCAGCCCTGTTGGGGCTCACCATGGCGGGCCTGATGTTCTCCCCGGCGATCCTCGGCGTGCCGCTCTTCACGACCGTCCAGTCGCTCGGCATGGTCGACACGTACTGGGGGATGATCCTGCCGCAGTGCGCGCCGGCCGCGATGGTCTACATCCTGTACAAGTTCTTCCAGTCCCTGCCACGGGAGTTGGAGGAGGCCGCGTTCATCGACGGCGCCGGACGCTGGCGGATCTTCTTCACGATCGTGCTGCCGCTGTCCAAGCCGTCCCTGTCGGCGGTCGGCATCTTCACCTTCATCGCGTCCTGGAACAACTTCCTGTGGCCGTACATGGTGACCAACAACCCCGACCTGATGACCATGCCGAACGGCATCGCCACCGTCCAGAACGCGTTCGGCATCGTCTGGCCGCAACTCATGGCGGGCGGCCTCATCGCGGGGCTGCCGCTCATCATCGTCTTCGTCTTCTTCCAGAGCCAGATCGTGCGCGGCGTCGCCCACACCGGTCTGGCGGGACAGTGAGAGGGGCTCCCATGCGCCTGCGGACGGCGACCGCACTGACCGCCGCACTCCTCGCGTTCGCACCCGTGACGGCGAACGCGGCCACGACAACCGACGCCGCCACGACAGCGAACGCCACCACGACAGCGAACGCCACCACGACGGAGTACGCCGCCACGACAGCCGGCGCCCCCACGGCAGCCACCCTCACCCCCACCTACCCCGACCCCCAGCCCATCACCGGCCAGCAGATCATCCACGACCCCACCGTCACCCGCCTCAAGTCCGGCGGCTACGTGGCCTATTCGACCGGCGGAGTCATCGGCGCCCGCCTCTCGAAGGACCGCGTGCACTGGACCGACGCGGGCAACGCCTTCGCGATGCCCCCGAGTTGGTGGTACGAGTACAACGACACCGCCGACCCCTGGGCGCCCGACATCTCGTACCGGAGCGGCAAGTACTGGCTCTACTACGCCGTTTCGTCCTGGGGCACCAACCACTCCGCGATCGGTTTCGCGACCTCCCCCTCCGGCCTCCCCGGCACCTGGACCGACCACGGCAAGGCGTTCACCTCCGAACGCACCGACACCTGGAACGCCATCGACCCCGCGCTGATCCGCGCCGCCGGAAAGCTCTGGATGAGCTTCGGCTCGTACTGGACCGGCATCCGCATGGTCGAACTCGACCCGAGGACCGGCCGCTCCGCCCCCGGCGCCGAGGTCCATCACCTGGCGACCCGCCCGGACGCGCCGTACGCGGTCGAGGGGCCGGCCATCGTGCGGCACGGCCGGTACTACTACCTCTTCGCCTCCTACGACACCTGTTGTGCCGGAGTGAACTCCACGTACAAGATCAGGGTGGGCCGGTCCACCTCGGTGACCGGCCCTTACACGGACAGCCAGGGCCGGCCGATGCTGGAGGGAGGCGGCGATCTCGTACTGGAGAGCCACGGGAGGTACGTGGGCACGGGGGGCGAGTCGGTGTTCCGGGACAGGGGCCGGGACTGGCTGGCGTACCACTACTACGACGCCGAGGACAACGGCGTGCCGAAGCTGGGACTGAACCGACTGGACTGGACGAAGGACGGCTGGCCGCACGTGGTCTAGCCGGCCCGGACCAAGGAAGCCCCGGACCAAGGAAGCCCCGGACCAAGGAAGCCCCGGCCCAGAGAAGCACAGCACGAAAGGAAGACATGCGCACCGCCCGTCTCACCCTCGACCCCGCCTTCACGGTCGGCGAGGTCAGCCCCCGGATCTTCGGCTCGTTCGTCGAACACCTCGGCCGCTGCGTCTACACCGGCATCTTCGAGCCCGGCCACCCGACGGCGGACGCCGAGGGCCTGCGGCAGGACGTCCTCGACCTGGTCCGCGAACTCGGTGTCACCACCATCCGCTACCCCGGCGGGAACTTCGTCTCCGGCTACAAGTGGGAGGACTCGGTCGGCCCGGCCGAGGACCGCCCCCGCCGCCTCGACCTCGCCTGGCGCTCCACCGAGACCAACCGCTTCGGCCTCTCCGAGTACATCGCCTTCCTGCGCAAGCTCGGCCCCCAGGCGGAGCCGATGATGGCCCTCAACCTCGGCACCCGGGGGGTGGCCGAAGCCCTCGAACTCCAGGAGTACGCCAACCACCCCTCAGGTACTACCCTCGCGGAGCTACGGGTCGCACACGGCGACAAGGAGCCCTTCGGCATCAGACTCTGGTGCCTGGGCAACGAGCTGGACGGCCCCTGGCAGACCGGCCACAAGACCGCGGGGGAGTACGGCCGGATCGCCGCCGAGACCGCCCGCGCGATGCGCCAGATCGACCCGGACGTCGAACTCGTCGCCTGCGGCTCCTCCAGCCAGTCCATGCCGACCTTCGCCGCCTGGGAGGCGACGGTCCTGGAGGAGACGTACGACCTGGTCGACTACATCTCCCTGCACGCCTACTACCAGCCCGAGAACGGCGACGTCGACTCCTTCCTGGCCTCCGCCGTCGACATGGAGTCCTTCATCGAGAACGTGGTCGCCACCGCCGACCACATCGGCGCGAAGCTGAAGTCGAAGAAGAAGATCAACCTCTCCTTCGACGAGTGGAACGTCTGGTACATCTCGGAGTGGCACGAGATCGAGAACTCCGGCGAGCGCGACTGGGCCGAGGCCCCCCGCCTGCTGGAGGACAACTACAGCGTCATGGACGCCGTCGTCTTCGGCTCGCTGCTCATCGCCCTGCTGCGCCACGCCGACCGCGTCACCGTCGCCTGCCTCGCCCAGCTCGTCAACGTGATCGCCCCGATCATGACCGAGCCGGACGGCCCCGCCTGGCGCCAGACGACCTTCTTCCCGTTCGCCCAGGCATCCCGGTACGGCCGGGGCGAGGTCCTCGACGTCCGGGTCGACTCCCCGACGTACGACACGAAGAAGTACGGCGAGACCGACCTCCTGCACGCCACCGCCGTACGCGCGGACGACGGCTCGGTGACGGTCTTCGCGGTGAACCGCAGTCGTACCGAAGGACTACCGCTGGAAGTAGCTCTCGGGGGGCTCGGCGTCGAGCGGATCGTCGAGCACAGCGTGCTGGCCGACGCCGACCCCGACGCGCGTAATACCCTCGCCGACCCCGAGCGGGTCGTACCCCACGCGGGGGAGGGGACGGCGCTCGCGGACGGCAGGCTGACGGCGACGCTGGAGCCGCTCTCCTGGAACGTCATCCGCCTGGTGTGAGGGGGCGAGGCGCCCGTGCCGGGAACTGCCCCACAATGGGCGCATGAGGATCTCGGCACGGGCGGACTACGCGGTACGGGCGGTACTGGAGATCGCCGTACGACAGGGCGACGACCCGGTGAAGACGGAGACCGTAGCCCTCGCGCAGGACATTCCGCACAAGTTCCTGGAGGGGATCCTCGGCGATCTGCGCCGCGCGGGGGTCGTCGACAGCCGGCGCGGCGGGGGCGGCGGGTACCGGCTCGCGCGCGACGCCGCCGAGATCACCGTCGCCGACATCGTCCGGGGGGTGGACGGGCCGATCGTCTCCGTACGCGGGGAGCGGCCCACGGAACTCTCCTACAAGGGCACCGCCGAACCCCTGCTCCCGCTGTGGATCGCCCTGCGGGCCAACGTACGGCGGATCCTGGAGGGGGTCACGATCGCGGACCTCGCGGCGGACGCGCTGCCGGAGCCGGTCCGGGCCCTGGCGGCGGAACCGGCGGCCTGGGAGAACCCCTGAAGCACCCCCGGGATACGGCCCTGCGCAGCCCCTGAGTCGTAACCGTGTAGTACTCACGTAGCAGCAGTATGTGAACGGGACTCCTGTGAATGGCCGGAGTTCGACGTAGGCGCCGAACTCCCTTGTCCCTACGATGCGTTCGCCCCGGCCTTCACGGAAACCTTACAGATCCTCCACAGGTTTCCGGCCTGGGCGCGACCACCCCCCACGGACCGATTCACGGGAGATCCCATGAGATCCGGTGCACTTCTGCTCGGCGGCGCCGCAGCCGCCCTCCTCGCCACGGCGTTGCCCGCCCAGGCGGACCCGGCGTTCATCGACCCGCCGCCGGACAAGATCGTCATCAACCTCGCGACCATCAACGGCTCCGGCTGCCCCGCGGGCACCGCCGCCGTCGCCGTCTCCGAGGACAACACCGCGTTCACCGTCACCTACAGCGACTACCTCGCGCAGGCCGGCGGCAACTCCGACCCGACGGCGTTCCGCAAGAACTGCCAGCTCAGCATGGTCGTCCACGTCCCCGGCGGCTTCACCTACGCGATCGCGAGCGTCGACTACCGGGGCTTCGCGTCCCTCCAGCGCGGCGCGACCGGCCTGCAGCGGTCCTCGTACTACTTCCAGGGCTCCCCGCAGACGGTGGCCAAGAGCCACTCCTTCAACGGCGCGCTCACCGACAACTGGCAGGCCACCGACTCCACCGAGTGGGCCCAACTGGTCTGGGCCCCCTGCGGAGTCCAGCGCAACTTCAACGTCAACACCGAGGTGCGGGTCACCGCCGGGACGCAGTCGCCGGGCAAGGTCAGCTTCATGACCATGGACTCGACGGACGGCGAACTCTCGACGATCTACCACGTCGCCTGGAAGGAGTGCCCGGGGAAGTCGAAGTAACTCCCCTCGGGAAGAGGTGAGTTACCGCAACACCCGTAGGGGCGGCCCCGGTTGGCACCGGGACCGCCCCGCCCGGCTACCGCTCGACGCCGAGCGTCAGCGTGCCGGAGTACCCGGACGCCGGTGAACTCCCCAGCGCGGCAAGGGTGAGGAGACCGGACGCGGCGCCGCCCTCGTCGTAGATCGAGTCCTGCGCGAGGGTCGTCCGGGTGACCGTGTTCGTGCTGTACGGCGTCAGCGCGCCGACCCGCGCGGTGACCGTCTCGTCGAAGAAGAGCTGGCCGGTGTGGAGTTCCTGGCCGCCGGTGAACGAGCCGTCCGAGGTGAGCGTGACGTTCGTGTGGACCTTCACATGGATGTGCACGCAGCGTCCCCGGTACCAACCCGGGTACACCGTGGTGATGTTGGCGACCCCGGCGGAGTTCGTCAGGACGCCGCCGCGCAGGAACGTGCCGCTGTCCGGCTCGCTGTGCCCGTTGCTGCCGACGAAGCCGGAGTACTCGCCGAGCACGTCCGCGTGCCAGATCTCGACCAGCGCGTTCGGGATCACCGCGCACGTGTCGTCGTCCACGACCGTGAGGGCCAGCCTCAGCGGGAAGCCGGTCTTGCCCTCGGTGATGTCCGCCCTGACGTACTGGCCGTCGAGGTAGTAGGGACCTTCCGTCATCTCCTTCGTGAGCGTGCAGACGGCCGCCGCCGCGACCGGAGTCGCCTGTACGGCCCGGGAGTCGGCCTCGCCCTGCGCGGACGCGACGCCTACGGCCAGGGTCGCGGCCGCCGCTCCGCCCGCGACCAGCACGGCGCGGCGTCCGACGGGGTGACGGGGTTCGGGGGTGCTCGATGGTTTCTCTGTCATGGACACGGCACCTTAGAGCGGATTCCTGTATCTGAGCTGTCAGACAAGCAAAGTGATGCCTCGTCAAGTCAGGTCTGAGACAGGAGGGTTGGAGGGGCCCGCGTTTTCGAAGAGTTTCGAGTGGTTGCCGGGAGCGTTGACGCGCAAAGGGTTCGATTCTACCGTCCCGTCCGATGACACGACCGCCGTTCGGAAAACCGAACGGCACCTCCCACCTCGACCCTCACTCCAACTCCCCCCACCTCAAGGAGTGTCCCCATGGCCCGTACGTCCCGCCGAGCCGCCCTGCTCACCCTCCCCGCCGCGTTCCTCCTCGCGCTGATGCCGACCGCCGCGTCCGCCTACCCCAACCCCGGCCGGGTGACCGGGAGTACGGTCGTCCACGACCCCACGATGATCCGGACCTCCGGCGGGCGCTACCTGGTGTACGGGACCGGCGGCGGCATCTCGTACCGCACGTCCACCGACCGGATCGCCTTCAGCGCCGGGGGCGACGCCTTCGCCGCCAAGCCGGGCTGGTGGTCGTCGTACGGGGCGACCGAGGCGTGGGCGCCGGACATCTCGTACCGCGGCGGCAAGTACCTGCTGTACTACGCCGTTTCGACGTTCGGCTCCAACAAGTCGGCGATCGGGCTGGCCACTTCGGCCACCGGGCTGCCCGGGTCCTGGACCGACCAGGGCACTGTCTACACCTCGGCGACCTCCAGCGACTACAACGCGATCGACCCCAACCTCTTCGTGAACGACGACGGCAAGTGGTGGCTGTCGTTCGGGAGCTGGTGGACGGGGCTGAAGATGATCCAGCTCGACCCCGGCACCGGCAAGCAGCTCGCGGGCAACACGACCCGCTACTCCATCGCGTCCCGCCCCACCGGGACGAAGGCCGTCGAGGCGCCGTTCGTCGTCAAGCGGGGCGGGTACTACTACCTCTTCGCCTCGTACGACACCTGCTGCGCGGGGACGAGTTCGACGTACAAGGTCAAGGTCGGCCGCGCGAGCAGTGTCACCGGCCCCTACTACGACAAGAACGGCGTAGCCCTCACGAACAACGGCGGCACCCCCGTCCTGGAGAGCCACGGCAGCGTCATCGGCCCCGGCGGCCAGTCGATCATGGCCGACTCCGACGGCGACCTGATCGTCTACCACTACTACGACGGCAACGACAACGGCACCCCCAAGCTCGGCATCAACCTCCTGAACTGGAGCTCGGGCTGGCCGGTGGCCTACTGAGGCACAGGTGAAAGGGCGGTACCCGTAGGACCCCAGTACCCCTCCCGGTACTGAAACCCCACGGCTACCGCCCTGGCTCCGAAGTACTACTACCCCGCCTGCCCCATCCCCGCCGCGTTCGGCCAGCTCCCCGCGTTGGGCCAGCCGGTGGCCGGCGCCGGGGTGAGACCGTTCGTCCCCCGGACCTGCGCCGCGGTCAGCCCGCCGCGCGCCGGTACCCCGGGCGGAGTCATACCGGGCATACCGGTCGGCGGAACCGTCGACGGAGGCATCGGCGGCACCGGAGCCATCGGGGCCGGTGTCGGAGCCGCCTGAGGCGCCGGCATCGGTATCCCCGCCCCGTTCGACGGCATCGGTATCTGCTGAGGCACCTGAGCGGCCATCATCGGCGCCCCCATCGGCGCCTGCCCCATGACCTGCCCCATGGCCGGAGCCATCGCCGGAGCCATGGGCGCGGGCGCCGGAGCCATCGCCGCGGGCATCATCGCGGGCTGCATCGCCGCCGCGGCCGCCGGGGCCATGGAAGCGGCCGGAGCCACAGGAGCCGCCGGAGCCGCGGGAGCCATGGAAGCCGCCGGAGCCAACGGAGTCGGCGCGACCGGCGGAGCCATCGGCATCTGCGTAGGCAGTCCGGCTCCGACGGCCGCCGCCATCGGAGCCGGGGCGCCGGCCGCGAGGGCCTGAGCGGCAAGTCCCTGCATGCCGGCGCCGTTCGTGACCAGCCGGTCGACGGCGGCCGTACCGGAGCTGTACCCCACCGCGGGGGCCAGTTCGGGCACGGGGTTGCCTCTGCGGGTCCCGTAGAGCACCTGCTCCATGCCGGACACCAGACGGCGTACGTCGACCTGGGGGCGCACCACGAGCCGCAGGAAGCGGCTGGAGGAGCCGATCTTGTTGCCGCACTCCCGGACCAGGACCCGGTGCTCGGTGAGCAGCCGGTCGCGGACCACCGTCCCCTCGGCCCCCACCGGGAGCCGGACGAAGAGGAAGTTCCCCTGCGAGGGGTAGACCGTGAGACCGGGCAGCGCGGAGAGCTGGCTCGCCATCTCCAGCCGGTCCTTGCGCACCTGCATCAGACTCTGGGCGTACTCGGGTCCGTGGTCCTTCAGCATGAACACCACGTGCTCGGCGAAGGAGTTGAGGTTCCACTTCGGCAGCATCGAGCGGACCTTGCCGGCCAGCGAGGGGTTCGCGACGAGGTAGCCGAACCGGATGCCGTGCAGCCCGAAGTTCTTGCCGAGGCTGCGCAGCACGATGACGTTGGGCCGCAGCATGGCCTCCTGGACGACGCTGGGCTCCTGCTCGGCGTCGGAGAACTCCAGGAACGACTCGTCGATGACGATGAGGTCGAGGTCGGCCATCGCGTCCATGAACTGCACCAGCGCCTGCCGGTGCTGGAAGCCGCCGTCGGGGTTGTTGGGGTTGCAGATCACGGCGACCCGCGTGCCCCGGGCGCGGATGAACTCCGAGTACTGCGCGAGGTCGAGGACGAACCCGTTGGCCTCCTGGAGCGGGAACATGTCGACCCGCTTGCCCGTCTCCATGGGCTGGTCGGTCCACCGGCCGAACGTCGGCACCGGCACCGCGAGCGACTCGCGGACCAGCAAGTGGTCGATCCAGGTGATGAGTTCGGTCGAGCCGTTGCCCATCGCCACGGCCTGCGGGGGGAGTTGGAGGAGGTTGCACAGCTCGGACGTGATCGTGTCGGCGCTGCTCGGGTAGTACGTGATGATGTCGCGGAACCGGGCCGCCATGTCGTCGAACATCGCGGGCGTCGGGAAGTACGGGTTGCACGGGATACAGAAGTCGACCGGGCCGGTGCCCTCCCCGCCTTCTCGCGTCAACGCCGCCATCGACGGGCTGTGCGCCGCCGTGCTGCGGAACAACGAGGTGACGTTGTCGGCCATGGAACCTCCGTAGTGGGCGGGCCCGTTGGGGACGACCGGGCCCGTCGCGGCTGGGCGGCCCGTGCGCGAGAGCACGGGCCGCCCTTACATACGGAGGCTGCGGTGACGCTGTTCACCCACTGAGAAATCGGTAAGAAGTTGTGAGTCTTCTGTGGGCAACGTCCGTATGGCCACGGCCGGTTCCCCAACAACCGGCCCCCAAAAGGAACTTACCGCGCGCTGAACGAGTGCACGGTCCGCGTCCGGTACGTCTGCCCCGGCCGCAGCGTCGTCGACGGGAACTTCGGCTGGTTCGGCGAGTCCGGGAAGTGCTGCGTCTCCAGGCAGAGCGCGTCACCCTGGCGGTAGACGTGCCCGTCGGTCCCGGTCAGGGTGCCGTCGAGGAAGTTGCCGGAGTAGAACTGCAGCCCCGGCTGGTCCGTCGCGATCTTCAGGGTACGGCCGGTCTTCGGGTCGCGCAGCGTCGCGACGTGCACCGGCTTCGCGGTGATCCCCTTGTCCAGCACCCAGTTGTGGTCGAACCCCTTGGCGAGGATCAACTGGTCGTGCCCGGCACGGATGTCGCGCCCGATGGGCTTGGGCTTGCGGAAGTCGAAGGGGGTGCCGGCGACCCGGGCCAGCTCACCCGTGGGGATGAGGCCGGAGTCGGTCGGGGTGTAGCGGCCGGCGGCGATCGTCAGCTCGTGGTTCTCGATCGTGCCGCTGCCCTCGCCCGCGAGGTTCCAGTACACGTGGCTCGTGAGGTTGACGACGGTGGCCTTGTCGGTGGTGGCCTCGTAGTCGATGACCCAGTCGCCGTGCTTGGTGAGCGTGTACGTCACCTTCGTCCTCAGCGTCCCCGGGTACCCCATCTCCCCGTCGGCGCTGGTGTAGGACAGGCGCAGACCGACGTCCGTGCCCTTCACGAACGGCTCGACGCTCCAGGCGTGCTTGTCGAAGCCCTTGGCGCCGCCGTGCAGGCTGTTGGCGCCGTCGTTGACGGACAGCTGGTACTTCTTGCCGTCCAGGGTGAACTGGCCCTTGCCGATGCGGTTGCCGTACCGCCCGATCAGCGCGCCGAAGTAGGGGGACTTGGCGACGTAGTCCTCCAGGTTGTAGAACCCTGCAGAGATGTTCGCGTAGTGGCCCTTGCGGTCCGGGGTCTCCAGCGAGTGGACGATACCCCCGTACGACAGGACCTTGAGCTTCGTCCCGCCGTTGGCCAGCGACCAGAGGTACACCTTGGTGCCGTCGGCGAGGGTGCCGAAGAGCTTGCGCGACGGAGCCTTGCCGCCCGAAGCCCCACCAGAAGTACCAGCTCCGGAAGTACTGCCCGTGCTCGCCTCGGCCGTCCCGCCGAGGGTGCTCGCGGCGATGCCCGCCGCGGCGGCGCCCGCGATGACCGTGCGTCTGTTCAGTTCCATATCTGCGGCCCCTTTGAGGGAAGGGCCCCACCCCTGAGGGGTGAGGCCCGAGATGGTTACGAACCGGACTTGCGCTTGTTCCACACGTCGAACCCGACCGCCGCCAGCAGGGCGAGGCCCTTGATGACCTGTTGCCAGTCGGAGCCGACGCTCAGGAGGTTCATGCCGTTGTTCAGCACACCGAGGACGAGACCGCCGATGATCGCGCCGAGGACGGTACCCACGCCGCCGCTCATGGACGCGCCACCGATGAACGAGGAGGCGATCGCCTCCAGTTCGAAGCTGAGCCCCGCCTTCGGAGACGCCGCGTTCAGACGGGCGGCGACCACCAGACCCGCCAGGGCCGCGAGCACGCCCATGTTGAGGAAGACAAGGAAGGTGACCTTCTTGTCCTTGACGCCGGACAGCTTGGCCGCCGGGAGGTTGCCGCCGATCGCGTAGATGTGGCGGCCGAACACCGAGTTGCGCATCAGGTAGCCGTAACCGACCACCAGGACACCGAGGATGAGCAGGATGATCGGGGCGCCCTTGTAGCTGGCGAGCAGCATCGTCACCGCGAGGATCGCCGCCGAGATCGCGACGATCTTCAGCAGGAACAGGTTGCGCGGCACGACGTCGAGCGCGAACTCCTGCTGCCGCTTGCGGTCCCGGACCTCCTGGATGACCGTGAAGGCGATCAGGACGAAGCCCAGCAGCAGCGTGATGTTGTGGTAGTTGGTGTCCGGACCGACCTCGGGCAGGAAGCCGTTGCCCATCTTCTGGAGCCCGTCGGGGAACGGGCCGAGGGTCTGGCCCTCCAGCAGGATCTCCGTCAGTCCGCGGAAGAGCAGCATCCCCGCGAGGGTGACGATGAACGAGGGTATGCCGAAGTAGGCGATGAGGAAGCCTTGTACGGCGCCGGCGACCGCGCCCACCAGCAGGCACAGCACCAGCGCGATGGGCCACGACACGCTGTGCTGCACCGTCAGTACGGCCGCGAAGGCACCGACGAACGCCGTCACCGAACCGACCGACAGGTCGATGTGCCCGGCGATGATGATCAGCATCATGCCGATGGCCAGGATCAGGATGTAGCTGTTCTGCAGGACCAGGTTGGAGACGTTGCGCGGCAGCAGCAGGTCGCCGTTGGTCCAGATCTGGAACAGCACGATGATCAGGCCGAGCGCGATCAGCATGCCGTACTGGCGCATGTTGCGGCGCAGGCCGTTCAGCATCAGCTGGAGCAGGTTGTCGCCGGCCCCGGAGCCTCCGCCCTTGCCGGGCGGCGCGGCGGCCGGGCTCTTGGTCACGTCGGTGCTCATCGCGTTACCTCTTTGTCCTTCGTCATCTGACGCATCAGCACTTCCTGCGTGGCCTCGGCCCGCGAGAACTCGCCCGTGAGCCGCCCGGCGGCCATGGTGTAGATGCGGTCGCACATGCCGAGCAGTTCGGGCAGCTCGGAGGAGATGAAGACGACCGCCTTGCCCTGGGCGGCCAACTGGTCGATGACCGTGTAGATCTCGTACTTGGCGCCCACGTCGATCCCGCGCGTGGGCTCGTCCAGGATCAGCACCTCGGGACCCGCGAAGATCCACTTGCTGAGGACGACCTTCTGCTGGTTGCCGCCGGAGAGCTTGCCCACCGGCTCGAACACCGTCGGCGCCTTGATGTTCATCGACTTGCGGTAGCCCTCGGAGACCTTCTGCTCCTCGTGCTCGTCGACGATCCCCCGCTTGGCGACCTTGCTCAGCGCCGTCAGCGAGATGTTGCGGTTGATGGTGTCGATGAGGTTCAGGCCGTAGTGCTTGCGGTCCTCGGTGACGTACGCGATGCCGTGCTGGACGGCCTCGGCGACCGTCTTCGTGCGGATCTCCTTGCCGTCCTTGAGGACCGTGCCGCCGCTGTAACGGCCGTACGTGCGGCCGAAGACGCTCATCGCCAGCTCGGTGCGGCCGGCCCCCATCAGACCGGCGATGCCGACGATCTCCCCACGCCGTACGTGAAGTGACACATCGTCAACCACCTTGCGGTGCTGGTCGATCGGGTGACCGACGGTCCAGCCCTTGATCTCCAGGGCCGGCGCGTCGTCCACCTCCCCGTCGTACGTGCTGCGTTCGGGGAAGCGGTGGTCGAGGTCGCGGCCGACCATGCCGCTGATGATCCGGTCCTCGGTGGTCTCCGCGGCCTTCACGTCCAGCGTCTCGATGGACCGGCCGTCGCGGATGATCGTCACCGAGTCGGCGACCTTGCGGATCTCGTTGAGCTTGTGGGAGATGATGATCGAGGTGATGCCCTGCTTCTTCAACTCCAGGATGAGATCGAGGAGTTTGTCGCTGTCCTCGTCGTTGAGCGCCGCCGTCGGCTCGTCGAGGATCAGCAGCTTCACCTTCTTCGAGAGCGCCTTCGCGATCTCCACCAGCTGCTGCTTGCCGACGCCGATGTCGGCGACCCGGGTGTCCGGGTGGTCCGTGAGGCCCACCCGGCGCAGCAGTTGGGTGGCGTGCCGCAGCGTCTCGCGCCAGTCGATGAACCCGCCCTTGGCATGCTCGTTGCCGAGGAAGATGTTCTCCGCCAGCGAGAGGTACGGCGACAGCGCCAGCTCCTGGTGGATGATGACGATGCCGCGGTGCTCGCTCGCCCGGATGTCCTTGAACTCGCAGGTCTCACCCTCGAAGAGGATGTCGCCCTCGTAACTCCCGTGCGGGTGAACGCCGGAGAGGACCTTCATCAGCGTCGACTTGCCGGCGCCGTTCTCCCCGCAGATGGCGTGGACCTCGCCCTGACGGACGGTCAGAGTGACGTCCGAGAGCGCTTTGACACCGGGAAAGGTCTTGACGATCGAGCGCATTTCCAGGACGGGTCCCGCCATGGTCGTGCCTTCCAATCCTTATGGGCCGACGCTTACTTGAGCTGGTCCGCCGTGTAGAAGCCGCTCTGGACGAGTTCCTTCTCGTAGTTGGTCTTGTCGACGCTCACCGGCTCCAGCAGGAAGGCCGGGACGACCTTCGTGCCGTTGTCGTAGGTCTTCGTGTCGTTGGTCTGCGGCGTCTTGCCGTTCAGCGACGCGTCGACCATGTCGGTCGCGGACTGGGCGAGCTTGCGCAGGTCCTTGAAGACCGTCATCGACTGCTGGCCGGCGACGATCGACTTCACCGACGCGATCTCGGCGTCCTGGCCGGTGATGACCGGCAGGGGCTTGGCGGCGGTGCCGTAGCCGTCGGAGCGCAGCGCGGCGATGATGCCGATCGAGATGCCGTCGTACGGCGAGAGCACCGCGTCGACCCGGCCCGAGGTGTACGTCGAGGTGAGGATGTCCTCCATGCGGCGCTGCGCGGTCGCGCCGTCCCAGCGCAGCGTGGTGACCTTGGTCAGCTCGGTCTGGCCGGACTTGACGACGAGCTTCTTCGAGTCGATGTACGGCTTGAGGACGCTCATCGCGCCGCCGAAGAAGTACTTGGTGTTGTTGTCGTCGTTGGAGCCGGCGAACAGCTCGATGTTGAACGGGCCCTTGCCGCTCGCGAGGCCCAGCTTGTCGACCAGGTACTGCGCCTGGAGCTTGCCGACCTTCTCGTTGTCGAACGAGGCGTAGTAGTCGACGTTCTTGGTGCCGAGGATCAGGCGGTCGTAGGAGATCACCGGGATCTTCGCGTCGGCGGCCTGCTGGAGGACGTTGTTCAGCGACTTGTTGTCGATCGCCGCGATGATCAGCGCCTTGACGCCCTGCGTGATCAGGTTCTCGATCTGCGAGACCTGCTGGTCGGGCTCGTCCTCGCCGTAGACCAGCTTCGTCTTGTAGCCCTTGGCCTCAAGGTCCTTGACGACGTTCTTGCCGTCGGCGATCCACCGCTCCGAGGACTTGGTCGGCATCGAGATACCGACCAGGGCGCCCTTGTTGCTGTCGCCCGACTTCTCGTCGCTGCCGCCCTCGCCGCTCTGGCCGCAGGCGGACAGGGTCAGGGCGAGGGAGGCGGCGCCGGCTATGGCGGCGAGTACGGCTCTGCGGTTGCGCATGGTGATCAATCCTTGTGTTCTCGTCGTTGAGAGAGACCGGCGTCCCCGTCAGGCGCCGGGTCGTGCAAGCTGTGTTGCGGCTGCTCAGTCCCCGGTCGGGAAGCGGTTGAGCGTCCCCGGCAGCCGGGAGCCGAGCGGCGCCATCGCGCCGTCCGCGCCGTGCCGGGCGAGCAGGTCCAGGGCGAGCCGGCCGCGCCGGACCCGTTCCCGGGCGGTGTCCAGGGTGACGTCCCGCAGATGGGTGCCCCACGGGTAGATCGAAGGCGCCTTGGACAGACCGAACTTGAGGTAGAGCGGTGCGCCGCGCCGGATCAGCTCGGCCACCTCGTACATCCGGACGTAGCCGCCGAGGTCGTCGGGGGCTTCGATGTACATGTCCATGGGGGCGCCCGACACCCGCCGGATCTCGGTGAGGTGATCCAGCGTCAGATCGCTGGGCACGTTGACCGAGTCGGCGCCGAGGCGCTCGTAGACCGCGTACGCCGCCGGGTTGACCGGGCCGATCAGCGCGGACACCTTCAGCGTGGTGTCGGCGGGGATGATGCCCTGCTCGCGGGCGCGGTGCAAGGTCCACAGCACGCCCTCGTCGGCGACGAGCAGACACTTGACGCCCAACTCGGTGGCCCGGACGGCGTCTTCGACACAGCCGGCGACCGCGTCGTGGCCCCGGGCGCGTAGCCCGCCGCCGCGCGAGTCGGTACGGGTCGAGCCGCCGATGTCCCAGGTGCCGCGCGGGCCGGTGAACAGGCAGAGCTCGATGTCGCGTTCGGCGGTCGCCTCGACCATCTCGGTGATCTCGGCGTCGGACAGCATCCACACCCCGCTGCCCTGGCTGATCCGGTGGATCGGCACATCGAGGCGGGAGGACTCCTTCAGTACGACGGCCAGCGCTTCGGGACCCTCGCAGGAAGGGACCTCGGTGCGCCAGGTGCCACCGCCGGGGAAGGTGTGGGCGGAGGCGTCGGCGGGGTCGAGGGCGGGCGCACCCAGGCCGAGCGCGGTGAGCGCGGGCTCACCGGGGCGACGGGCTGCCGGAACGGAAGCGTCGGTCACTAGCTTTCCTTCGTTGTCCTGGAGGTTCGAAATTTCGGACGAGGTTCGCGGCTCGGGGTACGGGGGTGGAGCGCGGAGTAGTTCCTGAGAGCTACTGGGTGTACGCCGGTACGGGGACCGTCAGGTCGCCCCCGTACCGGCGTACGACTTGAGGGCTACGGCTTCAGCAGCACCTTGCCGACCTTCGGATCCCCGGAGCCGACCAGCTCGATCGCCTCCGAGAACTCCGAGAGCGGCAGCTCGTGCGTGACCAGCGGCAGCGGATCGAGGAGCCCGGCCCCGAAGACCCGCACGGTGTGCGCCCAGGCGTCCGGCGGCGCCCCGAACACGGTGTGCACCTCCAGCTGCCGTACGACGAGGTCGGTCGGGTCGAGACCCTCGGCGCCCGGCGCCGGGATCCCGGTCAGCACCAGCCGCCCCCCGCGCCGCAGCAGCGAGGCCGCCGTACGCGCCGCCGAGGCGGAACCGGCCGTCTCGATCACCACGTCGAAGTCGTCCGGCAGCTCCTGGTCCCGGGTGCGGAAGTCGCTGGCGCCGAACTGCCGCGACAGCGCCTCCCGGTCGCCGCGCGTGCCCACCACGAGCAGTTCGGCCGGCGAGCCCGCCTTCAGGAACTGAACGGCGAACATCCCGAGCGTCCCGGTCCCGACGACCGCAACCCGCTCACCCGGCAGCGCGTTCGCCTTGATCGCGGCGGCCGCGATACAGGCGGCCGGCTCAAGCAGCGCGGCGGCGGTCAGGTCCGCGTCCTCGGGCAGGACGTGCAGCAACCGCGCGGGCAGCGTCAGCGTCGAGGCCATCGCGCCGGGCTGCGTGAACCCGGTCTCCTCGTACCCGTCGGTGCACAGCGTCGTCTCACCGGCGTGACACCGGTCGCACACCTGGCAGTTGCGGAAGCCCTCCCCGACGACCTTGCGGCCTACGAGAGTTGAAGGCACCCCGGCGCCGACCGCCTCGACGGTCCCGGACCACTCGTGCCCCGGCGTGAGGGGGTAACGGACGTACCCCTCGGGCCGGTTGCCCTGGTACACCTCGCGGTCGCTGCCGCAGATGCCCGTCGCGTGGACCCGCACCAGCGCCTCGCCCGCCAGCGGCTCGCGCGGCGTGTGCGGTTCGACGCGGTGCTCGCCCGGCGCCTGGACGACGACCTGCGTGCTCACTGCGTGCCCTTCGGCTTGCGCTGCTCCCAGCCCTCGGCCCACAGGTCGAACCGGGCCTGCTGCTGCGGGAACTCGGCCGCCGCGTCCGCGTCGAACTCGACGCCGAGACCGGGCGCGTCCGACAGGTGGAAGTACCCGTCGACGACCTCCGGCGCACCCTTCACGATCTTCTTGATCTCCGCGTCCGCGAAGTCGTTGAAGTGCTCCAGGATCTTGAAGTTCGGGGAGGTGAACCCGACTTGGAGCGAGGCGGCGGTCAGTACCGACCCGCCGACGTTGTGCGGGGCGACCAGCACGTAGTGCGTCTCGGCGGTCGCCGCGAGCTTGCGGGTCTCCCAGATGCCGCCGATGTGGCCGACGTCCGGCTGGATGATGTCCACGGCCTGGCTCTCGAAGAGCTCGCGGAACTCGATGCGGTCGTGGATGCGCTCACCGGTCGCGACCGGGATGTCGACCTTCGCCGCAACCTTTTCGAGAGCTTTCAGGTTCTCCGGCGGGCACGGCTCCTCCAGCCACGCGGGCTTGAAGGGCGCGAGCTCCTTGGCGAGCCGCACGGCGGTGGACGGCGAGAACCGGCCGTGCATCTCCAGCATCAGCTCGGCGTCCGGGCCGATCGCGTCGCGCACGGCCTCGATCAGCGAGACCGCGTACAGGGACTGCTCGTGGTCCAGCTCGAAGTGGCCGGTCCCGAACGGGTCGATCTTCAGCGCCTTGTACCCGCGCGCCATCACGCCCTGCGCGGCCTTGTGGTACGCCTCGGGAGTGCGCTCGGTGGTGTACCAGCCGTTCGCGTACGCCTTGACCTTGTCGGTCACCTTGCCGCCCAGCAGCTGCCACACCGGCACGCCCAGGGCCTTGCCCTTGATGTCCCAGCAGGCCATCTCGATGACCGCGATGCCGGACATCACGATCTCGCCGGCGCGGCCGTAGTCGCCGTACTTCATCCGGCGTACGAGGTCTTCCGTCGCGAACGGGTCGGAGCCGAGAATGTGGTTGGTCTCGGCTTCGCGCAGGTAGCCGATCAGCGCGTCGGTGTGGCCCAGCATCCGGGTCTCGCCGACTCCGGTGATCCCTTCGTCAGTGTGCACCTGGACGTAGGTCAGGTTGCGCCACGGCGTCCCGACCACGTGTGTGCTGATTCCGGTGATACGCACGGATGTTGCCCTTCAGCTGTTCGAGATTTCGTCACATGTTCGAAATGCTGGCGTGACAGTAAGGACGGCGTGAGGGGAGTGTCAATGGGTCGAACGCATAACGGTTTCGACAGTTTCGATCCGGGCGGGCAGGTTTCGATCGCCTGTTCCCACGAAACCTCCACAGGCTCGTCTAGGAACTCCACGTGTCGGGAACCTAGTCTTCCCGCGTCATGGACTACTGCCACTCCTGCCGACGCCACCTGAACGGCGCCCTCGCCTGCCCCGGCTGCGGCACCCCCGCCGCGTCTCTACGCGCGTATCCCGAGGGAGACGCCCCGCAGGCGGAAACGGCCCAGGAGTCGTACGGAGCGGGCACCACCGGTACTACGGGTACTACGGGTACGACGCCCCCCGTCGCCGGTGGCCGCGCCGCCCGCCGGCGGGGTCGTACCGTCCCTCCGCAGGACCAGACCCACGACGCCTACGACGATGACGGCGCCGACGGCGAGGACGCGCCCCCGGCGGCCGGAGCGAGCCGTCGCGATCGCAAGGCGTCCGCGCACCGAAGACGCCGTCGCCGTGCCCTGCTGATCGCGGCCGGCGTGATTCTCCTCACGGCCGGTGTCGGCCTCGCCGAACTCGGCATGGACGCCCCCGGCTCCTCCTCCGGGAACCCGGCGGCGGCCGGCGGCGAGTCCGCCGAGGTGGACGGTGCCACCCCGGCCCCCGGCGACCCGGCCCGCCCCCTCGACGACCCCTCCTCACCTGCGAAGCCCGACCCGAGCGCGTCCGCCTCCCCGTCGGCCTCCGCCTCCCCCTCCGCGTCGGGCGACGCGTCCCCCACGCCCACGGAGACGGACCCGGACACCACCCCGGCCGACCCCGCGCCGACGGCCCCCGCCGGATCCACCCCGACGGACCCCGACCCCACGAGCCCCGCGGCGGACCCGACCCCGACCGCCCCCTCCCCGTCCCCGTCACCCTCGGAAACCTGCAACCGTTTCCTGTGGTGGTGCACGTAGGCCGTACCCCGGGGCTACCGGGGTACGGCCGGGCCGCGTCCCGGGATGCCGGGTAGGACCTGAGAGCTACCCGGGTAGGACCGCTGAGTGACCCGGCGGGGGCGTGACACGCCACACCCCCGCCCGCTCACCTTCCGAGCACCGCCTCGTGCACCGCCCGCACCAGCCGCTCGTTCTCCGGCGCCGCCCCGCCAGGGAACGCCATCCGGCGCCGCGTGTACCCGTAGGCGAACCCGCCGCGCGGATCCGCGAACGCCTGGGAGCCCCCGGCGCCGCTGTGCCCGAAGGAACCGGCGCCCAGGAACGGGTACGCGGTGTCGGCGGTCGCCTGGAAGCCGAGCCCGAACGATTTGTGCGCCCGCGCCACCAGGTCGTACCCCGTGGAGTGGATCTGCCCGACCTCGGCGATCGTGTCCGGCTTCAGCAGCGGAGGCCGCCCGTCCACCTCGAAGAGCACCGCCGCGTACATCCCCGCGAGCCCCCGCGCGGCGGCGACCCCGCCCGCCGAGGCGGGCCCCTTGGCGCGCACCGCACGGGAGTTGGCGTAGGAGACGAGGTCCCCGGGGTCCGGCACATGCGTGTTGAACGCTATGGACGCCAGCGAGTGCGGGGCCCTCGGCACGGCGTCGAGCTCCGCCTGCTGCGGCGGAGTCGGCAGCATCGGCTGCACGGACCGGTAACGCCCTTCGAGCGCTTCCGGCAGCCCCAGGAAGAAGTCGAGCCCGTACGGCGCCCGTATCCGGTCCTCGTACACCTCCTGGAGGCTGCGCCCGGTCGCCCGGCGCACCACCTCACCGGTCAACGCCCCGATCACCAGGGCGTGATAGCCGAACGCGGTACCGGGCCGCCAGAACGGCCGCTGATCGGCGAGGCGTTCGGCCAGCAGCCGGTCGTCGGCCAGCTCCGCGTCCGAGAACCCGGCGTCCAGGCCGACCACGCCGGCGCGGTGCGTGATCAGGTCCCGCAGCGTGAGCTGACCCTTGCCCTCGGCGGCGAACTCCGGCCAGTAGTAGGTGACTTTGCGGTCCAGCTCCAGCGTGCCGTCCTGGACGAGGAGCGCGACGACGAGATGCGCCGCCCCCTTCGTCGACGAGAACACCCCGTAGAGGGCGTCGGGCCCAGGCCCCTCGCCCGCCCACAGATCGACCACTCTGCGGCCGTCCGCGTACGCGCACAACTGGCCCTCGTAATCAGGCCGTTCGGTCGCCACGAACGCGGCGAACTCCTCCCGTACGGACTCGAAACCGTCCGCGACGGTGCCGTGGATCTCCAGCGTCATCCGCTCTCCTCAACCAAGACCGCTGCTTGCGTGTGCCATGGTGAACAACGCCTGTGCGACCTGGGGGAACTCCCCCTTCGGATGATCCCTGAAGAGGGGTTCCGTGCCGAACAGGACGGCATGCGGCCCGCTGACGACCGACGGCTTCCCGGACGCGGCGGCCGGAGAGCCGCTCCCGTCGGCGTTCGCCCGCCAGTGGCCGGAGACGAGCGGGTTCCCGGCGGCGTACGACTCCTCGACGCGCACCCCCGCGCCGAGGCCGGTGAACCAGACGGGCGCGTACACGAACCCGTACCCGGGCGCCCCCGAACTCACTACCCGCACCACGCCGTTGGCGTCCCCGTTGCCCTCGACGGCGGTCACCGGCAGCAGTCCGGCCCCGGCGTTGACCTGAGCGCCCACCGCGCCCCGGCCGACCAGTCCGTGCCCCCGGCCGGCGAGGAAGGCGTTCAGCGCGCTTCTCGCGGGCGCGTTCAGGCGGGCGGGGTCGAGACCCGCCGAGGCGAACAGGACGTCCGTGGAAGCCCACTTGAAGCCCGCGTTGAGGATCTCGGTCGAGACCGGGGTCACCTCGAAGCCCATCTCCCGCAGCGCGAACAGCTCGCCCGAGGTGACGGCCGCGGCGACCCGGACGCGGTGCAGGGGAGTCGTGCCGGTGAACGGGGTCGCCGTGAAGGCGACGTTGTGGACGCGGGCGGCTTTCGCGGCCGTACGGCGGGCGGACGCGGGGACGACGACCTGTCCGGCGCCGTCCCGGCGTACCGGAACGCCCTGCTTCAGAAGCGAGTTGAGGGCCGCGTACGCGTTCGCGTCGTCCAGGCGCAGCCGCAGGTTGCCGTACGCCGGGACCGAACTCACCTGCGCGGCACGGGAGACGGGGCGGGCGGCGGGCAGCCGGTCGACCGGGGTGACCTTCGCGCCCCACAGGCGGCCCAGGCTCCAGCCCGAGATGTCGTACATCGCCGAGACCTTGCCGCTGATGTCGCGGCCGTCGGCCAACAGGGCGTTCGCCAGGCCGCGTTTGGGCTGGCGCATGTCCACGACGTAGGCGCCGGCAGGGGAGTTGGCGCGGGTGACACGGATGTCGTTCGCGATGAGGTGGTCGACCAGGCGGGCGGCGGCCGTCGTGCCGGACGGGATGACGTACGCGCGCGGGAACCTCGTCGTGTAGACGTCCTCCGGGCCGATTCCCGGTACGCCGGGGACGGTTGAGGGGGAGACCGGGACCTGGGCCGCGCCCCGGGCGCCGCGCCGGAAGACCTCGATCTGGTCGGCGATCAGCGCGGTGCGGCGGGTGCGGACGAAGTCGAGGGTGGCGTTCAGGGCGGCGCCGGCGACGGCCGTGTTGATGGCCGAGCGGCGGCGGAGTTCCTCGGCCGGCAGGTTGTACGCCGCGTTGTTGACCGTGAGGGGGATCTCCACGGTGTGCGCGGCGACCGTGCCGTGGAACGCCGCGTACTGCGGGGTGAAGATCGGGGGCCAGTCGTCCCAGCCCTCCTCCGCGTCGCGGAACGGGATCTGCGCGGGCTCGACCCCGTCCCGACCCGGCGTGTAGCCCAGGGAGTTGACGGCCTTCTCCATGCCGAGGGCGTTCGCGTACGTGTTCTTCAGGAACAGGTCGTACTCGTAGTTCTCGCCGTGCGGGGGAGTGGTCGGCTCGATCAGGGTGCCGTTCACGTACCCGTGCAGGTCCAGCATCACCGCCGGCTGCTTGTCGATCTGGATCTGCCGCATCGCCCGTGTCTCCGGCTGCGAGGCCGTCACGAAGTCGCGGTTCAGGTCGAAGCCGTTCGCGTTCGCGCGGGTGCCGGCGATGCGGCCGTCCGGGTTCGCGGTGATGTTGAAGTACAGGCGCGTGTGGGCGAGGAGGTCCTTCGTCCGGGCGTCGTTCGCCGTCGCGAGCCGCTCGATCAGCTTCAGGGAGGCGTCCGTGCCCTCCCACTCGTTGCCGTGGATGTTGCCGTTCACGAAGACGGGCGCCTTGTACCCGGCGACCTGCCGCGCCGACGTCACCCTCGCGTCCTCGATGAGCCGCCGGGTCCGCTCCTGCGCCCGCGCCTGCGCCGCGCTCTCCGGGGCCGTCACGGTCACCAGATACAGCCGATGCCCGCCCGCCGACCGCCCGGTGACCTCCACGCTCACCCGATCGCCCAGCCGCTGGAGGGAGTTCAGCTTCGGCGCGATGCCGTGATACGGGACGAGCCCCAACTTCACCGACTTGTCGGCGGGGTCGACGGGATCGAGCGCGAGAACCTGCCGCCGGGGATACCCCCGCGTGTCCTTCCCCAGCTCGGCGACAGGCGCCCCGAGCGCCCGACTCGCCGCCGCGGCGGGGGAGTCGGCGGCCCCACCCGTGAACTCCCGCTCCCGCGTCAGCGGTTCGTTCTCCGCACTGGCTTTGTACGGCGTGATCAGCATCGAACCCGCCGCGACGATCGCGAGGGCGACGAGCAGCAAAGGTCTGGCAGGGGTGGCTTGCGTGGTGCGCACGTGTACCTCCTCTGGACTTGCCGGTCCTGGACTGCCGCCTGCGGCTCCGAATTTGTAGACAGATCCGCAGATCGGTACGGCGAGATCTACCTGTTCGACTCAACGCCAACAAGAGGGCCCCGAAATCACCGCCATGTCGGGGGGTAGGTACGGACCAGGGGAGGACGTGCGAAGGCCGCACCCCACGTCCAGGGATGCGGCCTTCCGGGTGCGCGGTGATCCGGAGCGGGCGGATCGTCGCGCGGGTCAGAGCTTGACGACCATCTTGCCGATGTTGTCGCCGCGCAGGACGCCGAGGAAGGCGTCGAGGGTGTTGCCGATGCCCTCGGCGACCGTCTCGCGGTGCTTGAGGGCGCCGGAGGCGATCCAGGGGGCGACCTCGGCGACGAACTCGGGCTGGAGGTCGTAGTGGTCGCCGACGAGGAAGCCCTCGATGCGGCCACGCGTCTGGATGAGGCGGGCGAGGTTGCGGGGGCCGGGGGCGGGCTCGGTGTTGTTGTAGACCGAGATCATGCCGCAGACGGCGATCCGGCCGCCCTGGTTCAGGGAGCCGATCGCGGCTTCGAGGTGGTCCCCGCCGACGTTGTCGAAGTAGATGTCGATCCCGTCGGGCGCGGCCTCGCGCAGCAGGTCGGAGACCTTGCCGGTCTTGTAGTTGAACGCCGCGTCGAAGCCGTACTCCTCGACGAGGAGCTTGACCTTCTCGTCGGACCCGGCGGAGCCGATGACCCGGGAGGCGCCCTTCAGCTTGGCGATCTGCCCGACCTGGCTGCCGACCGCGCCCGCCGCGCCGGAGACGAAGACGGAGTCGCCCTCCTTGAAGGAGGCGGTGCGCAGCAGGCCCGCGTACGCGGTGAGGCCGGTCATGCCGAGAACCCCGAGGTACGCCGACAGGGGCGCGGCGTCGGCGTCGACCTTGACGGCCTGCTTCGCGTCGAACGTCGCGTACTCGCGCCAGCCGCCGAAGTGCAGGACGTGGTCACCGACCGCGATCCCCTCCGCGTTCGACGCGACGACCTCGCCGACCGCCCCGCCCTGCATGGCCTTGCCCAGCTCGAACGGCGCGGTGTACGACTTCGCGGCGCTCATGCGCCCGCGCATGTACGGGTCCACCGACAGGTACGCGTTCCGGACCAGGATCTGCCCCTCACCGGGCTGGCGGACCTCCGCCTCGACCAGGGCGAAGTCCTCGGTCTTCGGCCAGCCGACGGGACGGCTGAGCAGGTGCCATTCACGGTTGAGCATGGGGACCCTTCCTCACATTTGTTTCAGGCGCATTTATTTAACCACCTGAAACAACCATGCCTCTGGATATTTCATGTTGTCAAGTATCGGGTTACCCTGGTGTGCATGGCCACAGACAGCACCCGCCGCTACGACCCCCTCACCGTGGAAGTCATCGAACTCATCGGCGAGGTCGTGGCCCGCTTCCACGACGACTACGACACGGCGGCCACGGAACACTCCCTCACGGGCGCGCAGGCCCGCCTCCTCAGCCTCCTCACCCTCGAACCGCTCCCCATGCGCAAGATCGCCGAACGCCTGAAGTGCGAGCCCTCGAACGTCACGGGCATCGTCGACCGCCTGGAGTCCCGCGGCCTCGTCGAGCGCCGCCCCGCCCCCGCCGACCGCCGCGTCAAACTCGCCGCCGCCACCGACGAGGGCCGCCAGGTCGCCCGCGCCCTGCGCGACTCCCTGCGCTTCGCCGACGAACCCTTCGCAGAGCTGACCAGGACCGAGCGCGTGCTCCTGCGCGACCTGCTGCGCCGCATGATGGGCGAGGCCCCCGCAGAGGCCCCAGCGGAGGCCCCCGCACAGGCGGCGGAGGACGCTGTCAGTGGCGGCCGATAGAGTTTTCCCATGCGCGATCTCGGGGTGGGTTTCGGATATCTGGTGCAGGGCCAGCGCTGGGTGGCCAGGCACGGGAAGCAGTACGGCTTCGGCCTGATCCCCGGCCTGATCACCCTGGTGCTGTACGTCGCGGCGCTCGCCTCCCTGATCCTGTGGGGCGGCGACCTCGTCTCCTGGGCGACCCCCTTCGCCGACGACTGGTCGAGCCCCTGGCAGGGCCTCTTCCGGGGCTTCCTCACGGTCGTCCTGTTCGCCCTGGCCCTGCTGCTGGCGGTCCTCACGTTCACGGCCGTCACCCTCCTGATCGGCCAGCCCTTCTACGAGAGCCTCTCCGAGAGCGTCGACAGGGACGTCTCCCCGGACGGCACGGCCCCCGAGTCCGGCCTCCCCCTCTGGCGCGACCTCCTCATCTCGGCCCGCGACAGCCTCCGCGTCCTCCTGCGCGCCGGCCTGTGGAGCGTCCTCCTCTTCGGCCTCGGCTTCCTCCCGTTCGTCGGCCAGACGGTCGTCCCGGTCATCGGCTTCTTCGTCACCGGCTTCTTCCTCACGGAAGAGCTGACCTCGGTCGCCCTCCAGCGCCGGGGCGTCGAACTCCGCACCCGCCTCACCCTGCTGCGCTCCCGCAAGACCCTGGTCTGGGGCTTCGGCACCCCCCTGGGCATCGCGTTCCTCGTCCCCGTCGTCGCGGTCTTCCTCATGCCGGGCGCGGTCGCCGGGGCCACGCTGATGGCCCGGGACCTGCTGGGAGAGGAGACCGAGGGAAGCGGGGACGAGGAACGCCAGAACGGCGACACGGAGCTGAGCACCGCCTGACGGCCGACCTCGGCCCATGACGAACAAGCTCAGCTCGCGGACACCGCCGTACGCACGATCTCCCGCACCTGCCCCACGATCCGCTCCCGGTTCCGCACGAACTCGGGATCCGTCACCGCGCCCCCCGCCCCGAACTGAAGCACCGGCGTGTGCACATGCCCGCCCGGCAGCGACCCGCGCAGCCCCAGCCGGTCCCGCAACAGCGTCGCCCGGTACGCGATCTCGTTCGACAGATAGTCCCCGCCCCCTCCCTCACGCGCGGTCGACCCCGGCGTCGGCCCGTCCGGCCGCTCCACCGGCTCCGTACCCCCCGCCGGGATCTCCGTGACACTCGTGTTGTCGAACACCGGGAACGGCCCCGTGGCGGCCGCGACGATCGCCGCGTACGGCAGCGTCGTGCTCGTCCACTGCGGCTGCGACGCCGGATCACTGACCGGGATCGTCTCCGTACGCCCGATGTTGTCGTTGTCGCCGAACCCGCCCCGCCAGGCCCCGTTGGTGCGCTCGACGTCGAACCGCCCCACCCGTCCCTGGCTGACGGTGGTGAAGAGGTCGACCTGAGGCAGCTGGGCCCGAAGAGTGCGTTCGACCGTCCCGTCCGTGAAGTCCTGCCACCGCACCGGGAAGACGGCCGTCTCGATCCGGGCGGGCCCCTCGGCGGTCTGGACGGTCGTCCCGTCCAGGGCGAGCGCCGTCGCGCCGGACGGGTTCGCGATCCGGATGTCCCGGTCGAGCGTGAAGGGATCGAACCCGGTGACGAGGACCCGCTTGAGCCCCTTCGTACGAGCCGGATAGGCGAGGTCGGTCTGCCCCCGGGACGTCCGCTCCAACTCGTCCAGCAGCGCCGTACGCTGCGCGGCGCTCAGCCCGAACGACGGCTCCCACCCCCGCACTTCACGCGTCATCCCCAACCGCGCCCAGTACAGCGGCCGGTCGTCCCCCGCGCTCAGATCACCGACGGCCGGCCCCCGCCCCTGAGCGCGGTCCACGGCCCGACGCCACAGCGCCGACCCCTCCCGTACGACGACGGCGCGGGCCTGCGCGTAGGAGCGCGCCGCACCGAGCGCACGCGCGAACTCCGGTGCCACGGAGTCGAATCCGGACCGGGTGAGGATCTCCCGGGGGACGGCGCGGTCGAGGCGCTGCTCCTCGACGGTCGGGGCGGCCGCCGGGGCGGCGTGCGCGGTGACGGGGGAGGCGAGGCCCGTGAGAAGGGCGAGGCCGAGGGCGCCGACGTGGACGCGGAGGGAGGAGGGCATGGCGGAATCATCCCGTGAGAGGAGTGGCCCACGCCATGCCGCACAACCAGGCGGAACAGAACGGAACTTGTGAAGGGTTCGTTCGGAATTCAGGGGGGTAGATCGTCCGAGGACGGCGGAATCGCCGCACACCGGATACCGTGCCGGTGCGGGGGTTCCCCTCGATGGCTGCCCCGGTCCGGGACCCTGACCCCTGGACCGGGGTTCCCCCTCCAAGCCCCCCGGGAAAAGCCGCGACTACCGCGCCGCGAACCCGTACACCGTCTCCGACCGGTACACCTCGCCCGGCCGCAGCACGGTCCCCGGGAAGTCCGGCCGGTTCGGCGAGTCCGGGAAGTGCTGGGTCTCCAGCGCGATCCCCTCGCAGGGCACGAACGGCGCGGACAGGTGGTCGGCCGTGTACACCTGGAGCCCCGGCTCGGTCGTCGACACCGTCAGCACCCGCCCCGACGCCGGGTCGTGCAGCTCGGCGACCTCCACGGCCCCGCCCGTCACACCCTTGTCCAGCACGAAGTTGTGGTCGTACCCGCCGCCCGCCTTGCGGGACGTACGGAAGTCGAACCGCGAGCCGGAGACGCCGGCGGGCTCGCCCTCAGGGATGAGCGTCGCGTCGACCGGCGTGTACCGCGAGGCGTCGACCCGCAGTTCGTGGTCGGTCGCGACCCCGGACCCGGCGAGGTTGAAGTAGCTGTGGTTCGTGAGGTTGACGACCGTGGGCGCGTCCGTCGTCGCCTCGTACGAGATCCGCAGCGCACCGGCCGCGTCGAGCGCGTACGTCACCGACACGTCGAGGCGCCCCGGGAAGCCCTCCTCGCCGTCGGGGGAGACCCGGCTGAGCCGCACGGCGTGCACACCGCCCTCGGTACCCTCCCTGCCGGCCTCCTCGACCTCCCACACCACCTTGTCGAACCCCACCGGCCCCCCGTGCAGCGAGTTCGGCGCGTTGTTGGCGGCGAGCGGATACTCCCGCCCGTCCAGCGTGAACCGCGCCCCCGCGATCCGGTTCGCGTACCGCCCGATCAGCGCGCCCAGGAACGGTTCCGGATGGTCGAGGTACCCGGCGAGATCGGCGAACCCCAGCACCACGTTCGCCGCGTGCCCGTCCCGGTCCGGGACCTCGACGGACTGCACGATCCCGCCGTACGACAGGATCCGCACCCGGGTCCCGGCCCGCTCCAGGGTCCAGCGGTGCACCGGGGTGCCGTCGGAAAGTGTTCCGAAGTGTTCGCTCATGAGCGAAACCCTAAGTCACGCCCCCCTCTCCGGAACACGTCCCTTTCACGCCTGAGGAGCGGTCACCTTGGCATACGCGATCTCCGCCAGCCGCGCCTGCCCGTCCGTGCTCGGATGGAACCAGTCCCACCGGCTCAACTGCTTCGTCCCGAACTCGAAGTCGTACACCGCGCCCCCGTCGAACCGGCACCGCGCGTCCTTCGCGCACACCTCCTTCAGCACCGCGTTGTACTCCCGCACCCGCTCCTGCACGGCGTCGCGCCGGTCCGTCGCCGCCCGGTCCACCGCGTCCGCGTCGGCCAGCATCGACGGGCAGATCCCCAGCTTCCAGACGACCTTGCCGAGCGGGCTGGTCCGCCCCTCGGCCCAGAGCCGCTTGAGGTCGGGCACGCTCGCCACGTACACCTGAGACCTGGGCGACACCGACCGCAGCGCGGCCAGCGACTGTTCGAAGGACGTCCGGAAGGAGGCGACCGGCGTCATCTCCGCGACCGAGTCGCGGCAGGCGTCGTTCGCCCCCGCCATGACCGTCACGAGCCCCGGCTGCCGGGTGCCCGCCTGCGCCATCTGCCCCGGCAGATCGGCCATCAGGGAGCCGCTCCTGGCGTAGTTCCAGCTGTGCGTCGTCGCCTTCGTGGCCCCCAGCAGCCGGACGGCGAGCGAGTCGACCTCGGTGCTGTCGCCCGTCGCCCACGACACCTCCGGACAGTCCTGGAGCACCCCGCACGCGTCGAACCCGCGCGTGATGGAGTCCCCGACGGCCGCCAGCGACGCCGGCCGTACGTTCCACGCCGGAGGCGACGGCTTCGCGGCCGCGCGGGTCGGCGCAGGACCCGTCGGCCCGCCACCCCCGCCCCCGCTCGTGCACCCCGCCACCGTCAGCGACAACCCCGCCATCACCCCGGCGAGCACCCCCCGCCCTCGCACTGTCACCATGCTCGCCTGACCCCTCCGTCGTCCGGCAACGAACCCCCGCCCACCCTGTACAACGCGCGCGAGTTCCCGAACCCGGTTCAGAATGTCTCCTTGCCGTATCCAGACGTGATCAACGGAACGTTCCCCACCCGCACAGGCGTCCTGCCGAGTGAATGGCGGGCCTTTCGGGGCACTTGGACCGACGGTACGTCACACTCCGCACCCCGTCGCACGGTAGCCTCGCCATCAACGTGGCTGCCCCGACGCCGCCGCTCAGCCAGCCCTGCAAGATGTCCCGCTCTGCCCGGAGGTCCCGGTGACGACACGTGGAGTTCTGTACGTGCACTCCGCGCCGCGCGCGCTGTGCCCGCACGTCGAGTGGGCCATCGCCGGGGTGCTCGGTACGCGCGTCAACCTCGACTGGATCCGCCAGCCCGCCTCGCCCGGAACCTGGCGCTCCGAGTTCTCCTTCAAGGGCCAGGCCGGTACGGCGTCCAAACTCGCCTCCGCGCTGCGCGGCTGGCAGATGCTGCGCTTCGAGGTGACCGCCGAGCCCTGTGCGACCGCCGAGGGCGAGCGCTACAGCTGCACCCCCGACCTGGGCATCTTCCACGCCGTCACCGGCATCCACGGCGACATCCTGATCCCCGAGGACCGGCTGCGCGCCGCCCTGCTGAGATCCCAGCGCGGCGAGAGCGACATCGAGGCCGAGATCACGAAGCTGCTCGGCAAGCCGTGGGACGACGAGCTGGAGCCGTTCCGGTACGCCGGTGAGGGCGCCCCGGTGCGCTGGCTGCACCAAGTCGTCTGATCACATCGCGCGACCCCCGCACACGCACACCAGAAGGGGCCCGACCTCAGTGAGGTCGGGCCCCTTCAGCGTCGTACAGAGCCGTCTCAGACGGACCGGAACGCCAGCACCACGTTGTGCCCGCCGAAGCCGAACGAATCGTTCAGCGCGGCGATACGGCCCTCGACGGGCAGCTTGCGGGCCTCGCCCAGGACGACGTCCGCGTTGGCCTCCGCCTCCGGGTCGAGGTTCTCGACGTTGATGGTCGGCGGCGCGATCCGGTGGTACAGCGCGAGGACGGTCGCGACCGACTCGACACCGCCGGCGCCCCCGAGGAGGTGACCGGTCATCGACTTCGTCGCGGAGACCGCGAAGTGGTCCGCGTGGTCCCCGAACACCTGGCGCAGCGCCTTGAGTTCGGCGATGTCACCGGCCGGCGTGGACGTCGCGTGAGCGTTCACGTGAACGATCTCGGCCGGGTCCAGGTCGGTGGAGTCCATCAGGTGGCTGAGCGCGGCGGCGATGCCCCGCCCGGCCGGCTCCGGCTGCACGATGTCGTGCGCGTCGGCCGAGATGCCCTGCCCGACGGCCTCCGCGTAGACCCGGGCGCCGCGCGCCGCAGCGTGCTCGGCGGACTCCAGGACGATCACGCCCGCGCCCTCGCCGAGGACGAAGCCGTCGCGCGCCTTGTCGTAGGGACGGGACGCGCCCTCGGGGTCGTCGTTGTTCTTGGACATCGCCATCATGTTGCCGAACGCGGCGATCGGCAGCGGGTGGATCGCCGCCTCCGTGCCGCCCGCGACGACGACGTCCGCACGGCCGGTGCGGATCATCTCGATGGCGTACCCGATCGCCTCCGCGCCCGAGGCGCAGGCGGAGACCGGGGTGTGGACGCCGGCGCGGGCGCCGACGTACAGGCCGACGTTGGCCGAGGGGCCGTTCGGCATCAGCATGGGGACGGTGTGCGGGGAGACGCGGCGTACGCCCTTCTCCTTCAGCACGTCGTACTGGTCGAGCAGGGTCGTCACGCCGCCGATGCCGGAGGCGATGACCGCGCCGAGCCGGTCGGGGTTGACGGTGCCCGCTGCGTCAGCAGCTGATGACTGGGGCTCGCCGGCGCGGGCGGTGAAGCCGGCGTCGGCCCACGCCTCCTGCGCGGCGATCAGCGCGAACTGCGCCGAGCGGTCCAGCTTGCGGGCCTGCGGACGGGGGAGGACCTCGGAGGGGTCCACGGCGATCTGGGCCGCGATCCGGACGGCCTGGTCGGCCGCCCACTCCTGGGTCAGCGGACCGGCGCCGGACTTGCCGGCGACCAGACCTTCCCAGGTCGAGGCTGCGTCGCCACCCAGCGGTGTGGTTGCGCCGATACCGGTGACGACCACGGTGCGATTGGTCGGGCTCACGGGAATTCTCTCTCCTACGGAATTTCGAGGATGAAACGGCGCCACCGCCGGGTGGCGGGGCAATCACCCCACAGGCTCAGAGCCCAGGGAGGGTCAGCCCTGGTTCTTGAGGATGTAGTCGGTCGCGTCGCCGACGGTCTTGAGGTTCTTGACGTCGTCGTCCGGGATCTTGACGTCGAAGCGCTCTTCGGCGGCGACGACGACCTCGACCATGGACAGCGAGTCGACGTCCAGGTCGTCGGTGAAGGACTTGTCCAGCTGGACGTCCTCAACCGGGATGCCGGCGATCTCGTTCACGATCTCCGCGAGACCTTCGACGATCTCTTCCTGAGTGGCGGCCATGGTGGCGCTCCTTCTTTTCTTCCAGAGGGTTGGCTGTGCTGCTTCCGGGTCCGGGCCCGCGGTCGCGGGGTCCGGTCCCGGAGTGCCTAGGGGAGGGTAACGACCGTCGCGGCGTACACGAGACCCGCCCCGAAACCGATGACGAGCGCCGTGTCGCCGCTCTTCGCCTCCCCGGTCGCCAGGAGCCGCTCCATCGCGAGCGGGATCGAGGCGGCCGAGGTGTTGCCGGTGGTGCGTACGTCACGCGCGACCGTGACGTGCTCCGGCAGCTTCAACGTCTTCACCATCGAGTCGATGATCCGCTCGTTGGCCTGGTGGGGAATGAAGACGTCGAGGTCGTCCGCGGTGATGCCGGCCGCGTCCAGCGCCTGCTGGGCGACCTTGGCCATCTCGAAGACGGCCCAGCGGAAGACCGCCTGACCCTCCTGCGTGATGGCGGGGAACTTGTCGACGTGGCCGTCGCGGTAGTCCGTCCACGGCACCGTCTGCTTGATCGTCTCGGACTTGTCGCCCTCCGAGCCCCACACCGTCGGGCCGATCGCCGGCTCCTTGGCGGGCCCGACGACGACCGCTCCGGCGCCGTCACCGAACAGGAAGGCGGTCGCCCGGTCCTCCAGGTCGGTCAGGTCGGAGAGCCGCTCCACGCCGATGACCAGCACGTATTCGGCGCTGCCGTCGACGATCATGCCCTTGGCGAGGGTGAGGCCGTAGCCGAAGCCCGCGCAGCCCGCCGAGATGTCGAACGCGGCGGCCTTGTCCGTGCCCAGCTTGTCGGCGATCTCCGTCGCGACGGCCGGGGTCTGCTTGAAGTGCGAGACGGTCGAGACGACCACCGCGCCGATCTGCCCGGCGGTGATGCCCGCGTCGGCGATCGCCTTGCCGGACGCCTCCACCGACATGGCGGCGACGGTCTCCTCGTCGTTCGCCCAGTGCCGGGTCTCGATGCCGGACCGGGACCGGATCCATTCGTCGGACGAGTCGATCGTCTCCAGAATGACGTCGTTGGGGACGACCCGGGTCGGCCGGTAGCCGCCCACCCCGAGGATGCGCGCGTACGGATGACCCTTGCCGGGCTTGATCTTCGCCATCGGGATCTCCTCTCAGGCGCCGTGTTCCGCGATCAGCTCGCGGGCCGCGTCGAGGTCGTCGGGGGTCTTCAGGGCCAGTCTCGGTACGTCGGGCAGGGCGCGCTTGGCGAGGCCCACCAGGGTGCCGCCGGGGGCGGCCTCGATGATCGCGGTGGCGCCCAGCTTCTGGAAGGTCTCCATGCACAGGTCCCAGCGGACCGGGTTCGCGACCTGGCCGACGAGCCGCTGGAGCACCTCGGCGCCGGTCGCGACGGTCCGGCCGTCCTTGTTGGAGACGTAGACGGTGTTCGGGTCGCCCGGGGTCACGGACCGTGCCGCGTCCTCCAGCACCGACACCGCCGGAGCCATGTGGTGCGTGTGGAAGGCGCCGGCGACCTTGAGGGCGACGACCTTGCGCACGCCCTCCGGCTTGTCCTCGGCCAGCGCCGCGAGCTGCTCGGCCGTACCGGCGGCCACGATCTGGCCCGCGCCGTTGATGTTCGCCGGGGTCAGGCCCAGCTTCTCCAGATGCGGGACGGTCGTCGCGGGGTCGCCCCCGAGCAGCGCGGCCATCCCGGTCTCGGTGACGGCGGCGGCCTCGGCCATCGCGACACCGCGCTTGCGTACGAGGGACAGCGCGTCCTCGGGGGTGAGGACACCGGCCCACGCGGCGGCGGTCAGCTCGCCGACGCTGTGACCGGCGACCGCGCCCGGCGCGATGGCACCGAGTGCCGCGCCGGAGACGATCCCGGCCGCCACCAGCAGCGGCTGGGCGACGGAGGTGTCACGGATCTCGTCCGCGTCAGCGTTCGTGCCGTAGTGCACCAGGTCGAGCCCGATGACCTCGGACCAGGCGGAAAGCTGGTCGGAGACACCGGGGAGTTCGAGCCAGGGGGTCAGGAAGCCGGGCGTCTGGGCGCCCTGGCCGGGAGCGACGAGTACGAGCACTCTCACACTCTCTCTTGGGGACGGGCACGGCCGCCCGTGGGGACAGGGACGAAGAACAGCAGGGGGTTTTGTGGAGCCCCGACAAAAGCCTAGGACTGGGGATCTCCGTCGGCCAGGCGCCCCAGGATCAGCGCGATCCGCAGAGTAAAGGCCGAGCGTACATCGGAGGGTGACCATCCGGTGACGTCAGTCACACGTCGGAGCCGGTAGCGCACGGTGTTCGGATGGACGAAGAGCATCCGGGCGGCGCCTTCGAGACTGCTGGCCTGTTCCAGATATACGGAGAGTGTTTCCAGCAATGCGGAACCGGCCTCTTCCAGCGGTCTGTAGATCTCCTCCACCAACTGACCGCGCGCGGTGGGATCGCCCGCGATCGCGCGTTCCGGGAGCAAATCGTCCGCCAGGACCGGGCGCGGGGCGTCCTGCCAGGCCGAACACGCCTTCAGCCCGGCCGTCGCCGCCTGCGCGGAACGGGTCGCCGTCTGGAGGTCCGGTACGACGGGTCCCGCGACGACCGGGCCCGCCGCGAACGGGCCGATCAGCGACTTGGCGACCGCGAGGGGGTTGTCGCTGCCGCCCGCGATGACGACGAGCCGGTCACCCAACACGCCGGTCAGCACCTGGAGTTTGGCGTGCCGCGAAGCGCGCCGGATCGCCTCCACGGTCAGCTCGGAGTCGCCGTCCGGGGCGGTGCCCAGCACGACGCACACATGCTCCGGGGAGTTCCAGCCCAGCGCGGCCGCCCGGGACACGGCGCCGTCGTCGGCCTCGCCGCTCAGCACCGCGTTCACCACGAGGGACTCCAGGCGCGCGTCCCAGGCACCCCGTGCCTCGGCGGCCTGGGCGTACACCTGCGCGGTCGCGAACGCGATCTCCCGGGCGTACACCAGCAGCGCCTCCCTGAGCACCCCCTCGTCGCCCGGCGCGGCCACCTCGTCGATCGCGGACTCCATGACCTCGATCGTCGTACGGACCATCTCGACCGTCTGCCGCAGCGTGATCGCCCGTGTCAGCTCGCGCGGCGCCGTCCCGAACACGTCCGTCGAGATCGCCTGCGGGGCGTCCGGGCGCCGGAACCACTCGGTGAACGCCGCGATGCCCGCCTGGGCGACCAGGCCGATCCAGGAACGGTTCTCCGGGGGCATCGCCCGGTACCACGAGAGGCTCTCGTCCATCCTCGCGATGGCCTGCGCGGCCAGCGATCCGGACGACTTCTCCAGCCGCTTCAGCGTGGCGGGGTGCGGGTGGGCCGGGGCGGCGGGCGGGGGGGTGGTGGGTCTGGGTTCGGGCACGGGTCCAAGGGTGCCTCATCCGGGCGGGGTGGTGCCGCACGGCCCTACCGGACCCGGCCAGGGGGTTACCGTGGGGGCGTGATGGACGTGCGGCGCGGGGACGCGCGCTACCGGGGCGGGGACGCCGGGCAGGGCATCGAGACTTTGCACGCTTTTTCCTTCGGCCCGCACTACGACCCCGACAACCTCCGCTTCGGCGCGCTCATCGCCTGCAACGAGGAGCGGCTGGAACCCGGCGCCGGCTTCGCCGAACACCCCCACTCCCACACCGAGATCGTCACCTGGGTCGTCTCCGGCGAACTCACCCACCGCGACTCCGCCGGCCACGAGACCGTCGTGCGCCCCGGCGACGTCCAGCGCCTGTCCGCCGCCGGGGGTGTCCGGCATGTCGAACGCAACGCGGGGGACGCCCCGTTGGTCTTCCTCCAGATGTGGCTGGCCCCCCTGGACCCCGGCGGCGACCCCTCGTACGACGTCGTCCGGGGCATCGCCGACTCCACCCCGTACGCCGTCCCCGGCGCGGGGGCGATGCTGCATGTACGGAGGTTGTCAGCCGGCGAGCGAACGGCCGTTCCCGAGACGGGACTTGGGTACGTCCATGTCGTGCGCGGCCGAGTCCGGGTGGGCGACCTGGAGTTGGCGGCCGGTGACGCCCTCCGGGTCACCGGCGAGGGGGAGTTGGAGCTGGTCGCCCTGAACGGCGGCGCCGAGGTGCTGATGTGGGAGATGAGCGGTCAGCCCACCGCGTTCTTCCACACCGTCACGTCGACGGTGACATAGCGGCTCGGGTCCTTCGCCGGGGAGCTTCCCCGGTACGTGACCAGCGCGATGTGACCGGCCGAGGTCGTCACGCACAGCCTGGTGCCCACGGGGACCTGGGGGAGCGGGAGTTCACGGGTGAAACGGGTCGCCGTCCGGCAGGTCTGGAGCGTGCCCTGCTGCCCGGCGTCCAGGACCACGACCTTCCTTCCCACACTGCCGATGAGTTCGTCGTCGTTGCCCTGGAAGAAGTAGAAGTCGGACTGCTCGCTGTTACGGGTGGAGACGCCGGGGTTCGTCGGCTTCGGCGGGGTGTCCGTGAAACGGAGGAAGTGGTTGATGGGGAGGTCGATTCCCTTGTAGGACGCGGGAGTCGGGTCCTTCGCGCGGGAGGGCGCGGTCACCTTCTTGTCGTCGCGGCCCGTGTCCGCTCCGGTCGCGTCGTCGAGGTTCAGGAGCACCTCGGCGCCCCAGAAGGCGAGGGGGATGACGACACAGGCGCCGATCGCGATCACCCGCCAGAGCTTGTTGCGGCGGGGCGGGGGCGGGGGGTACGGGGGACGCCAGGCAGGGAAGGGGGCGGGTGCGGGCGCCGGGGCCGGGCTGAGGTGGGTGGGGCTGTAGGGGCGGGGCGGGGCGTACGCCGGGTGGGTCGGTGGCTGGGTCGGCGGTCGGGGTGCGGGCGGGGCGCCGTACGGCTCGGGTGTCGCCGTGGGGATCTCCGCGCCGACCGCCGCCGGGAGCCAGTCCCCGGACTGGCGCAGCGGGGTGGAGGACGCCTGCTGGCACAGGGCGATCACCTCCGCCGGGGTGGGGCGGTTGCCGGGCTCCTTGTCCAAGCACCTTGCTATGAAGGCCAGTTCGGGCGGGAGGCCGGTGAGGTCGGGGGTCTCGTGGACGATCCGGTACAGCAGCGCGTGCGCCGAGCCCTCGCCGTACGCGCCCCGCCCCGTCGCCGCGAACACCGCGATCTGGCCGAGGGCGAAGACGTCCGACGCCGGGGTGACCGGCTTGCCGGCCGCCTGCTCGGGGGACATGAACGCCGGGGTGCCGGGGGAGACGCCGGTGCCCGTGAGGGCCGTCGCGTCCGAGGCGCGGGCGATGCCGAAGTCGATGACCCGCGGGCCGTCCGCCGCGAGCAGCACGTTCGACGGCTTGAGGTCCCGGTGCACGACGTCCGCGCCGTGGATCGCGCTCAGCGCCTCCGCGACACCGGCGAGCAGCAGCAGGACCGACGGCAGCGGGAGGGGCCCGTGCCTGCCGACGGCCGCCGCGAGGCTCGGGCCCGCGACATAGGCGGTGACCAGCCAGGGCCGGTCGCCCGTCACGTCGTAGTCCAGGACGGGCGCCGTGTAGAACCCCTGCACCCGCTTGGCCGCCTCCACCTCCTGCCGGAAGCGCCGCCTGAACTCCGGGTTCTCGGCGAGTTCGGGGCGTACGGTCTTCAGCGCGACCGGATGCCCGCCGGGCGTGTGGGACAGGTAGACGGCGCCCATGCCGCCGACCCCCAGCCGCGCGGACAGCCGGTAGGGCCCCACGACTTCGGGGTCACCGGCCTCCAACACCTCGAAACGGCCGTCCTGTTGCCCCGCGCCCATCGCTCCCCCGAGATCACCGAGTCGTGTGGGGACGAGGTTAGCGGAGGGGTTGTCAGGCCTTGGTCTCCCCGAGCACCCGGTCCGTGAACGCGGGCCACACCTCGGCCGCCCAGGAGCCGAAGGGGCGGTCGGTGAGCGCCACGCAGGCGAGCCCCGCGTCCGGGTCGATCCACAGGAACGTACCGGACTGGCCGAAGTGCCCGAAGGTCCGCGCCGACGACGAACTTCCCGTCCAGTGCGGGGACTTGGCGCCGCGGATCTCGAAGCCGAGGCCCCAGTCGTTGGGGTTCTGGTGGCCGTAGCCCGGCAACACGCCCTTCGTGCCGGGGAACTGGACGGTCATCGCGTCCAACACCGTACGGGGGTCCAGGAGTCGGGGCGCCTGCACCTCCGCCGCGAACCGGAGAAGGTCCGCGACGGTGGAGACGCCGTCCTTCGCCGGCGAGCCCTCCAGTACCGTGTCCGCCATGCCCAGCGGCTCCAGCACCGCCTGGCGCAGATACTCCGGGAACGGGATCTCCGTCGCCTTCGCGATGTGGTCGCCGAGCTGCTCGAAACCGGCGTTGGAGTAGAGGCGCCGGTCGCCGGGCGGGGCCATCACACGGTGTTCGTCGAAGGCGAGCCCGGAGGTGTGGGCGAGCAGATGCCGTACGGTCGCCCCGGGCGGCCCCGCCGGTTCGTCGAGGTCGATCGCCCCCTCCTCGTACGCGACCAGCGCGGCGTACGCGGCGAGCGGCTTGGTGACCGAGGCGAGGTGGAAGCGGTGGGCGGTCGGGCCGTGGGTGCCGAGGACCGCACCGTCGGCGCGGACCACACCCGCCGCGGCGGTGGGCACCGGCCAGTTCTCGATCAGGGCGAGGCTGCTCAGGGACATGCGGCGAGCCTACCTTCGCGATTCTTACTGTTTCCGCTTGCTTCGAGCCCACTCCAAGGTCATAGCTTGGGGGTATGACGGTGATGCAGACCTCGCCCCTGACCATCGAAGCCCCTGTCGACGTCTGCGCAGCACCCCCGCCGCCCCACCCCCGCCCCGACGGCCAGGACAGCTACACGATCAGCGAGGTCGTCGCGCTCACCGGCCTCACCGCGCACACGCTGCGCTGGTACGAGCGGATCGGACTCCTCGACCACGTCGACCGCTCCCACACCGGCCAGCGCCGCTACTGCAACCGCGACCTGGACTGGCTGGACTTCGTGACCAAGCTGCGCCTGACGGGGATGCCGGTCGCGGACATGGTGCGGTACGCGGAGCTGGCCCGGGAGGGCGAGAGCACGTTCGGGGAGCGGCGGGAGCTGCTGGAGTCGACACGCAGGGACGTCCAGGCCCGGATCGCGGAGCTGAACGGCACGCTGGCGGTGCTGAACCGGAAGATCCAGTACTACTCGGTGTAGGGCGAGGCGCGGGCCCGCGAGATCGACACCCCGTACGCGAACCCGGGCCCTGAAGCACGCCCCCGCCCAGGGCCGCGGCGCGCTATCCCCCTCCGGCAGCGCGCCACAGCCCTGGGCCTGACCCACTGTGACGCGCGCCGCGAACCGTGCGCGAGGGAGCTTTAGCAAAGTCACCCTGATTGGGGAACTTCCTTGACGTTGCGTCAGTTTCGTTGACAGGGAGGGAGTTGACTGGGCGTCAGGTGAATGTCAGATGTGCACCCCACCCCCGGCGGCGTCCGCGTTGGCCCCCCGCTTCGTCAGCAGCGCCACCAGCACCGCGAACACCGCGACCCCGGCGGCCACCAGCGAGGCGAGGCTCATGCCGGAGATGAACGTGTCGTGGGCGACGTCGGCGATCTTCGCGGCGACGGCGTCCGGCGTACCGGGGGCGACGGGAGCCGCGCCGACCTGGACCGCCTCGGCCGCCTGGTCGAGCTGGGCCGGGGTCATCTCGGGGAGCCCGGCGGCCTTCCAGTTGTCCGGCAGCGCGCTGTCGACCTTGGAGGCCATGACCGCGCCGAGGACGGCCGTACCGAGGCTGCCGCCGATCTGCATGGCGGCCTGCTGGAGGCCGCCGGCGACGCCGGAGAGCTCCATGGGCGCGTTGCCGACGATGACCTCGGTCGCGCCGACCATGACCGGCGCGAGGCCGAGGCCGAGGAGGGCGAACCAGGTGGACATGGCGAGGCTGCCGGTGTCGGTGTCGAGGGTGGAGACGCCGTACATGGCGAGGGCGGTGCAGGCCATGCCCCCGGCGAGGGGCACCCGGGGGCCGAACTTCGTGATCATCGCGCCCGCGAGCGGGGAGCCGACGATCATCATCCCGGTGAGCGGGAGGAGGTGGAGCCCGGCGTCGATGGGGCTGAGACCGTGGACGTTCTGGAGGTAGAACGTCACGAAGAAGAGGCCGCCCATGAAGGCGATGGCCATGAGGACCATGAGGACCACGCCGGCGGAGAGCGGTACGGAGCGGAAGAGGCCGAGCGGGATCAGCGGCTCCTTGACCTTGGTCTCCCAGAAGGCGAAGGCTCCGAACCCGGCGATGGCCAGCGCGAGGAACGCCCAGGTGAGCCCGCCGCCCCAGCCCCACTCGGGCGCCTTGATGAGGGCCCAGACGAGGCAGAACATGGCGCCGGAGAGGAGCCCGATGCCGGGGAGGTCGAAGGAGCGCGGCGCGTTTTCCGCGCGGTGGTCGAGGAGGATCGTCACGCCGAGGGCGAGGGCGATGACTCCGACGGGCACGTTGATGAAGAACACCGACTGCCAACTGACGTGCTCGACGAGCACCCCGCCGAGGATCGGCCCGCCCGCGGTGGACGCCCCGATGACCATGCCCCAGATGCCGATCGCCATGTTCAGCTTCTCGGCGGGGAAGGTGGCCCGCAGCAGGCCGAGCGCGGCCGGCATGAGCAGCGCCCCGAACAGCCCTTGCAGGACGCGGAAGACGACGACGGCGGAGACGCTGGAGGAGAGGCCGATCGCGCCGGAGGCGAGGGCGAAACCGGCCACGCCTATCAGGAAGGTCTGGCGATGGCCGAAGCGGTCGCCGAGTTTGCCCGCGGTGATGAGGGACACCGCGAGGGCGAGGAAGTAGCCGTTCGTGATCCACTGGACCTGCGCGAACGTCGCGCCGAGGTCCTTTTGGATGGCGGGGTTGGCGATGGCCACGATGGTGCCGTCGAGGGCGACCATCATGACCCCGACCGCGACGGTGATCAGCGTGAACCAGGGGTGGCCGCGCAGCCCCGCGCCGGGCGGCGAGCCCGCCGGGGCCGTCGGTGCCCCGTCCCCGTGGCCCGCCGCTTCGAGGGTGGTCTGACTAGTCATGCCTCCTACGCTAGTGACAGCCACTGACAATTGACGAACCGATTCACAAGCCGGTGACTGACACGTATGAGAACACTGCGCGAGCGCAAGAAACAGCACACGAGAGACGCCCTGGTCAGAGCCGCGCTCGCGCTCTTCACGACCCAGGGTTTCGACCGCACGACCGTCGACGAGATCGTGGCCGCCGTCGAGGTCTCGCAGCGCACCTTCTTCCGCTACTTCGCGAGCAAGGAGGACGTCGCCCTGTTCGTCCCCCGCATCGCGGAGGAGCACTTCGTGGAGTGCCTGCTGGAGCGCCCGCCCCATGAACACCCCTTCGAGGCGATGCGCGAGGCCCTCAAGGAGAGCCTCGGCACGATGGACGAGGCGATCGAACGCGTCGTACCGATGGAGCTGTACACGCACGGCTACCGCACGATCGAGGAGACGCCCGCCCTGTTCGCGGCGCATCTGCGGCGCTCGGCGGAGCTGGAGGAGCACATCGCGGGGATCATCGCGGAGCGCGAGCGGACGAACCTCGCCACGGACCCCCGGCCGCGCCTGGTCGTCGCGCTGTTCAGCGGGGTGATCCGGGTCGCGGAGCGCGGCTGGGCCGGGGAGGAGGGGACGGACCTGGCGGCGATGCGGGAGCGGACCGCGCTGTACCTCGATCAGGTGGGACCCGAGCTGATCGGCGTCTGGCGAAAGGGCTGATGGCGGGCGGGAGTTGGCTGTTCGAAGCGCTTCCCAGGCGCTCGGTGACCGAAACGTGATCCCTGTCACTCGGGGCCCCCGAGACCCTTTCGTTCTCCTAGTGTGTCCCCTCAGTGACTTCCTTCGACTCCTCTCCCCAGATCGGCGTCTGGCGCGCACTGCTCGCGCTGGCCGTGGTCTTCGTGATGCTGTCGACGACCGGCTGGACCGCTCTGCGCTCCCAGCCTTCCGACAGCGCCCTCGAAGCCTCCCGCTCCGCGTGGCGGCACGGCTTCCTCGACGGCCGCCTCCTCCCGGACCCCGACCAGGCGCCCGCCCGCCTGGCCCGCTTCTTCGCCGCGCTCACCGCTCCCGAGCGCAACAGCCTCGCGCACACCTATCCGCTGGCCGTCGGCAACATGAACGGCGCCCCGGTCAGGCTGCGCTACCGCGCCAACCGCATCGCGCTCGGCCAGGCCGCCGCCGTCGAGGCCGAACGCATGCACGACCCCCGGCTCACCGCCGACGGCCAGCGCGAGGCGGGCCGCCGTATGCACCGCTTCGAGGCGATGGCCGGGGGCGGGCGGCAGATCCTCGCCTTCGATCCCGAGGGCAGCGGCCGGGCCGCCGAGGTGTTCGGCGACCTGACGAGCGCCGCCAGGGTCTCCGTCGTCGTCCCGGGCGTGGACACCGACCTGCTGACCTTCGAGCGGACGGTCAGCAAGTACCGGGCCCCCGTCGGCATGGCGCAGGCCCTGTACGCGGCGGAGCGCGCCGTCAGCCCCCGGACCGGCACGGCCGTGATCGCGTGGGCCGACTACACCGCCCCCGCCGGGCTCGGCATCGAGTCGGCGACCGCGATGCGCGCCGAGGACGGCGCCGTACGTCTGAACGCGCTGCTGCGGGCGCTGCCCGGGAAGGCGCCGGTCTCGCTGTTCTGCCACAGCTACGGCTCGGTCGTCTGCGGGGTCGCGGCGCACGCCATGCCCGCGCGGGTCGCCGACATAGCGGTCGCCGGGAGCCCGGGGATGCGGGTCGAGAAGGCGTCCCACCTGCACACCTCCGCGCGCGTGTGGGCGATGCGGGACGCGGACGACTGGATCCAGGACGTGCCGTACCTGGAGCTCGGCGGGCTCGGGCACGGTGAGGACCCCGTGTCGGTGGGGTTCGGGGCGCGGCGGCTCGCGGCGAAGCAGGCGCGCGGGCACGCCGGGTACTTCGAGCCCGGCACGGACTCGCTGCGCAATTTCGCCGAGATCGGGACTGGCGCGTACCGATCGGTGGTGTGCGCCGACGATGACACGGCCTGCCGGGCGGGTTTGTCCGCCACTACCACGGCCGGACGCGCGTAGAAACAGCAGGAACTGCGGTGTGCGCAGGGAGGGGACGAAGATGCGGGTCCCGCATACGATGAGCCGCATGGGTGATGTACTGGCCGGTTCGCATGCCGCCTGGGAGTTCGAGTCCGACTCCGTGCTCATCCGCTACGAACGGGGGATGCGGGCGCCGAAGCTGTTCTCGGCGCTCGGTGAACGGCGTATCCCGCTCGCGGCGGTCGAGGGCGTGTCCCTGTCCCCCGGCAGGCGCGGGACGGTCGTTCTCCGGCTCGACCTGCGCGAGGGCGCCGATCCGCTGCTCGCGGCGGCCGAGGGCCAGCTCAAGGAGGGCTCCGACCCCTACCGGCTCGTCCTGCCCGCCGAGCGCGACGCCCTCGCGGAGTACTACGCCGAGGAGGTACGGGGGCTGCTGACCAGGTCGGGCCCGGCGGAACGGTTCCTCGTCGAGGCCCCCGAGGTGCCGCTCTCCTTCAAGGCGTACGACGCGAAGGCGTCCTTCGACGGCCGCGGCGTCCGCTTCCGCTGGTTCTGGACCGGCGCGTCCTCCGCGAAGTGGAAGGCCGGCGACCAGTCCTTCCCCGTCTCCGAGCTGACCGGCGTCGAATGGCGTTCGCCGGAGGTCTTCGAGGGGCATCTGCGGCTGCTGCGCGGCGAGGCGTCGCCCGTCGCCGTCCAGCCCGACCAGGACCCCGCGGCCGTCGTCTTCGGGCTCGGGTACGGGCCGGTGCACGAGTCGCTGCCGTTCGCCGCCGCCGTCCTGGCCGCCGTACGCGGGCAGAAGCCGGCGGCGGTCGTCGCGGCGCCCGCCCGGCGGGACCCGGCGGACGTCGCCGAGCGCATCCGGCACCTGGGGGAGCTGCACGAGGCGGGGCTCGTCACGGACGAGGAGTTCTCGGCGAAGAAGGCGGAGCTGCTGGCGGAGCTGTAGGGGCGGGGCCTGTCAGGCTGGGAGCATCCAGCTCGGTCCGTCCGGGGCGCCGAGCCAGACGGTCTGGGTCTCGTCGGTGACCGTCATGCCGAAGGCCGTCTGATCGGGTGCTCCCGCTGCCTGCCAGGTCCTGAGGGCGTTCTCGACCTGGCCCCACAGGCGCAGTGGTCCGTGCTGGTGCACTTCTGCCGACGCGGAGTCGGTCCACGCCTGGGACCCGGTGGCCACGTCCGACAGGACGACGTCACCGCTGACGCCCGCGGTCCGGAACTCGGCGGACGGGGCGGCCAGTTGTGCGACGAACAGTCCTGTCCAGTCCTGGAGGACGCCGGGATCTGCTCGGGTGGCGCGGACGTCGCCGGAGAGCCGGTGGAACAGGGGGCGAGGCGGGCGTTCGTGGGGGCGGGCGAGCATGTAGGAGACGTGGTCCCGCTCGAAACGGCCGGTGGCCGTCCCTTCGTCGTCCAGGGTGAGGCGGATCAGCCCTGAGGCGAGCATCCAGCCGCTGAGGGTCGTGGTGATGGATCCGCCGTCCCTCAGTTGCCACAGCCAAGGGCGGGGGACGGACCGGACGGCGCACGTCGCTACGACTGCGTCGTATTCGGCGCCTTCCTGGTGCCCTTGCAGGCCGTCACCGGTGACCAGGGTGGGGGCGTACCCGGCACGGCGCAGGTGCTCGGCCGCATGGGCGGCCAGTCCAGGGTCGTACTCGACAGAGGTGACGTTCTCCTCGCCCAGCCGATGGCACAGGACGGCCGTGGAGTAGCCGGTTCCGGTACCGATCTCCAGGACCCGGTCGCCGTCCTTGATGCCGGCCGCCTCAAGGGTGCGGATCACCAGGGAGGGGAGAGTCGATGACGATGTGGGGTTCCCGGACCGCGCCGCAGCGGTGTCGGCCGCGTCGATGCCGTCCACCTGAGTCACCCAGGTGGTGTCGGAGCAGACGAGACGCAGCCACTCGTCCTCGGTCGTCCTGGCCCGGTGCAGGGGTTCCCACGTGGCTCCGACGGGCCGGAAGAGCGCGGTGTCGACGAAGAGTTCGCGGGGAGTCGCCTCGACGGCCACGCGCCACGCGGGGTCGGCGCGGGTATGAGTGCGTTCGCCATTCCTGGTCCCGTCTGCCTGTTCTGTACGTGCGACAGATGGTGACGGTGAGCGGCAGCTACAAGTACCCCTGTGAGGGGTACACCGCGGTCAGACGGCGGAACACCATTCGGCGAATGAGGTGAGGGCCTCGGAGTCGGCCCGTTCGAGGCGTCGGAGAGTTCCGGCGTCCTCGCGGACCCACGGGTGCTCCCGGGTGTGCTGGGGCGCGATGTGGCGGGCCACCTTGAGCGCCTCGAAGGCGTGCCCGGCGGCCTGCCCTGACCACAGATGCGCTCGGGCCAGGTCGATGTAGAAACCGCTCCGGCGCTCTGCGGGAAGGCTGGTCGGAGGTTTCCCCTTGCGTGCCACTTCCAGGGCTTTGCCGACATGGTCGTGACCGAGGCTGACGGCGACGGAGACTTCGTGGACACGTACGGAGTCGGGGCCGAACGCGGTGCCGTGGTACACGGCCTCGGGGAGTTGGTCGGCGAGGGCGCGGGCCTCGGCCAGGTGCATTTGCGTAGCGGCGAGATCGAACGCCCGACCAGCGATCACCGCTGCTCTCATATGGAGTGCTCCCCGGGCAGCGGACCGATCTGCCGTGGTCGGTGCCGGGGCCGCGTCGAGTGCCTGCTCCAGAGCCCGCAGGTCCGCCGCATGGGCGGACGCGGCGAAGAACGTCTCGGTGCGCACATAGGCCACGGAGGCCGTCAGCAAGGGGTCGTCGGCGTCGGGAACGACATGGCGCATGAGATCGACCAGCCGGGCGGAGAGGTCCCAGGCGCCCGCTTCGAAGGCGGCGGCGTCCGCCGAGCGGTATGCCGTGACCAGCAGAGCCGCGAGTGCCGCTCGGTCGGGGCCGCTGAACCGGTGGCGGGCGCGGGCGAGTTCGGCCAGCAGGTCGGGCAGGCGCCGGGCGATACGGGTGTAGTGCGCCGTGAGCCTCCAGTCCACAGTGGCCTCGACATCGGTACGCAGCTCCGGCAAAGGACGTACCGGGCCGTCCTCCGGGATCTCTTGCATGGCTAACGTGGCGGAAAGCGTCGGCAGTGCGGCATGGACGGCGGTCCGCGGGGCGTTGCGTCCGAAGAGGAGCAGAAAAGGGTCCACGCCGAGGGCGTCCGCGATCGTCTCCAACGCCGAATCCCCGACGCCGCGTTCACCCTGCTCGATCTTGCAGATCGTCCCCAGGGACAGATGCGCGGCGTTTGCGAGATCCTGTTGGGACATCTTGGGTCGCATGACGCTGCGGTAGTAGGCGACGCGACCACCCACTCCACCTCGGACGTGTGCGGACATGCTGGCTCCTGGCTCGGTGCAACCACCGCGAACCGTACTCGCGCAGGAACACTTCGTGCATGGAATCGGCCCGAACGCCTTCCGGGGCACTGGGGGTTGTGTGCGTCACTGCCTCGCGATGTCGACGAGTTGCGCGAGGCTGTCGATCCGCCAGTCCGCCGCCTCGACGACTTCGGGGGCGTCGGCCCAGAGGTGGCCCCATGGGCCGCGTCGCAGGTGTGCCGTTCTCAACCCGGCCGCTCTGGCGGGGAAGATGTCGTTGGCCGGGTGGTCGCCGACGTAGAGGGTGCGGTCGGCGGGTGCTTGGGACACCTTCAGCACCTGTTCGAAGAAGGCTGGTCGGGGTTTCGCCGTACCCCATTCCTCCGACGTGGCGATGAGGTCCGCCGGGAGGTTCAGGGCGCGGAGCAGGTCTCCGGCGAGTGCGGTCTGGTTGCCCGCGACGATCACGCGTACGCCTGCCTCGCGGAGTGCGGTCAGCGCGGGACGGACGTCGTCGTAGAGGTCCGCCTCCTCCAGGTGCTCGCCCTGGCCTGCCTCCGCGCGTCTGCGGTACTCGGCCCCGATGTCGATGCCGGGGCGTACGAGCCGTAGCGCTTCCGCGTTGTCGTGGCCCTGGGCCACCACGGCACCGACGAGTGCGGAGAGCGTGTGGCGGGGGATGCCCAGCCAGTCGGCCCATGCTCCCCAGTAGCGGTCGTCTCGGGTGAGAGTCTCACCTACGTCCAGCACGATGGTTTCCAGCACGCTTGGAAACTACAGCGGCTGAAGGAGAGACATGACCACGATCGCGGTGACCGGGCACATGGATCTGACCGAGGCGAGCGTGCCGCTGGTGCGGGACGCGCTGGGGGAGTTGCTCAAGGGGTACACCGACGGCGGGGAGCTTGTTGGGGTTTCGTGTATCGCCAAGGGGGCGGACTCCTTGTTCGCCGAGGCCGTGCTCGCTCTCGGTGGGCGGCTCGTCGTTGTCGTGCCGTCCCAGGACTACCGCGCGAACAAGGTCAAGCCCGACCACGCGGCGCTCGTCGAGGCCGCCGACGAGGTTCTGGTGCTGCCGTACGAGACCGCCGACTGGCATGCGTACGAGGCTGCCAACGCCGTGCTCGTCCAGCGGGCCGAGCGGCTCGTCGCCGTCTGGGACGGGGTGCCGCCGAGCGGGAAGGGCGGGGGGACCGCCGACACCGTGGTGGAGGCGCGGGAGGGTGGGGTGCCGGTCGATGTCGTGTGGCCGCAGGGAGCCGCTAGGGAGGAATGAATCAGTCCCGGCGGGTACCCGGCACCCTGAAGCGACCCCATGGACAAGGGAGTTGACTCATGTCGGGGTTTGGGCACGGGACACGTAAACACCCCCGCTCACGTGGCCGGATGGGGTCACGGGGTGGGCCGGATCGTGTGACGCTCGGGATCGCGGGGGTGGTGTGCGCGGTTGCCGGGTTCTTCGTGCTCGGGATCGTGCTGGGGCCGGTGGCCATGGTGTGCGGGTGGCTGGCCATGGGGCGGCGGTGGGCCTCCAGGGCCGTCGCGCCGCTCGTCGCGGTGATTCTGGGCGGGCTGGACACCGTGCTGGCCGTGCTGTGGCTCGCCGGGACGCCGGGGAACGGGTGGATGTAGGGCCTCGCCGACGGCCCGGCGCCGACGGCCCGGCCTCGACCTCTTTGCCGGCCCCCACCCGTTCCCCGGTTCGCCCTTCTACGCGTCGCCCCCCGCCGCCCCGGGATCGGCAGCCGCCACGTCCAGCAGTTGGTACCGGTCGATCGCCTGCTTGAGGGACGACCGCTCCACCTTCCCCTCCTTCGCCAGCTCCGTCAGAACCCCCAGCACGATCGACTGGGCGTCGATGTGGAAGAACCGCCGGGCCGCGCCCCGCGTGTCCGCGAAGCCGAAGCCGTCCGCGCCCAGGGACTGGTACGTGCCGGGGATCCAGCGGGCGATCTGGTCGGGGACCGAGCGCATCCAGTCGGAGACGGCGACGAACGGGCCCTCGGAGCCGGTGAGTTTGCGGGTGATGTAAGGGACGCGGGCGTCCTCCTCGGGGTGCAGGAGGTTGCGGCGTTCGACGTCGACGGCCTCGCGGCGCAGTTCGTTCCAGGAGGTGGCGGACCAGACGTCGGCGCGGACGTCCCACTCCTCGGCGAGGATGCGCTGCGCTTCGAGAGCCCACGGGACGGCCACGCCGGAGGCGAGGATCTGGGCCGGAGTTGAGCCCGCCGTGCCGGAGGAGACGCGGTGGATGCCCTTGAGGATGCCCTCGACGTCCACGTCGTCGGGCTCGGCCGGGTGCTGGAGGGGCTCGTTGTAGACGGTGAGGTAGTAGAAGACGTCCTCGCTGTCGGGCCCGTACATCCGGCGCAGGCCGTCCTGGACGATGTGGGCGATCTCGTACCCGTACGCGGGGTCGTAGGCGACACACCCGGGGTTCGTAGAGGCGAGCAACTGGGAGTGGCCGTCGGCGTGTTGGAGGCCCTCGCCGGTCAGGGTCGTGCGCCCGGCGGTCGCGCCGAGGACGAATCCGCGCGCGAGTTGGTCCGACATCTGCCAGAACTGGTCGCCGGTGCGCTGGAATCCGAACATCGAGTAGAAGACGTAGACGGGGATGAGCGGTTCGCCGTGGGTGGCGTACGCGGAGCCCGCCGCGATCAGGGACGCCGTGCAGCCCGCCTCGGAGATGCCGTCGTGGAGCATCTGGCCGGTCGGCGACTCCTTGTAGGCGAGCAGGAGTTCACGGTCGACGGACTCGTACTGCTGGCCGAGCGGGTTGTAGATCTTCGCGCTCGGGAAGAAGGAGTCCATGCCGAAGGTGCGGTACTCGTCGGGCGCGATGAGGACGAACCGGCGGCCCAACTCCTTGTCCCGCATGAGGTCCTTGAGCAGCCGGACGAACGCCATGGTGGTGGCGATGGACTGCTGGCCGCTGCCCTTCTTCACGGTCGCGTACGCCTTGTCGTCGGGCAGTGCGAGCGGCTTCGCGCGCACGACGCGCGTCGGGACGTACCCGCCGAGCGAGGTGCGGCGGTCGTGCATGTACTGGATCTCCTCCGAGTCCCGGCCCGGGTGGTAGTACGGCGGCAGGCCGGACTCCAACTGCTGGTCGGAGATGGGGAGATGGAGGCGGTCGCGGAAGCCCTTGAGATCGGCGACCGTCAGCTTCTTCATCTGGTGGGTGGCGTTGCGGCCCTCGAAGTTGGGGCCGAGGGTCCAGCCCTTGACTGTTTTCGCGAGGATGACCGTCGGCTGGCCCGTGTGCTCGACGGCGGCCTTGAACGCGGCGTAGATCTTCCGGTGGTCGTGCCCGCCGCGCCCGAGGTGCAGGATCTGGTCGTCGGTCATGCCCTCGACCATCGCCCGCAGCCGCTGGTCGTCGCCGAAGAAGTGGTCGCGGATGTAGGCGCCGGACTCGGTGGCGTACGTCTGGTACTGGCCGTCCGGCGTCGTGTTCATCCGGTTGACGAGGATGCCGTCGCGGTCCTGCGCGAGCAGCGGGTCCCAACTGCGGTCCCAGATCAGCTTGATGACGTTCCAGCCGGCGCCCCGGAACACGGACTCCAGCTCCTGGATCACCTTGCCGTTGCCGCGTACCGGCCCGTCGAGGCGCTGGAGGTTGCAGTTGACGACGAAGGTCAGGTTGTCGAGGCCCTCGCGGGCGGCGATCGTCAACTGGCCCAGCGACTCCGGCTCGTCCATCTCGCCGTCGCCGAGGAACGCCCACACGTGGGACTTCGAGGTGTCGGCGATCTCGCGGGCGTGCATGTAGCGGTTCATGCGGGCCTGGTAGATCGCGCCGATCGGGCCGAGGCCCATCGAGACGGTCGGGAACTCCCAGAAGTCCGGCATCAGACGGGGGTGCGGGTACGACGAAAGACCGTACGGGGCGCGGGACTTCTCCTGGCGGAACGCGTCGAGATGCTGCTCGGAGAGGCGGTCGAGGAGGAACGCGCGGGCGTAGATGCCGGGGGAGGCGTGGCCCTGGAAGAAGACCTGGTCGCCGCCGTCGCCCTCGTCCTTGCCGCGGAAGAAGTGGTTGAAGCCGACGTCGTACAGGGACGCGGAGGACGCGAACGTCGCGATGTGGCCGCCGACGCCGATGCCGGGGCGCTGGGCGCGCGAGACCATGACGGCCGCGTTCCAGCGGGTCGCGTTGAGGATCTTGCGCTCGATCTCCTCGTTGCCCGGGAAGAACGGCTCGCTCTTGGTGGGGATCGTGTTGACGTAGTCCGTGCTGCGCATCTCGGGGACGGCGACGCGCTTCTCACGGGCCCGCTCGATGAGCCTCAGCATCAGGTAGCGGGCGCGTTCGCGGCCCCGCTCGTCGATGGCGGCGTCGAGGGAGTCGAGCCACTCCCGCGTCTCCTCGGGATCGAAGTCAGGAACCTGACTCGGAAGGCCGCCAATGATGATCGGATTGCGATCGGATCCGGAAGCCACGCTGTTCCTTACGTGTCGGAGGGCCTGCGGGGGCCCTGGGCCTGCTGCCACACCGCTCCCCATCGTGTACCTCGGGGCGTCAAACGTCATCTCTACCGCGAGGTAACCCCTGGGGTGTACACCGGGGTAACGGTCACCTTCTGCGAGTCGGCGATTTCCAAACGCGCAAACAGGGCAGAAAGGTGTGGTGTGTGTCACCTTTGCCGTGGAAAGCATGACGGGAGTTGCGGCGACACGGCCCGGATCGTCACCGTTTAGGCGGTCCGAACCGCCGGGTACTTGCGCGATCCGCCCCGCCCGTGTGGACTACGGCCAACACCACGCGCGTACGCGTGGCCGAGTTGTCATCGAAAGAACATGATCAGGAGGCAGACCGTGAGCGCGACCGCGGACCACGCGGAGACGAGCCTGGCCGTGCGGCTGGGTTTCCAGCCCGCCCAGGTGGTCCAGGAGATCGGCTACGACGAGGACGTAGACCAGGAGCTCCGCGAGGCCATCGAGGAAGCCACCGGCGCCGAATTGGTGGACGAGGACTACGACGACGTCGCTGACGCCGTCGTGCTCTGGTTCCGGGACGACGACGGTGACCTGACGGACTCGCTCGTCGACGCCATCGGGTACCTGGAGGAGGCGGGCACGATCCTGCTCCTCACCCCGAAGACCGGCCGGGACGGCTACATCGAGCCGAGCGACATCAACGACGCCGCGCAGACGGCCGGACTGTCGCAGTCCAAGAGCATCAACGCGGGGAAGGACTGGGTGGCGACGCGCCTCCTCCCCCCGAAGGCCGGCAAGAAGTGAGGCCCTCCACCAGCTGAGGCAAGCGGGTGCGGCCCCCTCCGGGGAGACGCCGCACCCGCATCCGGGCCTCAGGCTTCCCTCCGCCGCCGCCCCTTCGCAGGGCGACCGCGATGATGCCGGGACCCAGCCCCGCTGGATGGCCAGGATGCCGCTGGGGGCAAGATCCGCCGGAGGCGAGGCCCCGCGCGCTGCCGAGACCCCGCAGGGCGATCACGACCCCGCCGAGGGCGGCACCTCGCCGGGCGGCCGGGATGCTGCCGGGGATGAGTCTCGCTGGGTGGCCAGGATGCCGCTGGGGGCAAGATTCGTCGGAGGCGAGGCCCCGCACGCTGCCGAGAACCCCGCAGGGCGATCACGACCCCGCCGAGGGCGGCACCTCGCCGGGCGGCCGGGATGCTGCCGGCGCGAGGCTCCGCCGGGGGCAAGATCTGCCGGAGGCAAGGCTCAGCACTCTGCCGAGGTGCCGCCGGGCCACCGTCACGGTCCTGCCGGACCCCCACAACCCTCTCCGGCCCACGCCGGCCCTCTCCGGCCCACGCCGGCCCACGCCGGCCCGCTCTCCCGCGCGCCCCGGCCCACGGCCCCTCCCGGTCTCCCCGCACCCCTTCCCCGTACGCTGTGATCCCCCGAACAGCCCACCGAAGGGAAAGATCCCGATGGCGATCCAGGTCGGCGAGAAGGCTCCGGACTTCGAGCTCAAGGACAACCACGGCGCGACCGTGACGCTCTCCGAGTTCCGGGGGCGCAAGAACGTCGTGCTGCTCTTCTACCCCTTCGCGTTCACCGGCGTGTGCACCGGCGAACTGTGCGAGGTGCGGGACAACCTGCCGAGGTTCGAGGACCGGGACACCCAGGTGCTCGCGGTGTCCAACGACTCGATCCACACGCTGCGGGTGTTCGGGGAGCAGGAGGGGCTGGAATATCCGCTGCTCAGCGACTTCTGGCCGCACGGCGAGGTCTCGCGCGCGTACGGCGTGTTCGCCGAGGACAAGGGCTGCGCCGTACGCGGCACGTTCGTCATCGACAAGGAGGGCGTCGTCCGCTGGACGGTCGTCAACGCCCTGCCGGACGCCCGGGACCTCGGCGCGTACGTGAAGGCCCTCGACACCCTGTGATTTCTCCGGGTCAGGGCCTGCGGACGCCGGGAACCCGTCACTAGGATCGGAACGTTGATCCGGCATATCCGAAGCACGACGGGGCTCCCCGCCCCAGGAACCCAATGGAGGACTCGTGGGAGTCAGCCTCAGCAAGGGCGGCAATGTCTCGCTGACCAAGGAGGCCCCCGGCCTGACCGCGGTCATCGTCGGTCTGGGGTGGGACGTCCGCACCACCACCGGCACCGACTTCGACCTGGACGCCAGCGCCCTGCTGGTGGACTCGGCCGGCAAGGTCGCCAGCGACGCGAACTTCGTCTTCTTCAACAACCTGAAGAGCCCGGACGGCTCGGTCGAGCACACCGGCGACAACATCACCGGTGAGGGCGAGGGCGACGACGAGCAGATCAAGGTCAACCTCGCGGGCGTCCCCGCCGACGTGGACAAGATCGTCTTCCCGGTCTCGATCTACGACGCCGAGAACCGCCAGCAGTCCTTCGGCCAGGTCCGCAACGCGTTCATCCGCGTCGTGAACCAGGCCGGCGAGGCCGAGCTCGCCCGCTACGACCTCTCCGAGGACGCGTCGACGGAGACGGCGATGGTCTTCGGCGAGCTGTACCGCCACGGCGCGGAGTGGAAGTTCCGCGCGATCGGCCAGGGCTACGCCTCGGGCCTGCGCGGCATCGCCCAGGACTACGGCGTCAACGTCTGACGAACCGCTCCCGCGTTCCCGGCGCCGCTCTCCGTTTACCGGCGGCGCCGGAAGCGCAGGACAACCAGCAGAAGCACCACCAGGGGAGGACAGCAACATGGGCGTCACGCTCGCCAAGGGAGGCAACGTCTCCCTGTCCAAGGCCGCTCCGAACCTCACACAGGTGATGGTCGGGCTCGGCTGGGACGCGCGCTCCACCACCGGAGCCCCCTTCGACCTCGACGCCAGCGCCCTGCTGTGCAACAGCGGCCGGGTCCTGGGCGACGAGTGGTTCGTCTTCTACAACCAGCTGAAGAGCCCGGACGGCTCGGTAGAGCACACCGGCGACAACCTGACCGGCGAGGGCGACGGCGACGACGAGTCGCTGATCGTCGACCTCGTGAAGGTCCCGGCGAACGTGGACAAGATCGTCTTCCCGGTCTCGATCCACCAGGCCGACGAGCGCGGCCAGACCTTCGGCCAGGTCGCGAACGCGTTCATCCGCGTCGTCAACCAGGCCGACGGCCAGGAACTCGCCCGCTACGACCTCTCCGAGGACGCTTCGACCGAGACCGCGATGATCTTCGGTGAGTTGTACCGCTACCAGGGGGAGTGGAAGTTCCGTGCGGTTGGACAGGGGTACGCATCTGGTCTACGGGGCATCGCTCTAGACTTCGGAGTCAACGTTTCGTAAAGCCGAGTACGGCGCGGGGGAGACCCGTACCTACGGATTGGGTAGCCAGTGCTTCTGAAAACCTTTGGCTGGTCCTTCGCGGTCACCGCGATCGGCCTGGCCGTCGGCGTCCTCTACGACGGGTGGACCGGCCTCGGCATCGTGGCGATCCTCTCCATTCTGGAGATCTCCCTGTCCTTCGACAACGCGGTGGTCAACGCCGGGATCCTGAAGAAGATGAACGCCTTCTGGCAGCGCATCTTCCTCACGGTCGGCGTGCTCATCGCGGTGTTCGGCATGCGCCTGGTCTTCCCGGTCGTGATCGTCGCCATCAGCGCCAAGCTGGGCCCGATCGAGGCCGTCGACCTCGCCCTGAACGACAAGACCCGCTACCAGGAGCTGGTCACCGACGCGCACGCGTCGATCGCCGCCTTCGGTGGCATGTTCCTGCTGATGATCTTCCTCGACTTCATCTTCGAGGACCGGGACATCAAGTGGCTCGGCTGGATCGAGCGCCCGCTCGCCAAGCTCGGCAAGGTCGACATGCTGTCGGTCTGCATCGCGCTCGCCGTCCTGCTGACCGCCGCGTTCACGGTCGCCCCCAACGCCCACATCCACGGCGGCGGACACGTCGACAAGACCGAGACGGTCCTGCTCTCCGGCATCCTCGGCCTCATCACCTACCTCGTCGTCGGCGGGCTCTCCGGATACTTCGAGGGCAAGCTCGAAGAGGAGGAGGAGCGCGAGCACGAGGCGGAGGAAGAGGCCAAGCGCAGCGGCAAGCAGAAGCCGGTCATCCTGCTCGCCGGCCGCGCCGCGTTCTTCATGTTCCTCTACCTGGAGGTCCTCGACGCGTCGTTCTCCTTCGACGGCGTGATCGGCGCCTTCGCCATCACCAACGACATCGTCCTGATGGCCGTCGGCCTCGGCGTCGGCGCCATGTACGTCCGGTCGCTGACCGTCTACCTGGTCCGCCAGGGCACCCTCGACGACTACGTCTACCTGGAGCACGGCGCGCACTACGCGATCGGCGCGCTGGCCGTCCTCCTCATGGTCACCATCCAGTACGAGATCAACGAGGTCATCACCGGCCTCATCGGCGTCGTCCTGATCGCCTGGTCCTTCTGGTCCTCCGTCCGCCGCAACCGCGCGCTGGCGGCGGCCGAGGGAAAAGAGGGGTCTGACGACGCGAAGGCGGAGGTCTCCTCCGGCGTCTGACATCCGGACCGGTGTGTGATCACCTTCCGGATGAGGAAAGCTACTTGGCGGGGCGGCTGTTGAACACGGCCGCCCCGCCGGGCATTTCACCGACGCGGGGTTCTACGAGAGGGACATGGGGCGGGAGATGGGCTTCTTCGACGGCCTGCTGGGCAGCCGCGCGGCCGACTTCGACTCGGGCAGCGCCGCGAGCAACGCGATCGAGCTGAGCAAACGGCACCCCCAGGTCTCCCTGACGAAGCAGGGCGCGGCCACCGGCAACCTCCGCGTCAACCTGACCTGGCGCATGCGCACCTCCGACTTCGGCGGCATGCAGCGCGAGAGCCTCCTGCGCCACCCCTTCAAGGCGCTCAAGCCCCCGGAGGTCGTCGGCCACAGCCAGAGCATGGTCAACGTCGACCTGGACCTCGGCTGCCTGTACGAGCTCGCCGACGGCTCCAAGGGCGTCGTACAGCCCCTCGGCGGGCTGCTCGGGGACGTCAACGACCCGCCGTACGTCCAGCTCAGCGGGGACGACCGGTTCGGGTCGGCGTCGGGGGAGACGATGTACGTCAACCTCGACCACCGCGAGCAGATCAAACGGCTGCTGGTGTTCGTCTACATCTACGACCAGACGCCGGCGTTCGACCGTACCCACGCGATGGTCACGCTCTACCCGAGCAACGGGCCCCGCATAGAGGTGGGCCTCGACGAGCGGCACCCCCAGGCGCGGTCCTGCGCGGTCGTGATGATCGAGAACGTCAAGGGGGAGCTGATGGTGCGGCGCGAGGTGCGCTTCGTGTACGGCTTCCAGGCGGAGCTGGACCGGCTGTACGGGTGGGGCCTGCAGTGGGGGCGGGGGTACAAGGCCAAGTCGGAGAAGTAGCCGCCCGCCCCTGGGAGGGTTCCTACCGGCCGATGAACTGCGGCCCCTGCGGCGGCATCGTGAACTCCTGCGGGTAGCCGTACGCCGGTGCCGCCTGGCCGTACGTCGGGAGGGAGGCCGGGTAGCCGTACGCCGGCTGCCGCGGGGGCGTCGTCGTCGGCTGCTCCGGCGGGAGCGGCTGGGAGAAGGTCTGGGGGCTCGCGGGGGGCTCCTCGTGGGGTGGGGTCTCCGGGTGCTCGGGGTTCTCGGCCTCCGACTCGTCCACCGAGATGCCGTAGTTGACGGCGAGGCCCTCCAGGCCGTTCGAGTAGCCCTCGCCGATCGCGCGGAACTTCCAGCCCTCGCCCCGGCGGTACAGCTCGCCGCAGATGAGGGCGGTCTCCTCGCCGGTCTCGGGGCGGACCTCGAAGACGGCGAGCGGGTCGGAGTCGGCGCGGTTCGCGTCGTACAGCAGGATCTGGAGGGAGCGGACGTGGTCGAAGGTGACCCCGTCCGCGGAGGCGACCAGCAGGATCTGGCTGACGACGGACTCGACACCGGCCAGGTCGGTCTGGATGGTGTCCGTGAGCGCGTCGGCGACCCGCTTCTGGCCGAGCCGCCAGACCTTGCCGGAGGGGTGGCGGGGCTGGTTGTAGAAGACGAAGTCCTCGTCGGAGCGCACGCGTCCGTCGGAACCCAGGAGAAGGGCGGAGGCATCGACGTTCGGAACACCCTGCCCGGGGGTCCAGCGCAGCACGGCGCGCACCGTGGTGGCTTCGAGCGGGACGTTCGACCCCTTCAGCATCGCGTGCGTCATGGCGTCATCCTGCCCTCTCGCCGCTGAGCAGGACAACCGAGGCGTGGAGTCCACCGGGAGGTGCCGGGTGGCGTTACCAGAAATTCATTCCCGGCGGGAACTTTTGAACCGATCGGTACGTACTATTACCGGTCACCTTGTTTCACAGAATCCGCCATCCTTACCGTCCGTCACGGGGGTAGACATGCGTCATTTCGGGCACATCGCCCCCGCGGAGAGGCGACGCCTCTTCCACCAGGAACCCTGCGCGTTCGACCCGGACTCCCCGGCCCGCCTCCTGTCCGCCGCCCTCGGCGCCACGCTCTACAGCCCGGCGACCCGCCCCCGCCTCGCGGACGACGTGATCAAGCAGGCCACCCAGGGCGTCGTCTCCATGGTCCTGTGCCTGGAGGACTCCATCGGCGACGAGGACGTCCCCGCCGGCGAGGAGAACCTCGTCCGCCAGTTCGCCGACCTCGCCGGCCGCTCCGCCGATCTGCCCCTCCTGTTCATCCGGGTCCGTACGGCCGACCAGATCCCCGACCTGGTCCGCCGCCTCGGCGACTCCGTCCGGCTGCTGAGCGGGTTCGTGTTCCCCAAGTTCACCGAGGAACGCGGCACGGCCTTCCTGGAGGCCCTCACCGCCGCCGAACTCGCCTGCGGACGCCGCCTGTTCGGGATGCCGGTCCTGGAGACCCCCGAGCTGATGTACCGCGAGACCCGCGTCGAGGCCCTGGAGGGCATCGCCCGCGCCGTCGACAAGTACCGCGACCGCGTCCTCGCGCTGCGCCTCGGCGTCACCGACTTCTGCTCCTCCTACGGCCTGCGCCGCGCCCCCGACATGACCGCGTACGACGTCCAGATCGTCGCCTCCGTCATCGCCGACGTCGTCAACATGCTCGGCCGCGCCGACGGCACCGGCTTCACCGTCACCGGCCCCGTATGGGAGTACTTCCGCGTCCCCCAGCGCATGTTCAAACCCCAGCTGCGCACCAGCCCCTTCCTTGAGGTCGAGGCCGTCGACCTGCGCGAACGCCTCATCGAGCACGCGATGGACGGCCTGCTGCGCGAGATCTCCCTCGACCACGCGAACGGCCTCCTCGGCAAGACCTGCATCCACCCCTCGCACGTCCCCGCCGTCCACGCGCTGTCCGTCGTCAGCCACGAGGAGTACAGCGACGCCGCCGACATCCTGCGCCCCGAGCGCGGCGGCGGGGGCGTCCTGCGCTCGGCGTACACGAACAAGATGAACGAGGTGAAGCCCCACCGCGCCTGGGCCGAGCGCACGATGCTGCGCGCCGAGGTGTTCGGGGTGGCCCACGAGGACGTCGGCTTCGTGGATCTGCTGGCGGCCGGGATACCGGCCTGAGCGCGGGGCTGTGTTGCGGTGCTGTCTTTCGGTGACGTCATGAGGAGCGATGTGAACGACGCGGTCTGGTCCGGCGGTTGGGTGTCCGAACGGCTCGGCGTGGAACTGGCCGGGGACGCGGTCCTGCCGGAGATGCTGGGCCTCGCCCTGCGCCGCAACCCCAAACGCGCGCACCTCCTGGTCTCCAACGTCCTCGGCAAACACGTGCCGCAGCTCCCGTCGGTCGTGTACGGCCACGGGTTCGCCCTCGGCCGCCGGGTCCGCGAACTCCTCGGCACCGACGCCGAGTCGGCCGTCGTCCTGGGGTACGCGGAGACGGCGACGGGGCTCGGCCACTCGGTCGCGGACGGGGTCGGCGACGTGACGTACCTGCACTCGACCCGGCGGCCGGTGGAGGGGGTCGAGCGGGCGGGGGGCTTCGAGGAGGCGCACTCGCACGCGACGTCGCACCTGCTGCTGCCGGAGGACGGGGGGTTGCTGGCGGGGAGCGGGCCGCTGGTGCTGGTCGACGACGAGTTCTCGACGGGCAACACGATCATGAACACGATCCGGGATCTGCATGAGCGGTATCCCCGGGGGCGGTACGTGGTGGTGACGCTGGTGGACATGCGGTCGGAGGCGGATGCGGGGCGGCTGGACCAGTTCGCGGGGGAGATCGACGCGCGGGTGGATCTTGTGGCGGCGGCATCGGGAACGGTGAGCTTGCCGGAGGGGGTGCTCGCCAGGGGGCAGGACCTGGTCGGTCGGTACGAATCGATCGCCGCCGGCACCGATTCCCCAGGGGCGCGGGGAACTGCGCGAACAACCCCCACCGGCCCGCAGTCGACTATCAACCGAATCGACCTGCACTGGCCTGCGGGCCTTCCTGACGGCGGCAGGCACGGCTTCACAGCCCACCACCGAATACGACTGGACGCAGCCCTCCCGGAGATGGCGGCCCGCCTCGCAGAGGCACTCCCTCTCGACGCCCGCCGCGTTCATGTACTCGGCTTCGAAGAGCTGATGTACGCCCCCCTCCGCCTGGCCCACGAACTGGAGCACATAGCCGACGCCGAGGTCCGCTACTCCACGACCACCCGCTCCCCGGTCCTGGCCGTCGACGACCCCGGCTACGCCATCCGCACCCGCCTCACCTTCCCGGCTCACGACAACCCGGCGGACGGCCCGGGTGACAGGTACGTCTACAACATCGCCGGCGCCGACTTCGATGCCGTACTCGTGATCGTCGACTCCACCGCAGACACCCCCCAACTCCACGCCCCCAACGGCCTGTTGGCCCAGCTGGCCGAACACACCCCGCACGTGATCCTCGCCGTGATCCCGTCCTACCTGCCTGGAAGGCCCATGCTGCCAGAGCCCCTCAGAGGCCCCGCCTTCTCCTCGTACGCGCCGGACGAGGTCGGCTGGCTCCTCCAGGACCTCTCGGACGTCACCCTGGAGGCGCCGACGGAGGAACGCGAGGAGGCCGTACAGAGCGGCGGCGCCCACTACGCGGAGTCCCTGCCGATCGAGTACCAGCCGAGCGAGCAGTACCAGGCGTTGTTCCAGACGGCGCTGACGGAATCCGCGGAGCGCCTCGCGCAGGCGGTCGGCGTCGTCACGGAGACGGTCCTCGCCGAGAGGACCCCGCGCCCTGTCCTCGTCTCGCTGGCCCGCGCCGGCACCCCCGTCGGTGTCCTCATGCGCCGCTGGGCCCAGCACCGGCACGGTCTCGACCTCCCGCACTACGCCGTGTCGATCGTGCGGGGCCGGGGCATCGACGCGAACGCGCTGCGCTGGCTGGCCGCACACCACGACCCCGCCGACGTCGTGTTCGTCGACGGGTGGACCGGCAAGGGGGCGATCACGCGGGAACTCGCCGCCGCGATCGAGGAGTTCGAGGCGGCGGGGGGTGCCGCCGGGTTCGATCCGGAGATCGCCGTACTCGCCGACCCCGGTTCCTGCGTCCGGACGTACGGCACGCGGGAGGACTTCCTCATCCCGTCCGCGTGCCTCAACTCCACGGTGTCCGGGCTGATTTCGCGAACTGTGCTGCGGGCGGACCTGGTCGGTCCGGACGACTTCCACGGGGGCAAGTTCTACCGGGAGCTGGCCGGGGCGGACGTCTCCGTCGCCTTCCTGGACGCCGTCTCCGCGCGCTTTCCCGGTGTGGGGGAGTCCGTCGACGCGGCCGTCAAGGAGCTGCTCGCCAGTGACCGTACGCCGACCTGGGAAGGGTGGGCCGCCGTCGAGCGGATCAGTGAGGAGTACGGCATCCATGACGTCAACCTCGTGAAGCCCGGGGTGGGGGAGACGACGCGGGTGCTGTTGCGGCGGGTGCCGTGGAAGATCCTCGCGCGTGCCGGTGCCGGGGACGATCTGCGGCATGTCCGGCTCCTCGCCGAGCAGCGCGGTGTGCCCGTCGAGGAGGTCGCCGAACTCCCCTACACCTGCGTCGGTTTGATCCATCCCCAGTACACGCGCGGTGCCACCGGCGCCGACGGGAAGGCTGTGACCGTCTGATGCCGGTACTCGTCGCCAGCGACCTCGACCGTACGCTCATCTACTCCCCGTCCGCCCTCGCCCTCACGATGCCGGACGCGCGGGCGCCGCGCCTGCTGTGCGTCGAGGTCCATGAGGCGCGTCCGCTGTCCTTCATGACGGAGACGGCCTCGCAGTTGCTCGCCGAGCTGGGGGACACGGCGATCTTCGTCCCTACGACGACCCGGACGCGCAAGCAGTACCTGCGCATCAACCTCCCTGGCCCCGCGCCCAAGTTCGCGATCTGCGCCAACGGGGGCCACATCCTGGTCGACGGCGTCAGCGACGCCGACTGGCAGGCGACGGTGATGTCCCGGCTCGCCTCGGAGTGCGCGCCGCACGAGGAGATCCAGGCCCACCTCGCGACGAACGCGGACCCCGTGTGGCTGCGCAAGCAGCGCGTCGCCGAGGACCTGTTCTCGTACCTGGTCGTGGAACGCGAGCTGCTCCCCGAGGAGTGGGTGAAGGAACTCGCCGCCTGGGCGGAGGCGTTGGGCTGGGGAGTCTCGCTCCAGGGCCGCAAGATCTACGTGGTCCCCAAGCCCCTGACGAAAAGCGCGGCGGTCCACGAGGTGCTCCGCCGCACAGGCGCCGGCCTGAGCCTCGGCGCCGGCGATTCCCTCCTCGACGCGGACCTGCTCCAGGCCGTCGACCGAGCCTGGCGCCCCGGCCACGGGGAGCTGGCCGACACGGGCTGGACCGTCCCGGGGGTGACCGCCCTGCCGGAACGGGGCGTACTGGCCGGCGAACGAATCCTGCGGGAGTTCTTGAAGGCGGCGCGGGCGGGGGTGTGAGGGAGGCAGGGCGGCTGCGGGTGGTCGGTGGCTGGTCGCACTCGGCCTCCCCACCCCCTCACCCGCAACAACCTCCACCACAACACCCTCCGCCCCCCTGCGGCTTCGGCGAGGCCGGCGTACCCGCCGTACCCCCCACCGCCACCGTCGACAGCAGCTTCACCGTGTCCCCGTGCCCAGCGGGACAGTCCGCCGGGGCCGAGGACTCGGCCATGGGGCGGGACAACTCGAACGTATCGCCGCAAGTCCGGCACCGATATTCGTAACGAGGCATGCCGCAAGGCTAACGGGCTGAGCATGATCATGGAGATGGGAAGTACCCCATGGCCTTGCCGGTGTGACGAACTCCCTCCCTCCGGTTTCCGCCGTACGCAGTGATTGCGTTCATTTCTGTCACTTTCTTGTGTGGAGAACTTGCGAAGAGCACTGGTAATTTGAGTGGGCCGCGAGGTTGGGGGGACGTGGGGGCTTCACAGCCGTGACCAGGTGAACGAAAGCCCGCCCGTACGTTCTGTGCGTCCCTCCGCGCGGCATCCACGAGTGCGGAGGGAGACGCTGTCGTGACCGAGCGGGGGGAGGGGGAGCGGCCCCAAAGGCCGGACGAGACGATGCAGTTGAAGGTCCCTGCCTCCTTCCGGGCGGACGAGACCATGCAACTGCGCGTCGGCGACCTGGAGATACCCGAGGCCGGAGCGTCCCCCGGCGGGTCCAGCAGGCTGGCCCGCAAGAGGGAACTCCGGCCGTCCCCCCTGCGCCGCCTCGCCGGCGCCGCCGCCCCCTACGCCCGCCGCCTGCGGCCCGCCTACCCGCGCCCCGACCGCGACGGCTGGCGCCGCTGGATGCCGTCCTGGCGGCAGTGGGCCGGCGCAGCCCTCGCCGGCACCGGCGCCGGTGTCGTCTTCCTCGGTATCGCCTACGCGGCCACCGACATCCCCGACCTCAACTCCTACGCCAAGCAGCAGGACAACGTCTTCTTCTGGGCCAGCGGCGCCCCCATGGCCCGCACCGGCTGGGTGCAGCGCCAGGACATGCCCCTCAAGGACGTCCCCGAGGACGTCCGCAACGCGGCCATCGCCGCCGAGAACGCCAGCTTCTACAGCGACCCCGGCATCTCCCTCAAGGGCATCAGCCGCGCCCTCCTGCGCACCGTCGGCTCCGGTGATACCCAGGGCGGATCGACCATCACCCAGCAGTATGTGAAGAACGTCTACCTGAACCAGGACCAGACGGTCAGCCGCAAGTTCACCGAAGCGATGATCGCGCTCAAGCTCGACAACCAGATGAGCAAGGACGACATACTTCAGGGCTACCTCAACACCAGCTGGTACGGCCGGGGCACCTACGGCATCCAGCGCGCCGCGCAGGCGTACTACGGCAAGGACGTCGGCGAACTCAACGCCAGCGAGGGCGCGATGCTCGCCGCGCTCCTCAAGGGCGCGGGCCTGTACGACCCGACGCTCAGCGCCGCCAACCACGCGCGCGCCGTGGAGCGCTGGAAGTGGATCCTCGACCGGATGGTCGAGCTCGGCAAACTGTCCAAGCAGGAGCGCGCGAAATACACCGCGTTCCCGGAGCCACTCAAACGCAACCCGCTCTATGACACGGGTCAACAGACCGACTACCTCGTCGAGTTGGCGACCAGCTATGTGAAAAAGGCCGCGAACATCTCCGACAAGGACTTCGACCTCGGCGGCTACCAGATCTACACGACCTTCGACAAGAACCGCGAGACCCAGCTCACCGACGAGGTCACCAAGGCCCGCAAACAGGCCCAGAAGGACGACCCGAAGAACGCGAAGGCCGCCCACTACGGCGCCGCCTCGGTCGGCGCGGACGGCCGGATCCTCGCCGTCTACGGCGGCCCCGACCACCGTACGCAGGGCTACAACGAGTCCAACGCCACGACGGTGCCCGCCGGTTCGGCGTTCCAGCCGTTCGTCTACGCCGCCGGCCTCGAACACGGCGTACGCAAGACCCGCGAGGGCCCCATCGAGCAGGTCACCCCGAGATCCCTGTACGACGGCAACAACGGCGCGCTGGTCAGGACACCCGAAGGGCCGTACTGGGACCGCAGCGGCAAGCCCGTCGCGGTGAAGAACGACCAGGGCAGGTCGTACGGCACGATCAGCCTGCGCCGCGCCCTCGCGCTCGGCGTCAACGGGCCGTTCATGCAGCTCGGCATGGACACCGGCCTCGACAAGGTCCGCAAGACCGCCGAGGACTCGGGCCTGCTCTCCTCCAGCATCGGCGCGATGGTGCCCGCCCTGTCCACGGGCAGCTCCACGCCGAGCGCGATCCGCATGGCGAGCGGCTACTCGACGTTCGCCGCCGGGGGCACCCACACCGAGCCGTACTCGGTGCGCAAACTCACCCGCAACGGCGCCGCGGTCGACCTCGCGATCCCCGGCAGGCAGCGCGCCATGAGCGAGGAGGTGGCCGGCGAGGTGACCGACGCGCTCACCGACGCGCTGAGCACCGCCCACCCCGCCGCGCCCGGCGCGGGGAAGGCCGCCGGCAAGTCGGGGACCACCGAGAAGGACACCGCCTCCTGGTTCGTCGGCACGGCCGAGAAGGTCTCCACGGCCGTCGTCGTCTACCGCATCGACCTCACCAAGAGCCTCGAACCCCTGCCGCTGGAAGGCATCGCCGGCACCACCGGCGACAGCGTCCCCTACGGCATCTGGTCGCGGGCCACGCAGCCGACCGACTGACCACCGGGCCGGATCCCGCCGACCGCCCCTGTCCCCCAGCAGATTGAGCAGCCGCACATGAAGCAACCGTCGGGCCGCCGCCGCAAGGCACCCGAACCCCGGCCCAAGTCCCCGGCCACCAACCGGCGTTCGGGGTTCCTCTCGCTGGCCGCCGTTCTCGTCGTCACCTCCCTCGTCGGGGGATACCTGGTGCTCTCCCGCACCGACCGGACCACGCCGACGGCCGCCGAGGGCCCCCAGGGGCGGCAGACGGTGAAGGAGACCGAGGAGCCGTGGGACGGGAAGACGAAGGTGCTCGGGGACGGCTCGACCTCCTACACCGGCCCGCAGACGGGCCAGTTGAAGCCGGAGAAGCTCAAGCCCGGTGAGAAACCGCCCCAGTTCGTCGTCTTCTCCTGGGACGGCGCGCTCCAGGGCGACGACCAGCTCTTCTCCCACTACCGGAGCCTCGCGCAGGAGTACAACGCGCACATGACGTTCTTCCTCACCGGCATCTACCTGCTGCCGAAGGACAAGAAGAACCTCTACAACCCCCCGCAGCACCCCCAGGGCTCCGCCGCGATCAGCTACGCGACCGACGACCACATCCGCACCACCCTCGAACAGCTCGGCCGGGCCTGGGAGGAGGGCAACGAGATCGGCACCCACTTCAACGGCCACTTCTGCGAGGCCAAGGGCGGCAAGGACTGGAGCGTCGCCGAGTGGAAGAGCGAGATCGACCAGTTCTACGAGTTCGCGGAGAACTGGAAGACCAACACCGGCTTCAAGGAGATGGACCCGCTGCCCTTCGACTTCCGCAAGGAGGTCACCGGCGGCCGGGCGCCCTGCCTGGAGGGCCAGCCCAACCTGCTGAAGGCGGCGAAGAGCTACGGATGGCGCTACGACGCCAGCTCGCCCGGCAAGTTCCAGGTGTGGCCGGACAAGAAGGACGGCATCTGGGACTTCCCGCTCCAGATGCTCCCCTACGAGGGCGGCAAGTACCAGGGTCTGTCGATGGACTTCAACTTCCTCTACAACCAGTCCAACGGCGAGGTGAACGGCGACCCCGCCAAGTACCCGCAGTGGGAGCGCGAGACCCTCGACACGTACATGGCGGGCTTCAACCGGGTCTTCTACGGCAGCCGCGCGCCGATGTTCATCGGCAACCACTTCGAGGACTGGAACGGCGGCATCTACATGCGGGCCGTCGACCAGATGATCAGGAACGTGTGCACCAAGAAGGACGTGAAGTGCGTGTCCTTCAAGGAGTTGGCGGACTGGATGGACGTCCAGGACCCGGAGACCCTCGACCGGCTGCGAACCCTTGATCCTGCCCAGAGCCCGGACTGGTCAACCGTCGTCCAGTGACGGTCTCATAACAGCTTGCCGCTCGGCAGGTAACCCCCTTCACAACAGCCACACATGGCATGCAAGGATTCCGCTACCCGGCATCCCTCCCCCCGCCGGGCAAGAGGGGAACTATCAGTGAAGTCAAGGAAATTGAGCCGTTCGCGGCGTCGCGTCACGATACTCACGGCGACCGCCGCGTCGGTCGCCGCGGGCGTCGCGCTGCTGCCGAACTGGTCGGCGGGCGCCGCCACCCCGAGCGACCCCACGGTGGACGCCAAGACCCGGGCGACCTTCCAGAAGCTGGCCGACGCGGTCTTCACCGACCGCACCGACGCGCTGGTCGACGGCAACCGCAAGAAGCCCGAGACCAAGGGCTTCTCCGGCCGCGTGAAGCTGTCCGCCAAGCAGAACAGCACCGAGAGCAGCACCCTCAACTCCCTCGGACAGCGCAAGACCACGCTGGCCAAGCTCGGTGAGAAGTACAGCAAGGGCGCCACCACCGTCAGCCTCGACACCGTCAAGGTCACCGGCCGCACCGCCCAGGCGAAGGTCACCGAGACCACGACCCTCACCTACGAGAAGGTCAGCGGCAAGGAGCCCGCCACCACCGGCTTCCAGGCCCACCACGAGCTGACCTTCAAGGCGGACCACAGCGGCAACTGGCAGCTCTCCGGCGTCCGTTCGACCGACCAGGGCGGCACCACCGTCAACCAGGTCGCCGCGCCCGCCGTCGCCACCGTCAAGCCGGCCACCGCCGCGACCGACATGCCGGCCGCCCCCCGCGCCGCGACCACGCGGGGCCCCGTCGCCGTCCCCAAGACCCTCACGGGCGGGACGTACGACTACAAGGCGATGGCCACCTACGCCGAGAAGTACTGGAGCAACTACAACACCGACTACCCGAACTTCAACGGGCAGGGCGCGGGCGGTGACTGCACCAACTTCGTCAGCCAGTCCCTGAAGGCGGGCGGCTGGAAGCACGCGCCGGGCTACGTGTACGACTACACGAAGTGGTTCGGCAACAAGGACATCCAGTCCTACTCGTTCGTCGGCGTCAACGAGTGGTCCTGGTTCACCCAGAACGCCAAGCGCTCCACGCCGCTCGCGAACGTCTACCAGATGCAGGTCGGCGACGTCCTCCAGGTCGACTTCGACCGGGACGGCTCCAAGGACCACACGATGATCGTGTCGTACGTCTCGGGCGGTATGCCCTACCTGACGTACCACTCCTCGAACACCTACCGGCGTTCGCTGTCGAGCGTCATCTCGTCCTACCCCAACGCGTACTACTACGCGTACCGCACCTGATCCCTGGCTCTCAGGCAGTACCCGGGCCCGTCACCCCTCGGAGGTGGCGGGCCTCGCGCGTCCTCAGTGCGCCGTGCCCCGCTCCTCGCGGATCTGCGACACCACCCGCGCCACCGCCTGCCGCACCGCCTCCGTCTCGGTCAGGAAGTGCCAGTAGTCCGGGTGACGGCCCTCCAGGCCCGCGACCGCCCGGTCCAGCCGGGCCACGGACTCGTCCAGCGGGCGCGCGTGACGCGGGTCCGGGGTCGTACGGCCCGTCATCGCCAGGCGCTGCGCGTCCCGGATCGCGAAACGCGTCCGGTCGATCTCCTGCTGCGGATCCTTCTGGACCGCGTTCAGCCTGCTCAGCCGGTCACCGGCGGCCGACACCGACTCGTCCGTCGCGTTCAGCAGCGCCCGCACCGTCGACAGCAGGGACGTCGCGTCCGGCCAGCGCTGCTCCTCCCGCGCCGACCGCGCCTCCCGGAGCTTCGCCTCCGCCTGCCGGACGTTCTCGGCGGCCTGCTCCGGCACCCGCTGGAGGTCCTGCCAGCAGGCCGCGGTGAACCGGCGGCGCAACTCGCTGAGAATCGGGTCCACTTGATCGGCGCGGGTCGTCAGCGCCTGCGCGCGCGTCCGCAGCGACACCAGCCGGTGGTCGATCTCCGCGGCCCGCTCCGGCAGCCGCTCCGCCTCCACCCGCAGCGCCTCCGCCTCCCGCGCCACCCGCTCCGCGCGCCCCAGCGTGTCCGCCACGCCGTGCTGGCCCGCACCCTGGTTCAGCTTCGTCAGCTCCGGCGCCAGCGCCGCCAGCCGGGCCGCCAGATCATCCGCCTTGAGCCCCGTACGCCGCACCGCGTCCAGCCCGTTCGACGCGGCCAGCAGCGCCTGCCGGGCCCGCTCCACCGCCGGGGCGAGCCGCGCGAGCTGCGTCTCCGCCTTGCCCAGCAGCGGGCCCAGACCGCTCGCGAAACGGTCCAACTCCTGCTTCGCCTGCGTGAGTTCGTCCTTCGCGCGGGTCAGCTGCGCCCGCGCCTGCGAGGCCGCCGAGGTCTCCAGGTCGTCCCGGTCGAGGTCGTAGGCGTCGACGGCGGTGATGTACCGCTGGCTCACCTCGTCGATCCGTCGGCCGATCTCCTCGAACGAGCCGACCGCCCTGCGCGCCGCAGCGGAGTCGTCCACCGCCGTGATCGTCTCGATCGAGATCCTCAAGTCCCGCTGCGCGGAGTCCAGTTCGTAGAACGCCGCCGCGGCCGCGTCCTTCGCCGCCTGCGCCTCGACCCGCATCCCCTCCCGGCCGCCGAACCACCGCCGGGTACCGCCGCCCGCGAACGCCGCGGGCAGGGCGAGAACCGCGAGAAGGGGGAGCGCGGTGACGAGGGTGAGGGTGTCCCGTAGCGCCAGGGAGCTACGGAGTGTGGGCGCGCGCCTCACGGGCCGGTCCGGTCGACTCTCGTGTGAAGGTGTCGCCGTCACGTCCCTCTCCCGCGCTGTCGTCCGTCCTGCCTGGCCCGGTTCCCATTCTCCCACCGGCTAAGGACGAACACACGGGGCGGTCGGTTCGCGTCCCGCCTCAGCTCGCGGTGCGGACGGTCAGGTCGCCGTCCGAGACCCGCGCCGTGATCTCGCTCGCGCTGTCGTCCGCGCGGGGCACGGAGACCCGGGTGTCACCGTCGTTCACCTTCGCGGACACCTTGTACGTCCCCTTCGGCACCTCGACCGTGACGTTCCCGTCGTTCGCCTTCACCTCCACCCGCTCCGGTACGGCGGACAGGTTCAGGCGGACCGAGCCGTCGCCGGAGCGGGTGACGACCGTCCGGGAGGAGACGTCCGCGCGCACCGAACCGTCGGCCGTGTCCAGGTCCAGCGGGCCGGAGCTGTCGGTGATCCGTACGGAGCCGTCGCGGGCCTTCACGCTCAGCGCGTCCCGCAGGCCGCTCGCCTTCACGCCGCCGTCGTGCGAGACGACCTTCACCGCGACGCCCCGGGGGATCTCGACCCGGTGCCGCGAGGAGCAGTCCGCGACGATGCCGCTGCACCGCATCCGCAGCTTCAGCAGGCCGTCCTCCAGCGACCACGTCACCTTCGGCTCCTTGCCGACCGCCACGGAACCGTCGAACCAGCGCGTCACCTCCACCCGGCCCGCCCTGTTCCCCTCCGCCGCGACGATCTCCAGCGCCGTGTCGTCCGCGTCGATCGCCAGCGTCGACCCCTTCAGCTCGAACGCGCGCGTCTCCGGCGTGGAGTCCTCCGAGGCGTCCGAGCACGCCGTGCCGAACACGGCGACGAGGACCGCACCGCTGAGTACGAGACGGGTAGTACCTGAGATGCGGGCCATGACGAAGTCCCCCCTGAGACGAACCGGATCGGTACTACGACGCTAGGCCCGCGGGACTGCGTACTCGATCCGGCTCCCTCCCTCATCCGGGGTGGGGATAACCCCCGGGGGACCCCCTAAGGGGATACGGGTTTGCGGGGCAGCACCCCCGGCAAGGTACGCTGTCGACTCGTCCTGAGTGCGCCAGCCTCGGGGAACGGGTGCGTAGCTCAGGGGTAGAGCGCCTGCCTTACAAGCAGGATGTCGGCGGTTCGAAACCGTCCGCGCCCACAGGTCAGGCCCTCTAGGTGATCCCTAGGGGGCCTTCTCCGTCTCCCGGGGTACCCCCCGTACCTCCAGTCCCGCCATCAGCTCCGCCGTCGCCGCCTCGATCGCCGCCACCGCCCGGTCGAAGACCTCCTGGTTGTGCGCGGCGGGCGCGCGGAAGCCGGAGACCTTGCGGACGTACTGGAGCGCGGCGGCGTGGAAGTCCTCGCCGGTCGCGTCGTGCGGGAGGGACGGCGGGCGGAGGGTCTTGATGCTGCGGCACATGACGCCAGTGTCCCTCTCCGGAGCTACTCCCGCCGCCCCTTGGCAGTACCGCTGCCCCTTGGCATGATCACCGTCGTGGCGGCCACCGGAGACCCGGGGCCGACCGGCGAAAGGAATCACGTCATGACGTACGACAGGCTCACCGTCGCGGTCCTCGGCCCCGGCGGGGTCGGCGGACTGCTCGCCGCCCTGCTGGCGAAGGCCGGCCACCGGGTGATCTGCCTCGCGGGCGAGGACACGGCGACCGCCCTGCGCACCCACGGCATCCGGGTCCACAGCCGCCAGTTCGGCGACTTCACGGCCCAGGTCGAGGCGGACACGGAGCTGCGGACCCCCGTCGACGCCGTACTGATCACCGTCAAACAGACGGCTCTGTACGAGGCACTCGCGCGCGTCCCCGCCGAGGTGCTCGGCGACGCCCTGCTCGTGCCGTTCCTGAACGGCGTCGAACACCCCGCGGCCCTGCGCGCGCACCACCGACCCGACCTGGTCGCCCCGGCGGTGATCCGCGTCGAGTCCACGCGGACGGCACCCGGCGTCGTCGACCACGCGAGCCCCTTCGTGGAGATCGACCTGTCCGGCGACCCGGTGGACGCGGGCCGTCTGGAGGCGCTGGCCGCCGCCCTGAACGAGGCGGGCCCGAAGACCCGGGTCCTCGGCGACGAGGCCCGGGCCCTCTGGGCGAAGCTCGCGTTCCTGGCGCCCTTCGCCCTGCTCACCACGCGGTACGCCCTCCCCGTCGGCGACCTGCGCACCGTCCACCGCGACGAACTCACCGCCCTGGTCACGGAGGTGGCCGTGATCGCCACGGCCGCCGGTGCCCCCACCGACCCCGCCGCGACCCTCGCCCGCTACGACGCCCTGCCGCCCGGCATGAAGTCCTCCATGCAGCGCGACGCGGAGTCCGGGCGGGCGCTCGAACTCGACGCGATCGGCGGGGCGCTGCTGCGGGCGGCGGAGCGGTATGGGGTGGGGGCGCCGGTGGCCGAGCGGGTGGTGGGGGAGCTGGGGGCGGTGTAACCGGGGGCGGGGCGGCCCGAAAAGTCGTACAGGCGTACGACTGCCTCGTTCGTGTGAACCCCATGAGGGAACTCGCTTCGCAAAATCGAACAGGCGTACCATTGTGGTCGTGGCGAAGACCTATGACTTTCCGAGCGACCTGCGCGCCGGTCAGGAGGAGCTGCATCAGGTCCGGGCCGAGCTGTCGGCCCTGCTGAAGCGGCTGCCCTGGTCGGTCGCGCCCCTGGACGGGTTCAGTGACACGGAGGGCTGGCGCCGGGTGGAGCGGCCCGCCTCGCCGGGGTGGACGCAGGACGAGCAGGCGGAGGTGGAGAAGCTGCGCCGCAGGGAGCACGAGCTGGCGGTGTTCGTGACGGGGCACCGGTTCTGGGCGGAGGTGGAGACGGGGGACCGGGTGGAGGCGCGTATGCGGTTGAAGCACGAGCCTCCACCCGAACCCTGAGGGTCACATCGGACCCTGGAGGGTCACTTCTTGCCGAGGAGGCCCTTCATCTCCGCGATCTCGGCGTTCTGCGCCGCGATGATCGCGTCGGCCATCGTCAGGGCGGGCGCGTAACGCCCCTTCGCCTTCTCGGTCCCGGCCATCTCGACCGCGCCCTCGTGGTGTTCGATCATCATCCGCGTGAACTGGGCGTCGAACTCCGCGCCGGACGCCTTCTCCAGCGCCGTCATGTCCGTGCCGGACATCATCCCGGCCATGCCGGACATCCCGGAGTGCCCGGAGTGGTCCTCACCGGCCGCGGGGACGTCCTCGCCCCACGCCGTGAGCCACCCGCTCATGGTCTCGATCTCCGGGTCCTGCGCCTGCTTGATCCGCCCGGCCAACGCCTTGACCTGCGGCGACGAGGCCCGCTCGGCGGCCAGCGCCGCCATCTCGACGGCCTGCCGGTGATGCGGGATCATCCCCTGCGCGAAGGAGACGTCCTGCGCGTTGTGCGCGCCGTCGGAGGCGGCACCGGACACGGACGGCGAGGCCGCCCCGCTCCCCTGGTGCCCCTCGCTGTCCCCGCCCCCGCCGCACCCGGCGAGAAGAAGAAGCGCGGCGGTCGCGACGACGGCGACCCGGACGGGCCGTGTACGGCCGATGGTGCTGTTCATGTGCGTGAACTCCTGCGTACGGAAGGTCTTCTGGACGCGGCAGCACCCCCCGCCGGCGTACGGCGAGGTGTGCGGGCGCCTCTAGATCCGCAGGAGCTGAAGCTCGGCGAGCGACGGCGGAGCCCGCGCCGCCTCGGAATCGGCCCGGACGTGGGAGCGGACGGTCTCACCGGGTACGACGACGGCGACCGGGTCGGCAACGGGCCCCGCCAGCACGGGCGTTCCACTCACCTTCGCCGCCGCACACGTCGCGTCGGCGTGCCGGGCATGCCCGCCGCAGTGCCCGTCCCCGGAACACCCGTCGGCAGTCACATCGGTGTGCGCACCGGCCTCGGACATCGTTGGGATCGCGCCGGAAGCGGGGGCCATGCCGGAAGCCGTGGCCGCCCGGTCGTGCCCGACCGCGTGCAGCCCGCCCGGCGCGAGCCCGTGCATGGCGAGCACCCCCACCAGCACCCCAAGCACGCACAGAACCGCCGGCCACCCCTTCAGGGGCGACCACGCGGCGCGCGGCTGGGCTCGGTTCACGCACGCCATCCTAGGGGTGGCTGTGCATCCCCCGTGGGGGTACCCGGTATCCGCGCACCCTGTCCGCCGCCCCCGGCTCAGCTCGTCTTCGCCGGCCGCATCAGGTACGCCGCCCCCGACCCCGCCGCGAACAGCGCCACCACCGACACGGCCGTCGACAGCCAGCTCGCGCCGAGCCAGTGGGCGCCGTAGTACCCGATGGCCACGCTGTAGCCCGCCCAGGCGATGCCCGCGAGGACCGACCAGGGGAGGAAGTCGCGGACGCGGCGGTGGGCGGCGCCGGAGACGAGGGAGACGACGGAGCGGCCGGCGGGGGCGAAGCGGGCGAGGACCATGAGGGGGCCGCCGCCGCGCGCGAGGGCCTCGCCGAGACGTTCCTGCGCCGTGGTGAGCCGCCGGGAGCGGGCGATGGCCCGGTCGAGGCGTTCGCCGCCGCGCCAGGCGAGACGGTAGGCGACGAGGTCGCCGAGGACGGACGCGGTGGTCGCGGAGAGCATCAGGAAGAGGATGTCGGGGACGTGTTCCGGCACCTGGCCGGCCACCGCCGCACCCGAGCCCGCGGCGGCCGCCGTCGCCGCCGTGATGACGAGGACACCGCTCGGCAGCACCGGCAGGAACACGTCGAACAGCACGGACAGGGCGACAACCGCATAGATCCATGGACCGCCGGTCAGCGACCCCACACTTTCCAACACCACGACTCCCGTGACTCCCCCGATGACAGCCATACAGCGTACGCCCAGGGAGTGACAGAAGATCCAGCGGGGGTACGTACGACGCGCATGGAATGTTCACTCGAACGGCACGTTTCGAGCGGCGTTCACAGCCCGGGTCCCTTAACAACGGAACAAGGGGGTAGCGATCGCGCCGGACCGAGACAAACGACCGAAACTCCGGAAATGGTGAGCATCCATGCTGGCAGCCATCTGCGCGGGCGCCCTCGCCGCGGCCCTCGCGGCCGGGCCCGGTGCGGCCCGTGACGTCGTCCTGCGGGCCGACGCCCGGTTCGCCCCGCCGACCGCCTTCGTCCCGTCGGACGCCGTCACCTACGACCAGGACCTCGTCCCCGCGGGCTCGTCGATCGAGGTCGTCCAGCGGACGACGTACGGCGGCGCCACCGTCGTAACGCTCCGGGTGAGTGGTCTCCCCTCCGGTCGCGCGTACGGCGCGCATGTGCACCAGAAGGCGTGCGGGGCCGATCCGGCGGCGGCCGGCGGGCACTACCAGCACACGCCGGGTACGGGACCCGAGTACGTCACCCCGCGGAACGAGGTGTGGCTCGACTTCACGACCGGGAAGGAGGGCTCGGGCGTGGGGGTCGCCACGCACGCGTGGACCTTCCGGCCGGGCGAGGCCGCGTCCGTGGTGATCCACGACGAGCCCGGCTCGAAGGGGGCCCGCGTGGGCTGCTTCACGGTGCCGTTCGCCTGGACCGACGCGAGCTGAGCACGAGGGGGTGGGCCTCCCTCGAACCTCGGCAGAGGTACACCCCCGTAGTACTCCGGTATGTCAGACCCGTACTACTTCAGAGCCACTCACGGCCGACGAGCCCCCCGCCGCCGCCTGCCCCTTCACGCCACCCTCCACCGCTACCCGCAGCACCGCCCGGGCCACCGCGTCCGCGTCCGACAGCGTCACCGAGTCCACCCCTGGCCGTGCCCCCGCGGCGGTCACCCAGTGCACCCCCTCGGTCGGCACCCCGAACGCGAACCGCCGGGTATGGGGTACCCCCTCCCGGTCGAGGAGGTGGTAGGGCCGCCCGGAGACGTCGACACCCCCGGTGGTGTACCCGTCGACGACGTGCGCCCGGCACTGCCCGGTCTCCCGCAGGTGGGCCAGCAGCGGGTCGGCGCTCACCGCCAGGTCGGGTTCCGGGAGCCGCGCCTCGACGAGCGTGGTGACGCGGACCGCCGAGCCGGGCACGTCGGGGGAGTGGGCGAGCCACGCCCCGTCCTCCCGCGTCACCTCCAGGCGCGGGCCCAGCACCTCCACGACGCCCGCCTCCAGCAGCGCGGTCAGCTCCTCGATCCGGCGCCGGGGCGGCCCGATGGACAGGAACGCGTTGAGCGGCGTGTACCAGCGGTCGAGATGGTCGCGCCGCGAGTCCCCGCGCAGCCCGCCGTGGTCGACGACGAGCCTCAACTCGTTGCGCAGATCCCGCAGTACGTCGAGAGCGGCCTTCAGCGGACCGTCGACATTCCCCCGCCGAGCTTCCGCCGCGTCCGCCCGCAGATGGCCGAGGAGCCACTCCCGCCACTCGCCGCGATGCCCGAACTCCCGTTCCGCGTAAGGCCGGGACACCCGCTCCCAGTCCCACCGCGCCTCGTCCGCCACCCCGAACTCGGCGAGCAGCGCGGCCTCTTGGGGATCGCCGTAGGGCGCGGCCAGATAGCGCGGCGCGAACTCGGGGCGCCCCACGAGCACCGAGTAGTAGACGGTCTCGACCTCCTTGGCCACCAACGGCCAGACGTCGCGCAGGAAGTCGGGCGCCTCCCCGGAGTCCGCGCGCTTGCGCAGCGCCGAGACCGCCTCGGGCGTCAGCACCTCGGGCAGGTGCCGCCCGTAGGGGCCCTTCGCGTTGTCGCCGCGCGCCTGGTACGGCAGCCCGCGCCGCGAACCGGCGTACAGCCGCGGCTCCCGGCCGGACGGCACGTACCGCAGGGCGCCGCCCTCACGGACGTACGCACCGCCCCGGCCGGTCGTCAACAGGGCCATGTGGTCGAAGAAGTTGAGCCCGAGACCGCGCAGCAGCACCGGCTCGCCGGGCCGGACGGCACCGAGGTCGACGTCGGCCGGGTTGGCGGGCGGGACGTGCCGCAGGGTGTGGCGCTCGGCGTGGGCGGCGTCGCGCAGTTCGGCCGGGGAGGGCCGTACCGGCAGATGGCCCTGCGCGAGGACGACGGCCGAAAGTCCGTTCAGCGTACGGCCGTTGTCGAGGGCGAGGGTCTGCCGGCCGTCCGCCGCGTCGTCGAGGCGTATCGCGCGCGCCCGGTGGGTCTCGACGCGCACCGAGGGCGGTGCGTGGCGCAGGGTGCGGGCGAACACCCACTCCAGGTAACGGCCGTACAGCGCCCGGGTCGGGTAGTCGTCGGGGCCGATGCGGCCGTCCGCCCACTCGTGCAGGCTCGGTCCCGCCAGGACCGGGCCCGAGCAGTTCACGCTGTCGTCCGTGAACAGGGTCACCTGCGAGGCGACCGTGTTCATCAGCAGGTCCTCGGACTGCGCGGTGCGCCAGACGCGGCCGGGGCCCGGCGGGGCCGGGTCGACGACGTGCACGGTCAGCCGTACGCCCGGCGCGAGCAGGTCCGGCGCCGAGGCGCAGAGGCGTTCCAGGACGCTGGTGCCGCGCGGACCGGCGCCGACGAGGGCGACCGCGGGCGGCGCCGCGCCGGCGCTCGACCGTTGCTGCGGCACAGAGAACACAGTGGACAAAGGTGGACTCCCAGGCGTGTGGGGGCGCAGTGGGCAAAGACGCCCCCGGAAGGGGACGGACGCCCGTTCGGGGAACGGACGGCCGCCTCATCATTGCCCCCGCCCGTCACGGAAGCCAACGCGGACCCCTCCGGTCACAGTTCCCCCACACGCGAACGCGCGGAAAACCTTTGCCGTGCCCGCGCTGATCCCGCGCTGATCCGGCCTTGATCGCGGGCCCGCACAGTGAGGGGCGAGACGACCCGGACCCCAGGGGAAGAGGCACGCACCCATGGCAGCTCCCGAGTTCCCGGCGGCCGTCAGGCCCGTCCGCCCGCAGGCGCACCGGCGGACGCCCGCCGCGGCCCTCGACCTCGACGACCGGCAGCGCAAACTCATCGCCCTGCTGTACGCCGGGCACACCGACACCAGCGCCGCCCACCGGCTCGGGGTCAGCCCCCGCACGGTCACCAACATCCTGCGCGCGCTGATGGACCGCCTCGGCGTCGACAACCGCTTCCAGCTGGGCATGGTGCTCGGCTCCCGGCTGCGCGTCCCGGAGCGCCCCGCCGTCCCCCAGCCGCCGTCCGTCGACCGGGTCCCCGCACCCCGGCGCCCACCGGGCCGCGGCTGACGCCCGGGAGCCGTGGAGGGTCCGTACGCGCCGCGAACCGAGAGGCCACAGTGACCAGTTCACCGCAGCACGAGGGGACAGTCCGCACCCAGGGCGGCGAGGACGGCCTCTACGGCCGGCTCACCGACGCGTTGCTGTGGACGGCCTTCCAGCAGTCCGTCTTCCCCCGGCTGCCGCCGTCCTTCACGTTCGTCGACGTCTCGGCCCGCGCCGGCCGCTGGGCCCGCCGCATCGCCGCGGAGCACCCGCACAGCACCGGCGTCCACATCGCCCCCACCCCCGAGGCGGCCGACGAGGCCCGCGCCCGCTCGGCCGACGCCGGGTACGGCGACCGGGTGCGCCATCTCGCGGCCCGCCCCGGCGAGTTGGCGGGCCTGCTGGGCGACGGCGGCCACGACCTCGTCTTCCACGACTGCTCGCCGCTCAGCGCCTTCACCCAACCGGAGCCAGGGCTCAAGGAGTTGGCGGCCCTGGTGGCGCCCGACGGGCTCATGGTGTCGTTCCTGCCGAGCCGTTGGCACACCGCCCTCGAATACCTCGGCTGCGGCGATCTCCAGGCGGCCCTGCACAGCCTCGCCGGACACGACCCCGGCGCCCCCGACGCCCCGCACGCGCACCTGTTCACACCCGGTCAGATCCGGCTCCTGTGCCGGGCGCTCGACCTGCGCGTGGACGCCCTCACCGGCTTCCCTGGCCTGGTCCTGCCCGCCGCGAGCACCTTCTACGAGCGGGTCCCGCACGAGGAGGACACCTTCGCCCATGTCCTCAAGATGGAACGGGAGTTGCTGATCGACCCCGACTCCGGGGCGCGCGGCGCGCACCTCCTCGCGGTGACCACCCGGCCGGGCGGCTCACCATGAGGCGGGGACGGTGAGCAGCAGCCGGGCCGCGTCGCGCTCCTGCGGCAGCCGCAGTTCGGCCAGCAGCAGCCGGGCGTCGGTGAGCGCGGAGCGCGCCGCCTCCCGCTCGCCGAGGTCGAGCCGCACCTGGCCGAGGACCAGCATCGCGAGCGCCAAGTTGCGTACGTCGCCCGCCCGTTCGCACATCTCGACCGCGCGCACCGCCTCCACCACCGCCGACTCGGCGTGCCCGAGGGCCCGCAGCGAGTCCGCGAGCCGGAACCGGGCACACGCCTCCCGGCCCGCCAGCCCCGCGTCCAGCGCGACGGACAGGCACCGCTCGTACCAGGACACGGCCGCCCGGTGGTCCTCCAGCGCGTGGTGGGCGACCCCGAGGACGTAGAAGGCGTACGCCGCCCCCGCCGGGTTCTCGCACAGCGCCGAGGCGTCCGCGAGCAGCCGTTCGCAGACGCCGATCGCCCGGCCCGGGTCGCCCGTGTCCACGTGCAGGAGCGCCGAGTTGAGGGTCGTCGCGACCTCGCCGGCGGTGTGGCCGAGGCGGCGGGCCAGCTCGATCGCCTCCGCGTAGCAGACCTCGGCGTCCGGGAACCGGCCTCTCGACTGGTGGGCGAGACCCAGGTCGTTGAGGGCCTGGCGCAGGATCACCAGGTCCCCGGTGTGCCGGGTCAGGGCGACCGCGAGCGTGGAGTGTTCGACGGCCGCGGCGAGCCGGGAACGGGCGAGGTGGATGTTCCCGCTGAGGAACCGGGCCCGCCCCTCGGCGCGTTCGTCGCCGGCCAGCACCGAGGCCCGGGTCAGGACCTGGAGCGTGGTGTGCCACGCCACATGGCTCGTGTCACCCCAGAAGGCGCTGAGCGCGATCAGTAGATCCGTCGCCGGGGTCAGCCACTCCCGGTGGTCGTGCTCGCCGGACTCCCCGGGCCTCGCCTCCGACCACTCCCGGGCGGCCTGCGCGGCCTGCGCGGCCACCGCGAGCGCCGTCGGCGCCTCCGCGACCGCCCACGCCCGCGCCTCGGCGAGCCCCCCGAACCGCCGGCCCGGCATCCTGGCCGGGGCCAGGGCGTCCTCGATCGGATCGCCGGGCACCGCGTGCCGGAACGCCTCCGCCGCCGAGGCGAGCAGCGAGTGCAGCAGCCGCCGGAACGGCTCCACGTACGCGGCCCTGGGCAGCTTCTCCCGGGCGAACGTCCGCAGCAGGCTGTGGAACCGGTACCGGCCCGCCGACGGTGCCTGAAGGACCGCCGCGTCGACCAGCGACTCCAGGAACTCCTCCGCCTCCGCCTCGTCCACACCGAGCAGCGCGGACGCGCTCGCCAGCGACAGGTCCGGGCTGCTCACACAGGCCAGCAGGCACAGCGCGTGCGCCTGGTCCACGGGGAGTTGACGGAACGTCACGTCGAAGACGGCCGACACGGTCAGCTCGCCCGCCCTCAACTCGCTGAGCCTGCGCCGCTCGTCGGCCAGCCGCGCGGTCAGCGACCGGATCGACCAGCGCGGCCGGGCCGCCAGCCGGGCCGCCACGATCCGTACGGCGAGCGGCAGACAGGCGCACGACTCCATCAGCGCGGCGGCCGCCTCCGGCTCCGCGCGCACCCGCTCCGCGCCGATCGTGTGCCTCAGCAGCTCCAGCGCCTCTTCGAGGTAGAACGCCTCCAACTCGACCTGGAGCGAGGCCGGGAGACCGCCCAGCCGGGTCCGGCTGGTGATCAGCACCCCGCAGTGCGCGCTGCCCGGCAGCAGCGGCCGGATCTGCGCCGCATCCCGGGCGTCGTCCAGCACGATCAGCACCCTGCGCTCGTTCAGCATCGTCCGCAGCAGCGCCGTACGCGCCTCCAGCGGCTCCGGCACGTCCTCCGGGCGTGCGCCGAGCGCCCGCAGGAACCCGGCCAGCACGGTCCGGGGCGCGGCCATCGCGCCCAGGTCGGCGTACAACTGCCCGTCGGGGTACGCCTCGCGGACCCGGTGTGCGACGTGCAGGGCGAGCGAGGACTTGCCCACGCCGCCCATGCCGGCCAGCACCACCACCGGGAGCGTCGGCCTGCTCTCCGCGTTCATCGCCGAGGCGATTGCCTGCGCGACATGTGCCCGGCCGATGAAGTCGGCGGGCTCCGGCGGGAGTTGGGCGGGCGGCAGCACGGGCGCGGTGACCGTCCGGTCGTCCACCGCCGCCGGGCCCTCGGGCGGGTCGGGTACGGCGTCCAGCTCGCCGTTCAGTATCCGGCGGTGCACGGCGGTGAGTTCGGCGCCGGGCTCGACGCCGAGTTCGTCCACGAGGAGGCGGCGCGCTTCGTGATACGTCGTCAGGGCGTCCGCCCGGCGGCCGGATCCGGCCTGTGCTCTCATCAACAGGGCGTACAGTCGCTCCCGTAACGGATAACGGCCGACCAGTTCCACCAACTCGGGAATGCACAACTGGCCCCGGCCGAGTGTGATCGCCGTGTCGAGGCGCTCTTCCTCAAGAGTGAGGCGGGTCTCGTCGATGCGATCGCGCTGAAGTGCCGCGTACGGGCCGGGAATCCCCGCGAGGGGTTCTCCTTTCCACAGGGCGAGAGCCCGTTCCAGGTAGTCCAGCGCGTGGTGCGGGCCCGGGGCGTCGACGGCTTCCCGGCTGAGGCGTTTCGCCTCGTACCAGTCGATGTGTTCGTCCTTCACCAGCAGGCGGTATCCGTCGCCCACCGAGACCAGAAACTCCGGGGACTTGCTGTTGGTTTCCAGAATCTTGCGCAGCCGCCAGGCATAGGTGCGCAAGGTGGTGAGCGCGGAGGCGGGGACCTCCTCGCCCCAGATGGCCGCCATCAGGTCCGACGCCGACGCGGTCCGCCCGCGGCGCAGCAGGAGGGCGGTGAACAGGGCCTGCTGCTGAGGGTTTCCCAGGTCCAGGTCGGTCGAGTCGCGGCGCACTTCGAGAAATCCGAGGAGGGACACATGGAGGACCGCCACCGGGTCACCTCTCTGGTCGAACCGAGCGCAGCGCGGGCCATCCTAGCCGAGAACTTGTGACTTCAAACAATTGTGGCCGGACGTTCTCATTCAACTCATGTGATTGGCTGGGGGATTACCTCCGAGAGAGGCGCAGAGAGGGAAGATGTGAAGACCGAAATGAACCGTCAGGCAACTGCATGGGCTCCCGACTGGAACAGCACCGGCTCCTGAAAATCAGGACCGGGGTTTCCTGTGGAGGCGGCCTGTCTGAATATGCGCGCGGCAAAAGAGTCGCAAATTCTCCACGTCCGGTGTTCCCGGTTCCGGGTGTTCGGTCGCGCCCGGCCCACCGAAATGCCCGGCCGACCACCCAGGCGTCCATGAGCGGGCTGATATGACGAGGCTTGTCGGTGTTGATGGCCAGATGGACCACCCCGATCCGGTCACCGTCGAAGCCCGGCATCGACGCGGGCGTTCCCCTCCTCCGGCGCCCCAGGAGAGCGCGCCGGGCCGGTCGCCCAGGGCGCGCGGATCGGCCGCGACCCTGATCCGGGCTCTTCGGGAGCGCCACACCGAACGGACACGCCACCGGGCTCGCGCCGCGCGCCGGCCGGGCGCCTTGCCGCCGCTGCCGCTCGCCATGGCCGCACCGGCTGCCGACAGCCATCGCGGGCCCGGCACATCGCTCTCGCGCAGAGCTTCGAAGAGGGGGTGCGTTCCGTCCGGCTCGCCGTGAAACGCGGCCGGTCCGCCGGCCATGTGCCGCGAGCCGACGGCGGGCCGTATCCGAACGGCCCACCGCCCGGGGCGACTTCAGGGAACGGGACGTCGAAGACCTCCCGCGGCACGAACACCGCTCGCTCCGACGGGCTCAGCCGCTCCGACGGGCTCAGCTGCTCCAGGGGCGGCGGTGCGGTCGGCGGCTCGGAATCGGCCAACTCCGCCGCCCGTGCCGGGTCTTCGGGGGAGCGGTGGGTGGCGGGCTCGGGAGTCGGAGGGCCACGTACGCATTTCGGTGCGTCTGCGGTGAGCGCGGGGCGTCGATCGTGGCGTGGGTGGCTGCGTCGAGTGGGGCCGGGGGGCCGAGGCGGCGTGGCTCTGCCAGGTTTCCTGGGTAGTGGCCTCGGTCTTGGTCGCGCTGCCCGGGGTCCGGGATGCGGGGGAGGGCGGCAGGGGCCGCAACTCCTGGAGTTTCGTGGCCTGTTGCGTGCGTGCGGTGGGGCGGCCCCTTGGCGAAGGTGGTGGTCGCGTCTTCGGTTCAGTCTCCGTCGTGCGTGGTGGCCGGTTCTTCCCGGGGGCGAACCTCTTCGTGACGCGAGCGGTGCGCGAGATGCACAGCGCGAGGCCCGTCGTCTTCTCGTCCCGGGAAGCCTTGCGTTTCCGTGGACGAGGCAGGGCCCCGCGCTGTGGCATCTCCCGGTGAGGGATCAGCAGCCGGCGAGGTAGCTCGTCAGCGCGGACTTCTCGGCGGAGTCGACGGACAGGTCGTAGTAGTACTTCACCTGCACCCAGGCGCGGACGTACGTGCAGCGGTACGAGGTGACCGACGGCATCCACTCGGCCGGGTCCTGGTCGCTCTTGGCCTGGTTGACGTTGTCGGTGACCGCGATGAGCTGCGGACGGGTGAGGTCGTTGGCGAACGCCTGCCGCTGGGCCGTGGTCCAGGCGCTGGCGCCGGAGTCCCACGCCTCGGCGAGCGGGACGAGGTGGTCGATGTCGAGGTCGGACGCGGCGGTCCAGGTAGCCCCGTCGTAGGGGGAGTACCAGCTGCCGCTGGTGGCGGCGCAGGAGGAGTTGGTGACGACGTTGGACCCGTCCCTCTTGAGGACGGTCTCACGCGTGTTGCAGGCACCGGAGATGGTGATCCAGTGCGGGAACAGGTCCCGGTCGTAGCCCGTGCGGTCCTCGGTGGCCACGGTGAGCTGGGACAGGTAGCTGCGGGCGGTGGCGGCGCTGACGGGCGTGGGGAGCGCGGCGGACGCCGTCGGGCCGTTGAGGACGCCGACGGAGGCTATGAGCCCGGTAAGGGCGGCGAGTATGCTGAGCCGTCCACGCGCGTAGAACTTTCGCATGCGAACTCCCGGGGAGTGTGGGGGTGTTGGAGCGGGGGGCGATGGAATGCTCGCGGGGGTGTATTGCGGTGAGGTGTGCGGGCGGTAAGAAGTTAGTGACGCGAGCATGACAAGACAAGGTCTGCGGCGAGTTCTGTGACGAGCTCTGTGGTGAGGGGGCGGGGGACTTTCGCCCCTACGGCGATGCCGGTGCCGTCGCGTACGATGGGCGGCGCAGAAGGGGAGTAGCTCTTCGCCGGACCGTCGACATACTGCTCAGCTCGCCTGAGCCGGCGCCCGGAGGCGGGGTGGTGACACCCGCCAGCGAGACCTTCGGCAAGCAGTGCACCTCCGTGTCGTCCGACGCGGGGCCCGTGTGCTGTCCTGCCGAGGTGTCTCCGTGGATGAGGCTCAGCACTCTCGGTGGGGTGGCACCCGACCGATTGAGGAACCTTGATCAGCATCAGTGTGACGGCGCTCGTCTTCGGCGTCGTCTTCCTTGCCGAGCTGCCCGACAAGACGGCGCTCGCCGGGCTCGTCCTCGGTACGCGCTACCGGGCGTCGTACGTGTTCGCCGGGGTCGCCGCGGCGTTCCTCGTCCACGTGGTCCTCGCGGTGGCCGCGGGCAGCGTCCTGACCCTTCTCCCGCAGCAGCTCGTCCACGCCCTCACCGGGGTCCTCTTCCTCGGCGGCGCCGCGATGCTGCTCCTCAAGAAGGACGAGGGCGAGGAGGAGGTCCGCCGCCCCGAGAACCAGTCCTTCTTCAAGGTCGCCGGGGCGGGATTCATGCTCATCCTCGTCGCCGAGTTCGGGGACCTCACCCAGATCATGACCGCGAACCTCGCCGCCCGCTACGACGACCCCCTCTCTGTCGGCCTCGGTGCGGTCCTGGCCCTGTGGGCCGTCGCCGGGCTGGGCATCGTCGGGGGGAAGGCGCTGATGAAGCGGGTACCGCTGAGGCTGATCACCCAGATCGCGGCGGTACTGATGCTGGGGCTGGGGGTGTGGAGCCTCTGGGAGGCGGTTGCGGGGTGAGGACGGGGCGCCCGGGGCGGCCGGAGTTGCCGGTGCGGGCCGGGGTGGGCGGGTGCCTGGTGTGACTGGATCCGGCTGGGTGACCGGGGTACCCGGTGTGGCCGGGGTGGGCGGTGCGGGCCAGGGTCGGCTGGGCGGCTGGTGTGGGCCGGGGCCGCCGGGCGCGCTCACAGCCCTGGTGTGGCTGGAGTCGGCGGTGTGGATGGGGCGGCCGGTGCGGTCGGGGTCGGCGGGGTGCCTGGTGTGGCCGAGGCTGGAGCCGGCTGGGCACCCGGGGTGGCTGGATCGGCTGGGCACCCGGGGTGGCCGGTGCGGTTGAGGTCGGCCGTGTGGTCAAGGTGCCCGGGGGCGGCTCGGGGCCGGCCGGAGTGGCGAGAGCGCTTGGTGCCGGCGGGGGTGGTCTGGACGGTGAGGTCCGGGTGCCTGGCGCGGTCGGGTGCCCGGGGCGGGTGAGGTTCGTGAGGCGGCCGGAGTGCCTGGTGTTGACGTGGAGGGTGCGCTTACGGCGGCGCCCGGTGCGGTCGAGGTCGGCGGGGCGCTCAGGGCCAGCGGGGGTGACGGGGTTGACGGGTCGGCCAGGGCGCCCGGGTGGGCGGTGCGGCCCGTGTGGACGGTGTGCCCGGGGCCCGTCGGCCCGGCGGTGCGGTCGAGGTCAGTGCGGGTGGCGCATTCCCGTGCCTGTCGGGATGCCGCTGTGTTCATCCGTGCCGGAGTTCCTTGCCGGGGCCCCGAGCCTTGGCCACAGTGGCGTGGGGCGGGCGGGTCGTCCGCCCGGGCGGCGACGGTCGCTGTTCTCGTCGCCGGAACCCGGAACCCGGAACCCGCAACCCGGAACCCGCAACCCGCAACCCGCAACCCGGAACCCGCAACCCAGAAGGGGAGCATCACCCGTGAAACGATTACGTCGTTCCTGTCTCGCCCTGGCCCTCGCGCTCGGCCTGTCACTGACCACGGCCGGTGTCTCGGCCGCCGCCCCCGACTCCGCGCTCGCCTGCCCGCCGGAGGGCACGCGGTTCAAGACGCCCACCACCGGAGACAGGGTCTTCCTGGTCGGCCCGTCGAGCTTCCTCTACTACATCCCGAACCGGACCGACTACTTCGCCCTGTGGGGAAGCTGGGACGGCATCGTCACCATCAACCGGGCGTCCTGCGACAAGACCGAGCACGCGCTGAGCAACGCCCGTCTCCGCCAGGTGCCCGGCTTCGCCAACGTGTTCATCTGGGACGAGAGCTGGGACGACTTCGGCCAGCCGAACCGTTACCGCTGGATCCAGAGCTGGTCGATCTTCACGAGCAAGTACCACTTCGACCCGGCGAAGATCGGACAGGTCAACTCGCTGACCTACAGCGAGCCGAACTGGACGTAGGGCCCCCGCGCGCGGCCCCGCCGAACCTGCCGCCCCCGCTGAACGCCCGGTGAAGTTTCGGGTGGGTGGTGGCGGCGAGCGAATTCGTTTTGTACCGTGGAGAAACAAAGTGGTTCCCGCTCGTTCTCCCTGACCGGCGGGCGGGGCCACCTTGGTTCCTGGATTCCGGGCGTCTGGAGTGTGCATGTCGATCGCCGAGCCTGTTGTCATAGCCGCTCGGGCCCTCCTGCTCGACATGGACGGGACGCTCGTCAACTCGGATGCGGTGGTGGAGCGGATCTGGCGCCGGTGGGCCGACCAGCACGCACTGGACGGCGACGACGTGATGAGGGTCGTCCACGGCCGCCAGGGCCACGCCTCGATGGCCCTGCTGCTCCCCGACCGCCCCGTCGAACAGAACCTCGCGGACAACGCCCGCATGCTCGCCGCGGAGACGGCCGACATGGACGGCGTCGTCCCCGTACCCGGCGCCTCCGCCTTCCTCACCGCCCTCGCCGGGGTCCCGCACGCGCTCGTGACCTCGGCGGACGTACCCCTCTCCACCGCCCGCATGGCCGCCGCCGGGCTCCCGCTGCCCGCCCTGCGCATCACCGCCGAGTCCGTCGGCGCCAGCAAGCCCGACCCCGAGGGCTTCCTCAAGGCCGCCGCGGAACTGGGCATCGCCCCCGCCGACTGCGTCGTCTTCGAGGACTCCGGCGCGGGCATCCAGGCGGGGCAGGCCGCGGGGATGCGGGTCGTGGGAGTGGGCGAGCGGGCCGCCGCGCACGCCCCCGACGCCGTCGTACGGGACCTGCGCGAGATCGCGGTGGAGGTCACCGAGGACGGGGTCCGGCTGCACGTGCGGGGCGCGCGGACCTGAGGGCTGTCCGACGACGCTTACGGCGCCGAGCCCGCCGGCCCGGCGTCCGGCCCGGCGCCTCTGCCCGCCCGCTGCTCACACGGTCCCTGCCGGCATCCGCGCCCTGTCACGCCGTACCCCGTCGGCCCGTGCCCCGCGTCCCGTCGGCCGGTGAAGTGGCCTCCTTCGACGGCCGGTCCTTCTCCGGGCTCCCCGGGGTCTCCGTGTCCTGCGGGGGCTCCTCACCCCTTCAAGGCTCTTTCGTCTCCTTCTCCAGGCGTTCCCGGGTCGCCGCCCCGTACACCCCCAGCTCGTCGGCGGTGATGTTCTTCGACCACTGGTAGTTCTTGAGCGCGCTCTCGACCGGCTCGTCGAAGACCCCGTCCGCGTCCTCGCTGTACAGGTACAACTCCTTCAGCCGCAGCTGGAGTTCCCGTACCTCGGCCCCGGTGTCGCCGCGCCGCAGCACCGCGACCGTGAGGCTGGGCACCTGGCGCTGGTCCTCGGCGGAGCCCCCGGTGGGAGACGCCTCGGCGGAGGGGGAGGCGGTCGTGGAGGAGGAGGGCGAGGGGGAGCCGCCGGAGGGTGTCGGCGAGGGCGAGGGCGCCGCGCTCTCGGACGGGGCCGCCGCGTCGGACGTCGGCGTGGGCTCGGCGGTCCGCGCGGCAGGCGCCTCCACGGACGCCGCCGCGCTCCGGGACGGCACGGGGACCGCCGCGCGGATGTCCTCCGGCGGGGAGTGGTCGCGCGCGGGCGCGTCGTACGCGAAGAGGCCGGTGGCGAAACCGGCGGCGGCGAGGATCGCGACGACGGCACCGCTGGTCGCGAGAAGGACCGCCCGACGGCGACGGTTCCCGGCCCCCTGGGCGGGATCGAGGTCCCCCGGAAGTCGTACGTCGCCCAGGGCTCCGGCGTCGTACAGGGCCGTGTCGCTCGGAAGCTCCGTGGCCCGCGGCGCCCCCGCGGCGCCCGGGACCCGTGCGTCCCCCGCATCCCCCGGAGGTATTACGCCGTCCAGGGGTCCTACGCCCCCCGGCCCCGCCCCTTTCGCCGCGCCGTAGTCCCCCGATACCCCTGGCTCTCCAGAGCTACCGTGCGCACCAGGGAGCCCGCCCGCGACCGTCGGCAGCGGGGCCGTCGGGGTCGTGTCCGGAAACGATTCGGCGGCGGCGGGGACGGCTCGTAACGGCATCGTCGCGTCGGCCGGCTGCTGGCCGGGAGGCCGGCCCCCGGCGACCGGGGCGCCCGCCGTGCCCGCCAGTTCCACGTACGGCCGGATCCGCAGCGGATCGAAGTCCTCGGCGGCTGCCGCCTCCGCGAGCCGCGCCTCCTTGAGCGCCTCGGCGGCCCGCCGCGCGCAGTCGCAGGACGGCGTGCTGTCGGCCGCGCGCAGCGCCCCGCACTCCGGGCAGGGATGCCCGTACGGCCCCTGCGGCGCACCGGGTCCCGCGCGCTCCGTCGGCTCGTTCACGCCTTCACCCCTCCCCGTGGGAACTCCGGAAATTATGCAGATCCTCCACAGTCATCGCACGCCCCCATCGCACCACAGGTCACAGGGTGTGAAATGGCCGGAAAAACTCTCCCCGTGCTTCGACAGGCCGTTCCGGGTGACACCGACCACCATGGAAGGGACACGAGAGCCGAGGGAGGTCTCCATGACCTTGGACGCACGGGCGGCCACGACGGATCCACCCCCCGAGCACGTTGGCGGAAACGTCATGGTGTCGATCGGCGCCCTGCTGCTGGGCATGCTGCTCGCGGCCCTCGACCAGACGATCGTCTCCACGGCGCTCCCCACGATCGTCAGCGATCTCGGCGGCCTGGAACACCTCTCCTGGGTGGTGACCGCCTACCTCCTCGCGTCCACCGCGGCAACCCCCTTGTGGGGAAAGCTAGGTGACCAGTACGGCCGAAAACGACTGTTCCAGACGGCGATCGTGCTCTTCCTGATCGGTTCCGCTCTCTGCGGAACGGCCCAGAACATGCCGCAGCTGATCGCTTTCCGGGCGCTCCAGGGCCTGGGCGGCGGCGGGTTGATGGTCCTGTCGATGGCGATCGTCGGCGACCTCGTCCCGCCCCGTGAACGCGGGCGCTACCAGGGCCTGTTCGGCGCGGTCTTCGGCGCGACGAGCGTCCTGGGCCCGCTGCTCGGCGGCGTGTTCACCGAACACCTCAGCTGGCGCTGGGTGTTCTACGTCAACCTCCCCGTCGGCGTCGTCGCGCTCGCCGTCATCGCGGCCGTCCTGCGCATCCCGCGCCGCACCTCCCACCACGTCATCGACTACCTCGGCACCCTCCTCATCGCCTCCGTCGCCACCTGCCTCGTCCTGGTCGCCTCCCTCGGCGGTACGACGTGGGCGTGGGGGTCGTCCCCGGTGATCGGCCTGCTGGTGCTGGGAGTCGTCCTCGCCGTGGCCTTCGTCGCCGTCGAACGCCGGGCGGCGGAGCCGGTGTTGCCGCTGAAGCTGTTCGGCGTCCGCACCTTCACCCTCTCCGCCGTGATCAGCTTCATCGTCGGGTTCGCGATGTTCGGCGCGATGACCTACCTGCCGACGTTCCTCCAGGTCGTCCAGGGCGTCTCCCCGACCATGTCCGGCGTCCACATGCTGCCGATGGTCGCCGGGCTGCTGATCTCCTCGACCCTCTCCGGCCAGATCGTCAGCCGCACGGGCCGCTGGAAGGTGTTCCCCGTCGCCGGGACCGCGGTCACCACCCTCGGCCTGCTCCTCCTGCACCGCCTCGACGAGGGCAGCCCGACGGGCGAGATGAGCGCGTACTTCTTCGTGTTCGGCCTCGGGCTCGGCCTCGTCATGCAGGTGCTCGTCCTGATCGTCCAGAACGCCGTGTCCTACGAGGACCTGGGCGTCGCCACGTCCGGCGCGACCTTCTTCCGCTCGATCGGCGCCTCGTTCGGCGTCGCCGTCTTCGGCACGGTCTTCGCGAGCCGCCTCTCCGACAAACTCACCGACGCCTTCAGGGGAGTCGAAGGGCTCCCGGCGGGCTTCAGCGCCGACGCGCTCAAGGCCGACCCGCGCGCCATCGCCCAACTCCCGCCCGCCCTGCGGCCACCCGCGCTGCACGCCTACGCCTCCTCCATCACCGACGTGTTCCTGTACGCCGCGCCCGTCGCCCTCCTCGGCTTCGTCCTCGCCTGGTTCCTCAAGGAGGACCGGCTGCGCTCCTCGGTGACCGCGCCGGACGTCACCCAGACCCTCGCCAGCAACCCCGTCGAGCGGTCCTCGTACGACGAGGTGTGCCGGGCGCTGTCCGTCCTCGGCACCCGGGAAGGGCGCCGGGAGGTGTACCGCACGATCACCGCCCGCGCGGGCTACGACCTTCTCCCGGCGGCCAGTTGGATCCTGCTGCGGATCCGCCGGCACGGGTCAGTCGAGCCCGGGCGGCTCGCCGGCCAGAGCCCCGTCCCGCTCGCCGTGATCATCGAGGGGGCCCGGCAGATCGAGGAGAGCGGGCTCGCCCGGCGCGAGGGGCTGGAGCTGCGGCTCACCGCCCGGGGGCGCGAGGTCGCCGAACGGCTCGCCGAGGCGCGGGAGGAGTCCCTCGCGCAGATGCTGGGGGACTGGTGGGGTCCGGACCGGCCCACCGATCTGGTGCTGCTGGTCAAGGAGTTGAACGGCGAGCTGTGCGGGTCGGTCCGGGAACAGCCGCAACGATCCTGACCGCGAAGGGAGTTCAGACCAGCGACTTCGTGAACCAGTGTTCCGCGTACAGGTTGTCGTTGTACCGCTCCGTCTCCGTGTAGCCCAGGTGCGCGTACAGCGCCCTCGCCTCCACCAGGTCGCTGCGGGTGTCCAGGATCATCCGCGCCGCCCCCGACTCCCGTGCGAAGTCCTCCGCCGCGGCCACCAGGAGCGCCGCCCCGCCCTTGCCCCGGGAGTCCGGGAGCAGGAAGACGCGGGTCAACTCGGCCGTGTCCGGGGCCAGGAGGCGCACCCCCGCCGTGCCGGCCGCCTCACCGTCGTACCGGCCCACCAGCAACCTCCCCTTCGGCGGGGCGAGTTCGGCGCCGGTCCGGGCGTGGATCTCGCGCTCCAGCTCGGCGGGGTCGGTGGTGCGGCCCTCGTGGAGGAGGTACCAGCGGTCGCTCACCTCGGTGTAGTACGCGCGCCACAGGGCCCGCGCGGCGGGGGAGTCGGGGAGTTCCGGGGTGATTGTCCAGGGCATGGGCCATTCTCGGGAGGCGGCGGGGGGCGGGCGCAAGCGATATAGGAGGCGGCCGTTCGTGTGCCGGATACAGGGTGGCCGTTTGTGTGCCGGTTTCCCGGCAACTCGGAGGGAGAACCGGCCCGTCCGGGCCGACACACCGGAAGGCAGCCATGTCCACAGGCGTGATCGTCGTGCTGATCGTCGTCGGCGTGCTCGTCGTTGCCGCGGCGGGGTATCTGGGAGTGCGCCGCACTCAGGGCGGGGGGTCCTTGAAGCGGCGGTTCGGGCCCGAGTACGGGCGGGCCGTGGCCCGTCACGACGGGGATGTCCGGGCCGCCGAACGGGAGTTGACCGCCCTCGTCGAACGCCACGGAGGCTTGCGCGAGCGGCCCCTCGAAGCCGGCGAGCAGGAGAAGTACCGGGAGCGGTGGCGGGCCGCGCAGGAGCGGTTCGTGCAGTCGCCCCGGGAGGCCGCCGCCGAAGTGGACCGGCTGCTCGGTGAGTTGGCCGGTGCGCGGGGCTATCCGCGGGCCGAGGACCACGACGAACAGGTCGCCGCGCTCGCCGTCCACCACGCCCGGCACGTCGACGGGTACCGGCATGTCCGGTACGTCCTCGACGAGGAGGGCGGCGACACCGAGGACGCGCGCAAGGCGGTGCTGGAGGCGCGGGCGCTGTTCCAGGAACTGGTCGCGGAGTCCAAGGGGGCCTCGAAGGGGGCGGCGAAGGCGGCGGCGCGGGACACGCCGGATGCCCGGGAGAAGGCGGGGGCCGGGCGGAGCGGCCGGATGCCGGCGCTGTTCCAGCGGAGCCGGGCGAAGATTCAGACGAAGTGAGGAGGCGCGAGGGATGAGCGAGGACAGGGGAACGACGGGGAGGGCAGGGGAGCCGGGGACGCCGAGGGAGCCGGAGGCATCGGGAGCGTCCGGGGCGCCGGGGGTGCGTAAGGGCGGGGTTTCGCCGGCCCGCGCTTCCGGTGGGACGGTCCCGACACCTACGACGCCTGCGGCTCCGGTGCCTGGGACCCCGGCACCTAAAACCACCGCGCCTCCGGCACCGGCGGTCGCGTCCGGCGAGGGCGGTTACCGGCACGGCTCACCGCTGATCCCCCGGGACGAGTGCGACAAGCTGGAGACCAGGATGCGGCACGCGCTCGCCGGGTTCGTCGACGAGCCGCGGGGAGCCGTCGCCGAGGCCGACCAGGTGCTGGAGGAACTGGCGACGCGGTTCACCGAGGCGATCACGCGCAGGCGGCGCACCGTACGCGGGGCCTGGCAGGCGGGGGAGGCCGGCGAGGGCGGGACTCCGGAGGCCGGGGACACCGAGAAACTGCGGCTGGCGCTGCGGGACTACCGGGAGCTGTGCGAGCGGCTGCTGCACGTGTGAAGAGGCGGGGGAGTTGGGCTCGACCTCGGGCGCTGGGCCTCACGTGGGCCCAGCGCTCAAGGCCGTCGTACGCGGGGGCACGCTCCCTCGCATCGGCGGCGCGCTCTTCCCAAGTGCCCTCAGGGGGCGGGGCGTTCGGCGTCCGCAGGGGGCGTGTTCCGGCGTTCGCGCCACTCCTCCACGACCGCTTCCACGTCGTACGGCTTCTTGCCGAGCGGCGGGCCCGGCGGTGGACGGAACATCATGTCCCGGATCTTCGCGTTGACTTCGGTGAGGATCTTGCGGACCGCGTACTCCGACGGGGCCTCCAGCGCGGCGGCGAGGGCGTCCTCCGCCTCCTTGCGCAGGGCGAGAGCCGGTGGCAGCACGGACCAGCCCTCACGCGCCATCTTCCGCTTGATCCACCAGAGTTCGTCGTACGAGGAGTCCACTTCGGCCGGCAGCGGCTTGCCCGCGCCCGTCAGCCCGTCGAACTCGCCGCGCGCCGCCGCGTCCTGGATCTGCTTGTCCACCCAGGACTCGAACGGCACACCCGGTGGCTTTCGCTCGGTCATGCGTCCATTGTGCCGGACGCCTTGCGGCCGGGCGATTTATCATTTCCGCCGCTGTGCAATGCCGTTTCGGATGCTGTGACGTAGGTGTCCGGGGGGTTGGGACGTGCCGGGCTCGACGGTCCGGCGGACACAAGGGGAACGCACGTGCTCGAACTCACCATGGCCTCCGTCTCCGCGGTGGAGGAGGGGGCCACGGCAGGGATGCTCATGGCCGACGCGGACAGTGAGCCGGGAGCGGTGCTGCGGGTCGGCCGCGACACCACCGTCTGCCGGCTCGTCACCCCTCAGGACTGGCTCTTCGTCTCCCGCGTCCACCTCGAATTCCTCTGCGGCCCCGAATCCACCTGGCAGGTCACCTGGCTGCGCGGCTCCCAGGACGACCCCTCCGCCGAGGTCCGCTTCCTCTCCGGCCAGTACGCCCAGCCCATCCCCTACGGCGGCACGGTCACCCTCCCCCGGGGCGGCTCCGGCGAAATCATCATCACGGACCGCACGAGCCCGCGCAGCGTGAACGTGGGCTTCTACCACGAAGGGTGAGAGGGGGCGGGTCCGAACGGGCCGGGGGCGCGGAACGCCCACCGGCCACACTCCGGAACCCTCGCTCGCCGCTCAGGCCAGCACCCTCGCCAATGCGAAGCCGTCGTACCCCTTCGTGCCCACCGTCTGGAGGGCGGTGCCGGTCAGGCGGGGGTGGGTGGCGATGAGGTGGAGGGCCGCTCGGGTGCCCTGGACGTCGGGGGCGGGGTCGTCGGCGTCGAGCACTCGGCCGCCCCGGACGACGTTGTCGACGATGATCAGGCTGCCCGCGCGGGTCAGCTTCAGGGCCCACTCGACGTAGTGCGGGTTGTTGGCCTTGTCCGCGTCGATGAAGACCAGGTCGAAGGGGGGAGGGTTCTCGTCGGCCAGGAGGGGCAGGGAGGTCAGGGCCTCGCCCACGCGGACCTCCACGACCTTGTCGAGGCCGGCCCGCGCGATGTTGCGCTCGGCGACGTCCGCGTGCTTGCGGCTGTACTCCAGCGTGACCAGCCTGCCGTCCTCGGGGAGGGCGCGCGCCAGGCAGATCGTGCTGTAACCCCCCAGCGTCCCGATCTCCAGGATCCGCCGCGCTCCCTGGATCTCGGCGAGCAGCTGGAGCAGCCTGCCCTGACCGGCGGACACGCTGATCGGCGGCAGCCCCGCCGCCGCGCTCTCCCGCAGCGCGTCCGTCAACACCTCGTCCCTGAGCCCGAGTTCCTCCTCGAAGTAGCCGTCCACCGATTCCCAGAGCTGTTCGTCGCTCATCGTCCCCTGCCTCTCCGCACGTCCTGATCCGCCCAACGGCCACCACGTGCCCCGGGGTTCCCGCCCCGCTCCCCCGAGGAGGCGGTTCACCCGTTCGGAGGACACGAGTACCGGGCCCCTCAGACCGTCCCGCTGCTCTGCCGCGGCACCTGCTGCGCACGGCGGTGCTTCTGGCGGCTGCCGAACGCGCCCTGGTTCAACGGCGGCGCGCAGAACGGGTACTTGTGCAGCCCCGCCGACGCACTGACACGGGGCACGTCCCCGGGCGACCCGAAGAGGTGGGCCGTGCCCCCGTCGGTCGTCGGCGAGGGAGACCCGGGAGGGGCGTGCGAAGGCACGGGAGGCACCCGCGGCATCGGAGGCACGCGCGGCGCGACCAGGGGAACCGGCGGCACCTCCGGGAACGCCGGAGCCACGCCGGGCATCGGCGGCACCCCACTGTCCGGCGCCGACCTCGGCATCGGCGGCACTCCACCCGCTCCGACCGTCGGCGGCTCCTGAGGCATCGGCGGAATCCCGCCCGCGCGCGGACCACCGCCGCCCGTCACGCGTGCGCGCAACGCCTCCAGCGCCTCGCTCACGCGCGCGGTGAGGCCGTTCAGCAGGGTCTCCTCCGGCGTGCCGGTCATCTCTGGCGTGCTCCCTTCGGACGGGGTGGCGGATTCGCCGGCGTGGCTCCCTTTGCGCGTGCGGTTGCCGCGTACGGCGACGTGGATCGCGCTCGCGGCCAGCACGAGGATCACGGCGGTCACCGCGAGGAGCCACGCGGGGATGCCGGCGAGGGTGCGCAGCCGGTCGGCGTACACGGTCTGGCGCACGGGCGCGTCGGTGGAGGCGCGGCGGAGGGTGTGGTCGGCGGTGACGCGCGCGGGGAGGTCCTGGGCGATCGCCGTCAGGTAGGGCGTCGCGCGGGCGAACGTCGACAGCGCCCCGGAGTCCGCCGGCACGCGTCCCGCGTACGTCACGCGCGGGCGCGAGCCGCCGACGGCGGACGCCGGTTCCATGCGGTGGTCGGCGAGGACGTACAGCGACAGGGAGGCCGGCGTGGAGGCGAGCCGTACGGGGTAGACGGGCGCCTCGGTGGCGAACGAGACGTGCAGGGGGTCCAGGACGCCGTCGAGGGCGCCGTACGCGGCCGGGGACAGCTTGATCGCGACGTACTGCCAGCGCAGCGCCACGTACGGCCGCAGGGCGTCCTGGAGGCCCGGGGGGAGGGTGTAGCCGTTGGCGCGGAGCCAGGCGGCGAGGGCGGCCGGGTCGGCGGCGGAGAGGTGGGCCACGTCGAAGGGGCCGAGGCGCTCGCCGGCGACGAGCCCCACCCCGGCGCCGCCGTCGGGGCGCCGCTCCGGCGGGGGCGGCCCGGGAGGACGGCCGCCGGAGGTGAAGGGCCAGTCCCCGTCCTGCGGCCAGAAGTGCGGCCGGGTGCGGTACGACGGCGTGGTGGCCGCCGTGATCCCGTCGAGGAGCGCAGGGTCGCCCAGTTCGACGGACGCCCGCGCGGGCACCGGCATCAGCCAGGCCGCGTCCGGCGCGTCACCGCTGACGGTGAGGCGCGTCACGATCTGCTCGCGCGCGCCGTCCCAGCGGACCACGGAGACCTCCCGGGTCACCGCCGCGCGCCGGCCGTCCCCGGCGATCAGCGCCCCGCCCGCGTGCGCGGGGGCCACCGGCAGCAGCACGGCCGGCAGCAGGAGGGCGGCCAGCGCACGCGCGCGTAAGGACGTGAATGAACCTTTCGCCACTCCCGGCCGTCTCCACGGAAAACCGACCACCATCGCTCGAAGCCCTCCGTAGTCATCCGTCACTACTCGTAGTGCTGTGACCCGCGCGGGTCTACGACGGTACGGGCGCGGCGGGGGTTTCGTTCGGCGCCGATTCAAATCCCGCCCATGAGACGGGCGAAAACAGCCCCCCAGGGACGCGACCTGCCCGGACACGCACTATCGTCTTCCGGACAAAAGGAGAAGGGCTGCCAGGTGAAGCAGGGGTGACCTGCGTCTCTGTCAGGGGGAGCCCCGGGCCCGTAGGGTTCGTGCGGAGAAAACCCCTGGTGGGCCTCCGGGAGAACCACCGGGCAAGCAGAACCGAACGAACGGGGCGGGAGGCCAACCAGCCGTGGCGAATGCGGAGCACAGCGGGCGACCGGTGGAACCCTTCGGGGCGACCACCGTCGACCCCGTGGACGCACGACAGGCGCGTCTGCGCGCGGCCCGCATCGGCCTGTGGCTGCTCGCGGCGGTGCTCGCGGTCCGCCAGATCGCGGTCGTCGTGTCCACCCCGCGCGGGGAGCGCCTGACCGACCTGGAGACCTGGGTCGGCCAGAACGGCGTCCTGCACGTCAACGGCTCGCTGTACGACTCCTCGCAGTTCACCGGCACCCCCTTCGGCGGCCTCGTCCTCAAGCCCCTCACGAAGGCCGCGGAACAGGCCCTGGGCTGGGGCTGGACGTTCGGCACGCTGCTCCTGGTCGCCGCCCTCGGCGTCGTCGTCGCCCGCGCGCTCCCGCAGCCCGTGAGCCGCCGTACCGCCCTTCTCGCGGCCCCCGTCGCCGTCAGCCTCCTGATGCTCTCCCTGCCCGTCCGCAACACCCTGTGGCTCGGCCAGACCAGCATCATCCCGGTCCTGCTGGTCCTCCTCGGCTGCTTCGTCGCGCGCGGGAAGTACGCCGGCGGCGTCCTCATCGGCGTCGCCGCGGCCCTCCAGCCGACTGTCCTGCTCTTCGCCGCGCTCCTGTGGTTCACGCGCAGACGCCGGGCCGCCGCGACGGCCGTAGGGACGTTCGGCGCGGCGACCCTGCTCGCCTGGGCCGCGATGCCGCACGACTCGTACACGTACTGGGTCCACCACATCGCCGGCACCGGGCTCGGCGGCAAGGCCGACGACCTCGCGAACCAGTCCCTGCACGGCGCGCTCCTGCGCCTCGGGGTGAACGGGCCGCTCGAAATCGGCTTGTTCCTTGCGCTCGGCGCGGCCGTCGCCGTCCTCGGTGTCCGCCGGGCCGTGCGCTACGCGCGCGACGGTCAGCTCCTGCTCGCCGTCGCGATCACCGGCTGCGCCGCCATCGCCGTATCGCCGACGACCTGGCAGCACCAGCTGCTGTGGGTGCTGCTCGCGATCGTCGGGCGGGTCGGGAAGCGGGCCTCCGACCGGTACGTGTGGCCCGTCGCCGTCGTCCTGGTGATGACGCTGCCCGCGAAGATGATGCTGCCGAACATGGCCGCGCTGTACCCCGTCCGCGACAACATCGTGCTGTTCGCCGCGATCGCCGCCGCCACGTTCCTGCCGTTCCTCTCCCGCAAGGACCCGCTGTACGCCGCGCCGACGCCCACCGAGTACGCCGCGCCCGTGCCCGCGCGCTACCGCTGGGTGCCGTTGCTGCCGTTCCTGCGGCGCGTCCTCACCCGGCCGAACCTCCTCCTGGAGCTGCTGCTCATCCGCGTCACGTACGCGGCGTACCAGAAGGTCCGCCTCGCCGCGACCGGCGGTTCGAACTCGGCGGGGCGCGTGCGCGCGGAGGAGCACGGGCAGCAGATCCTCGACATCGAGCGTTTCCTGCACATCGACATCGAGCACGCGGTCAACCACTGGGTGGTCGGGGTCTCCTGGCTGCGGAACTTCTTCGACTTCTACTACGAGTCGTTCCACTTCTTCGTCCCGCTGACGGTTCTCGCGGTCCTCTACTGGCGCCGCCCCGTCGACTACCGCTGGGCGCGCGCGACCCTGGGCTTCGCGACGCTGCTCGCCCTGGTCGGCTTCTGGCTCTACCCCCTCGCCCCGCCCCGCCTCATGCCCGCCCTCGGCGTCATCGACACCGTCCACGGCGTCCAGGACTTCTCGAAACCGGACTACGGCACGCTGACGGCCCTCACCAACCAGTACGCCGCCATGCCCTCCCTCCACTTCGGCTGGTCCCTCTGGTGCGGCCTCGTCATCGCCGTCGTCGCCCCGAAGTGGTGGATGAAGGCCCTCGGCCTCCTCCACCCCCTCTTCACGGTCTCCGCGATCGTCGCCACGGGCAACCACTGGGTCCTCGACGCGGTTGGCGGCGCGGTCGTCGTCCTCGCCGGGTTCGGGTTGTCGTACGCGTTCATGGGGCCGCGGGCTCGGACGGTGGTGGAGGCGGCGTCCGAGGAGCAGGACAGGGAGCCGGAGAAGGCAGCCGCCGCACCTTCGCCGAGTTGACCGAATCTTGACGGCCGACACGCCGACTCTTTGAATTCCTTTGACGCGATTCACTCTCCGTAGCTTTCATGTACCTCATCTGTGGGGGTTATCGAACAGATAATCGACTGCTGGGGGGCTAGTGAGACACAGGAGATGGCGCGCGAGAAGAACCGACCGCGCGCGTAACGGGGGTCTGGCCGGGCTGATGGCGCTGATCGTCCTGGTGACGGTCCCGGCGCTCGGCCGAGAGGCGACCGCCGCCGAGGGCAGCGACCCGGTGGCGGCAGCCGCCACCGCAGGCGAGGCGCCGACCGAGGAACTCGCCACGGCCGCGGCCAAGGTGAGCGGCGAGCCGGTGGAGGTCACCCGGCTGCGGCACGAACGCCGTGAGGTGTTCGCCAACGCCGACGGCACCTTCACGGCGAACGAATACGCGCAACCGGTCCACACCACCCGAGGCGGCACCTGGGTGCCGGTGGACGACACGCTCGGCCGGCGTTCCGACGGAGGCTGGTCGCCCAAGGCCGCCACCGTCGATCTGGAGTTCTCCGACGGCGGCCAGGGGCCGTTCGCCAGGATGAACCGCGCCGGTCGCGAGTACGCGCTGAGCTGGCCGGGGGCCACCCTGTCCAAACCCGTGATCGAGGGGGACACCGCCCGCTACCCGGAGGTGCTCCCCGGCGTCGACCTCACCGCCCGCGCCGACGTCGAGGGCTTCTCCCACTACCTGGTGGTGAAGACCGCCGAAGCCGCCGCCAACCCCGAACTGGAGACCATCGAGTTCGCCCTCTCGACCAAGGGGCTGGCCGTCACGGAGCCGACGGACGGCTCGCTCAAGGCCACCGACTCCGCGGTCGGAGGCACGGTGTTCGAGTCCGGCCGGGCCGTGATGTGGGAGTCGGTGGACGCGCCCGCCACGGTGACCGGGTTCAGAGCAGCGCAGGCCGCCGAGCCGCCCCTCGACCAGGCCGACGGAGGACGCACCGCACCCGTCGGACTCGACGTGGCGCACGACAAGCTGACGCTCACCCCTGACCTGGGTCTCCTGCGCGGCGACGACACCACGTACCCCGTCGTCATCGACCCGACCCCGCGCACGACCGGCGCCACCGCCTGGACGTCCGTGATGTCGGGCATGCCGAACGAGCAGGACTGGAAGTACTCCGGACACGCCGGCATGGGCAAGTGCCCGGTCAACTACAACCCGACCCAGTGCGAGGGCATCGGCGTACGCAGGCTCCTCTTCAGCTTCCCGATGTCCTTCTACACAGGCAAGAAGATCGTCAGCACCAGCCTGTCCGCTCGCGTCGGAGCCGTGTACTGGGCGGACGCCAAGGCCGAACCGGTCGACCTCTACCGGATCGGCGGCAAGAACCACCCGGTCACCTCGGCGAGCAACTGGTCGAACACCAAGGACGACTGGGCCGACCACCTCATGACGGTCGACCAGAAGATCTCGCCCACCACCTGCGGCAGCCCCGCCAACCTGCACTTCAGCAACGGCGCCCTCCTCACCCAGGCGCAGGCGGCGGCCGACGGCGGCTGGTCGTCCCTCGCGCTTGGTCTGCGGGCCAAGGACGAGTCGTCGTACGACGGCTGGAAGCGCATCTGCGGCAACAGCTACCTGTCCATCACGTACAACACACCGCCCACCCGGATCGCGACCTCGCTGATGTCGACGAACCCCGGTGGCAAGTGCGTGACCGACGAGGCCAAGGCGCCCTTCATCGACTCACTGCCCCAACTGCGCACCGAAGCCCGGGACGCCGACCACAGCGCGTCGTACACCGACCAGGTGAAGACCCAGTTCCAGGTCTTCTACAAGGACGCCGGGGGAGTCGAGCGGAGCTACTTCGCCGAGACCGGCTACAAGTCACCCAACGCCGGAACCGTCTTCTCCCACCAGGTCGTCCAGCCCGCCCTCGGCTCGGGTGTCGGCATGTGGGAGCCGTCGACCCGCACCTTCCACCTGCGCAACGCGGCGAACGCTGGCTTCCCCGACACGAAGCCGGTGCCCACCGAGCCGGGCACCGTCCCGCTCACCGGCGACTGGAACGGCGACGGCGTCGACACGATCGGCCTCTACGACCCGGCGACGCGCACCTTCCACCTGCGGGACGACAACAGCAAACCCGCCAACCATGTCCTCGTCTACGGCAGCGCGGGCGACATCCCCGTCGCCGGTGACTGGGACGGCGACGGCATGGACACCATCGGCGTCTGGCGGCCGAGCACCCACTTCTTCCACCTGAACAACGAACTCACCAACGCCACCGCCGACATCTCCTTCGTCTACGGCGCCGACGGCATGATCCCCCTCGCCGGTGACTGGAACGGCGACGGCTACGACACCATCGGGATGCGCGACCCGGCGACCATCATGATCTACCTGCGCAACGCCAACAGCGGAGGCGGCAACCACCACCAGATCCGCTACGGCGGCGTCGGCGACAAGCCCGTCGTAGGGGACTGGAACAAGGACAGGATCGACACGGTCGGCCTGTGGGGCCCCAGCACGCACACCTTCTACCTGAACAACCAGAACACCGACAACGTCGCCGACCTGACCTTCGTCTACGGCGCCGACGGCATGCTGCCGCTGAGCGGCAACTGGCACCTGAACTCCGGGATCCCGGCGGTGACCACGATCTCGTACCAGGCCCGCGCCTTCGACGGCGAGCATTGGGGGCCGTGGAGTTCGGCGAGCGGAGCCGGGCGGTGCTACGTCAAGCGTGACGCGGCCACACCCAGAGCGCCGAGCGTGACCGGGGCGCCGTACGTCGACGACGAGGTGTGGCGCAGCGGCGTCGGCAAGGCGGGTGCGTTCACCTTCGACGCCGTCGACACGGACGTCGCGGGCTACAAGTACGCCTTCGACGACGAGACGCAGCAGACGGTCACGACGACCACAGGGCAGCCCAAGTCCGTGACCTGGACGCCGACTTCACAGGGCCTGCACTCGCTCACGGTCTCCGCGTACGACGCCTCGGGCCGCACGAGCGCACCTCAGCGGTACGACTTCAAGGTCGTCGACGACGGTCCGGTGGGCCAGTGGAACCTCGGTGACCTCGCCGAATCCACCGAAGCTCAGGAGGAGTTGGGACGTCACCCCGCGACCGCCGGACCCGGTGTGACGTTCGGCGTGCCGGGACCGGGCCTCAAGTCCGGTGAGACGGTGCCCGATTACGCCGCGAAGCTCGACGGGTCGGCGGACGCCTATCTGACCGTCAAGGCCGCCGAGGACGACGACAACCCGCTGAAGCGTTCCTCGGTCGTCGACACGACACAGAGCTTCTCCGTCAGCGCCTGGGTGAAACCGGCCGCCCTGGACCGCGACATGGCGGTGCTCAGCCAGGACGGCACGGACGACGCCGGCTTCTTCCTCGGATACGACGCCGCCAAGAAGGCTTGGGCCTTCGAGGCACCGGGCACGGCGAGCGGCACGACCACGCGGTGGCGCGTCCAGGCCGCCGTCACGCCGGTCGTGGACGCGTGGGTGCACCTGACGGCCGTGTACGACGCCAACGCGTCCGGCGGACCGAAGATGTCCCTCAGGGTCAACAAGGAGACGGCCGTGACCACGGCCCGTTCCTCGACCAGGACCGGCGGCGGAGACCTCCAGATCGGCCGGAAGCTGACCGGCCGCGCGGAGAACGAGCCCGTGTACGGCGCCAATTTCCAGGGCGTCCTCGCCGACGTCCGCGCTTATACCCGCACGGTCAGCGCGGCCGAGAGCGACGCCTTCCAGACGTACCGCCCCCAGCGCAAGGCGTACTGGTGGTTCGAGGACCTGGCGGCTGACGGCACGGTCCCCAACGTCCAGACCGGCGCCGAGAATCTGGCCCTGCACGGCCCGACCCTCTACCGGGTGGGCGGATTCGATGACCCGCAGGCGCTCTCCGGCGAGGGACACCTCCAACTGGACGGTGTCGACGACTGGGCCGGCACCGGCAGCCCGGTCGTGGCCGCGAACGGCAGCTACACCGTCTCCGTGCGGGCCATGCTCACCTCGTCCGGCGCGACGAAGTCCCAGACCGTGCTGTCGCTCCCGGGCCGCAACACCGACCGGCTCGTCGTCCGGTACGACGCCGCCACCCAGCGCTGGCAGGCGGTGGTCACCGCGTCCGACACGGCGGGCGCCGCCACCACGGTTGTGACGCACACCGACGAGGTGCCCGTGACCGATCTGCCCGGCACGCACATCGCCGTGGTGTACGACGCGATCACCCGCCAACTCCGGCTGTACGTCAACGGAGTGAACCTGCTGGAGGACGTGCGGCTGGACAAGGCGCCGTGGCCCTCGGCCGGGGGACTCCAGGTGGGCCGCGCCGCGAAGGGCGAGTACTTCGCGGGGGCTGTGGACGAAGTGCGCGTCTACGCCGGAGCACTTGACCGGACCGGCATGCAGCGCATCAACAGCGTGCAGCGGGACGACACCGCGTAGCCGTACCCGTTCCCATCCCTCTTCTCCCTTCCTTCTTCCGACTCCTGATCGGAGACCCCCATGTCCATGCGCGGCCGTCTGCTAGCCGCCCGTATGCCCAGACGCGTGGTCACCGGCGCCGTCCTGGCCCTGTCACTGGCCCTCCCGGCCGGCATGGCACAGGCGTTGCCCGCCAAGCCCGACACACCCGGCCTCCCGGGGTTCTCGAAGAACGCCGACCCGGTCGAGGGGAAGTACGCGGCGAAGGCCGATCCGCTCCCCGACGACGACGCCACGAAGTCCGCCGTGACCGCGCTCGACCGCCCGGCCTGGCCTCGCGAGGGAAGCGCCGAGGTGTCCCCGCGCGGTGCCGCGAAAGCGGTCGTCGGCGGTCTGCCGGTCACCGTCTCACCGGCCAGGGGCGCAGCACCCTCGAAGGTGAGGGTCACGTCCCTGGGCGAGCGGAGCGCGGCCCGCTGGGACAGCGCGGCCCTGCTCAAGGTCGAACGCAAGGACACCGGAACCACCCCCGCCCCCGTACGGCTCACCCTCGACTACGCGAAGTTCGCCGACGGCGCGGGCGGTGCGTACGGCTCCCGCCTGCGCCTGGTCGAACTCCCGGCGTGTGCCGCGACCGAGGCTCCCGCGGACTGCCGGGCGCGGCCGAAGGAACTCGCGTCGAAGAACGACCCGGTCGCCCGCACCGTCACCGCGGACGTGACCGCCAAGAGCACGGCCACGGTGTTCGCCCTGGCCGCGGGCGACTCGTCGTCGAAGGGCGACTACAAGGCCACCTCCCTCGCCCCGTCCGCGAGTTGGTCGGTCGCGAACTCCTCCGGCGGGTTCTCCTGGAACTACCCGATCCGTACGGTGCCGACCCCCGGTGGCCTGGTACCGACGGTCGGCCTCAGCTACTCCTCCCAGTCCGCCGACGGCCGCACCTCCGCCACCAACAACCAGGGCTCCTGGATCGGTGAGGGCTTCGCCTACGAGCCGGGCTACATCGAGCGGTCGTACAAGCCCTGTTCCGAGGACGGCCACGCGGGATCCGGTGAGCAGTGCTGGGCGTTCGAGAACGCCACGGTGATGCTCAACGGCACGGCCGGTTCCCTGGTGAAGGACGACGAGTCCAAGGAGTGGCACTTCGCGTCGGAGAACGGCGCGAAGGTCGAGCACCTCACGTCGGCCGACCACGTCACCGGCAGCCGTGACGACGACGGCGAGCACTGGAAGATCACCACGACCGACGGCACGGAGTACTGGTTCGGCCTGAACCGCCTCTTCGGCTGGACCACCGGCAAGGAGGAGACCGCCTCCACCTGGACGTCCCCCGTCTTCGGTGACGACAAGGACGAGCCCTGCTACAAAGCCACGTTCGCCGACGCCCACTGCCAGCAGGCGTGGCGGTGGAACCTCGACTACGTCAAGGACCGCCACGGCAACGTCATCTCGTACTTCTACGGCGCCGAGGCCAACCAGTACGCGCTGAACGGCAAGACGACCGTCAACGGCACTCCGTACGACCGTGGCGGCTACCTGAAGCGCGTCGACTACGGCCAGCGCCACGAGGCCGTGTACACGACGAAGGCACCCGCCCGCGTCGTCTTCACGACGGCCGAACGCTGCCTGCCCGACGCCTCCTTCGACTGCGCACCGGCGAAGTTCACGACGGCCAACGCCGCACGCTGGCCCGACACACCCGTCGACCGCTCGTGCGCGGTCAACACCAAGTGCGCGGCGAGCCAGAGCACCCAGACCTTCTGGACGACGAAACGGCTCACCGGCATCACCACCCAGATGAGCCGCAGCGCCGTCGCGGGTGAGTACACCGACGTCGACGCGTGGACGTTCGGCCACACCTTCACCGACAACGGCGACGCCACGAAGACCCTGTGGCTGTCGAAGATCGACCACGAGGGCAAGGTCGGCGGCAGCATCCGCATGCCGTCCCTCGAACTCGCCGGCATCCACCTGATGAACCGGGTGGACAGCGACGAGGACAACATCGACCCGTTCCGGCGGCTGCGCCTCGCGAGCGTACTGAGCGAGACCGGCGGCCAGTTGGACATCAACTACGCGCCCCGCGAATGCACGCCCACGACCCTGCCGAAGCCCGGCGAGTCCACCCGGCGCTGCTACCCCGTGATCTGGTCCCCGCCGGGCTCCATCGACCCGAAGACGGACTGGTTCCACAAGTACGTTGTCGCCGAGACCGTCGAGACCGACCGCACCGGAGGCGGCGACGACCTCGTCACCCGCTACGACTACCAGGGCGACGCCGGCTGGCGGCACGCCGAACCCGACGGCATCACCGACCCCAAGTACCTGACCTGGGGCCAGTGGCAGGGCTACGGCAAGGTCGTCGTCACCGGCGGCAACGGCCAGAGCGTCGCCACCCGCATCCAGTACACCTACCTCCAGGGCCTCGACGGCGACAAACTCCCGTCCGGAGGCACCCGTACCGAGGAAGTGAAGGACTCGACAGGCAAGGCGTACACGGGCCACAAGGAGTTCACCGGCTTCGAGATCGAGACGCAAGCCTGGAACCGGGGCACCGGAGGCCAGGCCGTCGCCAAGACGATCACCGAGCCGTGGAAGCACAACACGGCCGAGCAGAAGAACAGTTGGGCGACGACCCACGCCACCCTGGTCCAGCCGTCGGTGACCCGGACGTACAGCCTCCAGCACGACAACACCTGGACGGCCACCAAGTCGACGTCCACGTACGACACTTCGGTGTCGAACGGCCGGCTCCTCCAGACCGAGGACCTGGGCGACCTCGCCACCGACAAGGACGACACCTGCACCCGCCTCTGGTACGCCGACGTCCCCGGCCAGAACGTCTACGACCTGCCGTCCCGCAGTGAGGCGGTGACGGTCGACTGCGCGAAGACACCGAACCGCAGGACCCAGGTCCTGGCCGACGAGCGCACCACGTACGACACCAAGGGCAACGCCGCCCAGACCGAACGGATGACCGCGCACGACGGCACCACCGCCACCTACCAGGTCACCGGCACCACCGAGTACGACGCCTTCGGCCGTCCCACGCTCCAGAAGGGCGCGGACGGCGTCCCGACGACGATCGCGTACACCGACGTCAACGGCCTCGCCTCGCAGACGAAGCAGACCAACGCGCTCGGCCATGTCACCACCACCGACCACGCCCCGGCCTGGGGCACCTCGGCAGGCCAGACCGACCCCAACGGCAGGCGCACCGAACTCGCCCACGACGCTCTCGGCCGCCTCACCTCGGTCTGGCTGGCCGACCGCGCCAGGAGTTCGACGCCGAGCATCAAGTACTCGTACACCGTCCGCCGTGACCTGACCACCGTCGTCAAGACGGAGAAACTCCAGAACGACAACACCTACGGCGCCGAGTACCAGCACTACGACAGCCTGCTGCGCCCCCGCCAGCTCCAGACCCAGGGGCCCAAGGGCACCAGCATGGTCGGTGACGTCTTCTACGACGGCACCGGCAAACCGAAGAAGACCAACGCCACCTACAACTTCGCCAAGGCCCCCTCCGACGGCCTGATCACCGTCGCCAACGGCGCCGTCGGCGCCCAGACCGCGTACGAGTACGACGGCCTCGGCCGCACCACCGCCGCGATCTCCCTCGTCGGCGGCGACGAACAGTGGCGCACCACGACCGCCTACGACGGCGACCGCACCCACGTCGACCCGCCGGTCGGCGGCGTCCCGACGACCACGATCACCGACACCCACGGCAAGGTGAAGGAGATCCGCCACTACCGGGGCACCGCTCCCGAACCGGCCAACCCGAACGCCGCCTACGACAGCACCACGTACACGTACACCCAGCGCGGCGCACTGGAGACGGTCACCGACGACCAGAACAACATCTGGCGCTACGAGTACGACCAGTTGGGCCGCAAGGCGAAGACGGTCGACCCCGACGCCGGGACGTCCGAGTTCGCGTACGACGCGATGGACCGCCTCAAGTGGACGGTCACCAACGGCAAGAAGATCTCCCAGAGTTACGACAAGCTCGGCCGCCCCACGTTCTCCTGGGAGGGCGAGGCGGACACCGGCAAGAAGCTCACGGAGACGAAGTACGACCGCGCGCAGAACCTCGGTGAGGCGTACGCCTGGTATCGCTACCTCGACAACGGGGAGTTCTTCGCGAGCGCGGTACTGGTCCGGGACGCGATGTACCGGCCGATCCGCACGGACTACTCGGTGCCCGCGTCCGAAGGCGCGCTGGAGGGGAGGTACTCCTTCAGCACCGCGTACAACCCGGACGGCACGGTCTCCAGCACGGGAATGCCGGCGGTCGCCGGACTGCCGACCGAGGTGTTCGTCTACGGCTACGACGAGTTGCAGCGGCCCAAGTCGATGCAGTCCGCGACGTCCAACTACGTCACCGACACTCTCTACACCGAGACCAGCCAGCTCAAGGGCCTCAAACTGTCGGCCGGCAGCGGCAAGACGGTCCAGCAGTCCTTCTTCTACGAGAAGGGCACCGACCGCCTCACCGACTCCCGGATCGACATCGAGGGCGTGGCCGCTCCGGCGAAGAAGTCCCAGTACTCCTACGACCAGGCCGGAAACATCCGGTCGATCTCCGACCTCGCCGGCACCTCCCCCGACGTCCAGTGCTTCGCCTACGACGCCGGTCAGCGGCTCGCCGACGCCTGGACCCCGGCGGCGACCGAGTCCGAGGCCACCGGCGCCGGAACGGTCGGCGGCATCATGAACGGCACGACCCCGTCGGCCTGTTCGGCGGCGCCCGGCACCAACCCGCTGGGCGGTCCGGCCGCGTACTGGAAGTCGTACACGTCCGACTCGATCGGCAACCGCACGCGCGAAGTCGTCCACGACAAGGGTCTGGACGCGGCGAAGAACATCACCCGCACCTACACCTACGGCAAGGACGCGGGTCCGCACGCGGTCACCGAACTGGTCGAGAACACCCCGACCGGAGACCGCCGTTCGACCTACGCCTACGACGCGAACGGCAACACCACCTCGCGCATCCTCGGCGGCGACGAACAGAAACTGGAGTGGAACTCCGAAGGCAAGCTGACCCGGACGACGGAGACGGACGGCCGGGAGACCACCTACCTCTACGACGCGAACGGCGAGCGAGTCGTCCGCCGCGACGCCTCGTCCACCACCGTCTACCTCCCCGGCATGGAGCTGAAGCTCCCCAAGGGCGGTACGGCCGTCGAGGCCACCCGCTACTACACCTACGCCGACCGGACGATCGCCGTCCGCCAGAACGACCGCACCCTCTCCTTCCTCGGCTCCGACCACCAGGGCACGAGCAGCCTCTCCATCGACCCCGCCACCGGCGCGGTCTCCCAACGCCGCTTCGACCCCTACGGCGTCTCACGCGGCGACGCCATGGGGCCATGGCCCGGCGAGAAGGGTTTCGTCGGCGGCACCCTCGACGCCCAGACCGGGCTGACCCACATCGGCGCTCGCGAATACGACCCCGGACTCGGCAAGTTCATCTCGGTCGACCCACTCATCGACTACACGCAGCCACAGCAGATGAACGGCTACGCGTACGCGAACAACAGCCCTGTCACGTACTCGGACCCGACCGGTCTGCGGCCGATCGACTGCCTCGAACCCGGCGCGAGATGCGTGGGGAACGAGGTGTACGCGAAGTCCGACCGGCAGAAGGCGGACGAGAGCGTCACCAAGGCGACCGGTGGGGTGTACGCGGCTGAGGACCGGGTCAGCAGCTCCAAGAAGCGGGTCAAGCAGGCGGTCAAGGGACTGACCAAGATCGTCATGCAGGAGCTGGGCATCGACGCGGCCCTCGACTGCTTCTCCAGCGGCGATCTCGGATCCTGCGGCGAGACCTTCCTCAATGTCGCCGGGAGCTTCGCGGGTGGTCTGGCGGGGAAGCTCGCGGCCAAATACGGGGCTCCGTGGAACTGGGCCAAGGGCACCAAACTCGCCAAGCGGATCTGGAACCTCACCCAGGACCTGATCGGCGGCATCAGAGACGTCGCGAAGAGCTCCAAGGCACTCGGCAAGGCGAAGGACGCCTTGGCCGCGGCCCGGAAGAAACTCGCGGACGTCAGCTCGAAGGGAAGCTGCCTCAAGGGAGAAGCCCACAGCTTCCTACCAGGAACCAAGGTCCTCCTGGCCGACGGCTCCACAAAAAAGATCGAAGACGTCGAACTCGGCGACAAGGTGGTCGTCACCGACCCCGAGACCGGCGAGACCACGACCCGCGAGGTCGCGGGCACGATCGTCACCGAGGACGACAAACACTTCGTCGACCTCACGATCACCCCCAAGAACGCCAAGCCCGCTTCCCTGATCTCCACGACGACCCACCCCTTCTGGGTCCCGTCGGAGAACCGCTGGATCGAGGCCGGCGAGCTTAACCTCGCGCTTTCATGAAGCGGGCTGTCCGGCAGGCGGTCAGGAAAGCAGAAAGTGCCTCTGACCAGCGAGAATGAGG
>NZ_JBLRVY010000018.1:0-219372 GCF_048159485.1 Streptomyces sp. 4F14
ACCTGCCCGGCCTCAGCCACCGACAACGAAATGGGCCCCCGACTCCGTCGGCGGCCCATCACGAAAGATCGAGGCTAGTACCACGGAGCTACGGCGCACTCGGCCACACAAGTGCCATGTACGCGCTGAAGTACGCCGATGCTGTTACCGCTGTTCCCAGGGTCAGCCAGCGGAAGCGTCGCGAGGCTTTCGTCAGGTGGACGGCGATCGGAAGGAGCAGCGGGAACGCCGGGAGGAGGAAGCGGGCCCGGGGGAAGTAGACGCCGCCGCTGCCCAGGACGATGGCCAGCATGGCGCCGGTGAAGATCAGGAGCGGCGGCGGTTGGCGGTCCCCTACCGAAAGGGTGTAGAGGGCGGTGGCCGCGATCAGGGTTACCGTCACGCCGATCAGGAACAGTTCCGGCGTCGAGTCCTGGCCCAGGAGTTCGCGGAAGCGGCGGAGGGTTTCCTGGCCGCCGGTCCATTCGTTGTGCCAGAGGCGTTGGACCGCGAAGTAGCCGTCCCAGCGGTGGAGGCGGAGGCCGACCCAGGTGACGTAGGCGCACCAGCCGAGGGGGGCGGCAACAAGAGCGAGGGCGGCGCCGTATGTGCGGTGCTTGCGCAGAGACAGCAGGGCCGTGATCGAGACCGCCGCCGCTACCGCGATGCCCGTGGGGCGGGTGAGGCCGGCCAGGGTCGCCAACGCTGCTGCGGGGAGCCAGCGTTGGGTCAGGGTCAAGTACAGGGACCAGGCCGCCAGGGCTGTGAAGAGGGATTCCGTGTACGCCATCCACTGGACCAGGGCGACCGGCCAGGCCGCCCACAGGACGGTCAGGAGGATGCCGGTGCGGTGGTCGTGGAGGTGGGCGCCGATCGCGTAGATGCCCCAGGCCGCGAGGAGGGAGGACGTGAGGGCTACGGCCAGACCCGTACTGGGGAGGGAGAGGTGGGTGAGCGTCGAGAGGGTTTTCACCGAGTAGGGGTACAGGGGGAAGAACGCCAGGTTGTTCGCGTCGTATGCCGTACCCAGGGTGTGCGTGTAGCCGTGGGTGGCGATACCCCAGTACCACTTCGCGTCCCACTCCTGGGACAGGATCGGGCGGACGCCGTGGTGGCGGCGGTGGGCCCAAGTCGCAAGGAAGGCAAGGGAGATGAGGCGGACCGCGAGGTACGCGGCGAGGGCCGGGGCCGCGTGGCGCAGGGCGGGGGTGCGGGGGCTCGGCGGGGGTTTCGGCGCCGTCGGTGGGGGTGGGGTGGGGGTGATGAGGGCGGTCACGGCGGCGGGCTCCAAGTCGGGCGGTCCGGTACTACCGGTCCACCGTTCACCCGGGGAGGCGCGGGGGGTGGGGCGCGCGGGGGCTGTCGCCGGGAAATCACCCTATGGGAGCAGATGGTTGTGTGAGGGGTGGGGTACGGGGGTCAGCCGCCGGTGCGGGTCTGAACCCCCGTAGTCCCCGTGTACGTCTCAGGTATTAGATGCCCGCCGCCGTCGAGAAGTCCTGCTTGATCTCCGTGAGGAGGCGTGCCGCCTGCTCGCGGGCCGCCGGGAGCGCCGCGTGGTCCGCGACCGGGACCACGACCTCCAGGTAGCACTTGAGTTTCGGCTCCGTGCCGCTCGGGCGGACGATGACGCGGGCGCCGTCCAGGGTGTAGCGCAGGCCGTCCGTGGGCGGGAGCTTGTCCGTGCCCTGCGTCAGGTCCTCCGCCTTCGTGATCGTGAGGCCCGCGAGCTGGGTCGGGGGGTGTTCGCGCAGGCGGGTCATCGCGTCCGCGATCAGGGTCAAGTCCTCGACACGGACCGAGAGTTGGTCCGTCGCGTGCAGGCCGTGCGCCACCGCCAGGTCGTCCAGGAGATCCAGGAGCGTACGGCCCCGCTCCTTCAGCTCCGACGCCAGTTCCGTGATCAGGAGCGCCGCCGTGATGCCGTCCTTGTCGCGGACGCCCTCCGGGTCCACGCAGTAGCCGAGGGCCTCCTCGTAGCCGTATCGCAGGCCCTCCACCCGGGCGATCCACTTGAAGCCCGTCAGGGTCTCCTCGTACGGGAGGCCCGCCTTCTCCGCGATGCGGCTCAGCAGGGACGACGAGACGATCGACTCCGCGAACGTTCCCCGCGCGCCTCGTGTCACCAAGTGGGCCGCCAGCAGGGCGCCGACCTCGTCGCCGCGCAGCATTCGCCAGTCCTCGCCGTCGCGTACCGCCGCCGCGCAGCGGTCCGCGTCCGGGTCGTTCGCGATGATCAGGTCCGGGAGGGTCTCCCTCGCCTTCGCGAACGCCAGGTCCATCGCGCCCGGTTCCTCCGGGTTGGGGAACGCGACCGTGGGGAAGTCCGGGTCCGGGTCCGCCTGTTCGGGGACCAGGACGGGGGTGGGGAAGCCCGCCCTCGCGAACGCCGCCAGCAGGACGTCCTTCCCTACGCCGTGCATGGGGGTGTAGACCGTGCGGGCCGTGCGGGGGGAAGTGGGGGACAGTACCTCGTCCGTACGGGAGAGGTACGCCTCAAGTACTGCCTCGTCCAGGGTCTCCCAGCCCGCCTCCGGGCGGGGGACGTCGTTCAGGGACGCGATCGACTCGATCTCCGCCGCGATCTCGCTGTCCGCCGGGGGGACGATCTGGGAGCCGTCGCCCAGGTACACCTTGTAGCCGTTGTCCCTCGGGGGGTTGTGGCTCGCCGTCACCTCTACGCCTGCCGCTGCGCCCAAGTGCCTTATGGCGTACGCCAGTACGGGGGTCGGGAGGGGGCGGGGGAGGACGGCCGCGCGGAGGCCCGCGCCCGTCATCACCGCGGCCGTGTCCCTGGCGAAGTCCGCGGACTTGTGGCGGGCGTCGTAGCCGATGACCACCAGTGCGTCGGTCTCGCCCTTGCTCTTCAGGTAGGCCGCCAGGCCCGCGGCGGCTCTGATGACGACCGTGCGGTTCATGCGCATCGGGCCGGCGCCGAGTTCGCCTCTCAGGCCGGCTGTGCCGAACTGGAGGGTGCCGGAGAAGCGGGCGGTGAGCTCCGCTACGTCGTTGGCCTCGATCAGTTTCGACAGTTCGTCGCGGGTGTCGGGGTCGGGGTCCTCCGCGAGCCACGTCCTGGCCCGGGCCATGAGGTCGTCTTGCACTGCGGGTCAGCCTCTCGTTGTACGTCGTGGGTGGTACGGCTGGATTTCCTCGCCCCCGCCGCCCCTACCCTCCCCCAAGCTCTTCGAGCAGGGGGGACCCCCACATCCTGAAGGGGTTCCACCCCTTCGACCCCGCCAGGGGCTCTGCCCCTGGACCCCGTTCGGCCCGAAGGGCCTCGTCCTCAAACGCCGGACGGGCTGGAATGTGTGGACCGGTGTTGAGGAAGCGCTGCCTGAGCGCCGGACGGGCTGGAATGTCCGGCCGGCGTTGAGGAGGTGCCGCTGAGTGGTTCTGCGCTCTCAGCCTCAGGTGCCGGACCACCCCCCGCCCGGCACCTCAAGCCACTCCCCCTCAGGTACTACAGCCGGCCCAGTACCTGCGTCAGCAGTTCGCCCATGCGGGAGGCGCTGTCCCGGCCCGCCTGGAGGACTTCCTCGTGGTTGAGGGGCTCGCCCGTCATGCCCGCCGCGAGGTTCGTGACCAGGGAGATGCCGAGGACCTCCGCGCCGGCCTCGCGGGCGGCGATGGCTTCGAGGACCGTGGACATGCCGACCAGGTCCGCGCCGATGACGCGGGCCATGCGGATCTCCGCGGGGGTCTCGTAGTGGGGGCCGGGGAACTGGGCGTAGACGCCCTCCTCCAGGGTCGCGTCGATCTCCTTGCAGAGGGCGCGCAGGCGGGGGGAGTAGAGGTCCGTGAGGTCGACGAAGTTCGCGCCGACGATCGGGGACGTCGCCGTGAGGTTGAGGTGGTCGCTGATCAGGACCGGCTGACCGGGGCGCATGCCCTCGCGGAGGCCGCCGCAGCCGTTGGTGAGGACGATGGTCTTGCAGCCGGCGGCGACGGCGGTGCGGACGCCGTGCGCGACGGAGGCGACACCGCGGCCCTCGTAGTAGTGCGTGCGGCCCAGGAAGACCAGTGCCCGCTTCTCGCCGATCTTGTACGAGCGGATCTTGCCGCCGTGGCCCTCGACGGCCGGCGGCGGGAAGCCGGGGAGTGCCGTGACCGGGAACTCCGCGTCGGGTGCGCCGAGCGCGTCGACGGCCGGCGCCCAGCCGGAGCCCATCACGAGGGCGACGTCATGCGTCTCGGCACCCGTCAGCTCACGCAGCCGCGCGGCGGCGGCGTCGGCGGCGGTGTAGGGGTTGCCCTGAATGTCGTCCGGGATGTCGTCCGGCAGAAGAGATGCGTTCACGCGGATGAGCGTAGCCGGTCTGTGCCTACGCGCGTAGATGACAGACCTTACGGTGCGACGATCGTTGTCTTGTCGTTTCCGGCCAACTCCGGTCGGAGTCGATCAGCAGGGACGCTTCCGCAGCTCCATCACATAGTCGTGCGGCGCCCCCGCCGACTCCGCCGCGTCCGCGATCTCCCCGAGGTAACGGGCGGAGGGGAGACCCCCCTCGTACCCGTTGAGAACGTATGTCCACGCCCCCTCCTCGCCTTCCAGGGTGTGGACGCGAATACGTGTACGGCGGTAGATCCCGAGGCCGGTGGCCTCCCAGCGGTCGAGGGACTCCTCATCCATGGGAGCTACGTCGTACAGGCCGACGAATACCTGAGAGCCAGGCTCCTCGACGATCGTCGCCAGCGCGCCCTCCCAGCCCATCTGCTCGCCGCCGAAGGTGAGCCGCCAGCCGTTCAGCCAGCCCGTCGCACGCAGCGGGGAGTAGGGGGCGCGGCGGGTCATCAGCCGCGCGTCGAGGTTGCCGGCGTACGCGGCGTAGAGCGACATGGGGGAGAGGGTACGGCAGTGGCGCCGGGGGTCTGATGCGATGCCGTGGTGGCTGTGGCTCCCCGGTATCAGCACCGCCGGTCATACCGGGGTCGTAGTCCACCCGGCCCCCCGAATCCCACCTCTCCCGTCGCGTACGGGACAATGGGGTATGTGACTCGGATCGTGATCATCGGTGGTGGGCCCGGCGGGTATGAGGCGGCGCTGGTGGCCGCGCAGCTCGGGGCGGAGGTGACCGTCGTCGACTGCGACGGTCTGGGCGGTGCGTCGGTGCTTACCGACTGCGTGCCGTCCAAGACGCTCATCGCCACGGCGGAGGTGATGACGACCTTCGACTCCTCGTACGAGGAGCTGGGGATCATCGTCGCCGACGACACCCCGCCCCTGGAGCAGGCGGCCCGGGTCGTGGGTGTGGACCTCGGCAAGGTCAACCGCCGGGTGAAGCGCCTCGCGCTGGCCCAGTCGCACGACATCACCGCGTCGGTGACGCGCGCGGGCGCGAAGGTGATGCGCGGCCGGGCCCGGCTGGAGGGCATGCAGTCCCTCGACGGCTCGCGCCAGGTCGTCGTCGCGACTCCGGACGGCAACGAGCAGACGCTGACCGCGGATGCCGTACTCATCGCGACGGGGGCTCACCCCCGAGAGCTACCGGACGCGCAGCCCGACGGCGAGCGGATCCTCAACTGGACGCAGGTCTACGACCTGACCGAGCTGCCCGACGAGTTGATCGTCGTCGGTTCCGGTGTCACCGGCGCGGAGTTCGCGGGGGCGTACCAGGCGCTCGGCTCGAAGGTCACCCTCGTCTCGTCGCGTGACCGGGTACTGCCCGGGGAGGACCCGGACGCCGCGGCCGTCCTGGAGGAGGTCTTCCGGCGGCGCGGCATGAACGTCATGGCCCGCTCGCGCGCCGAGTCCGCGAAGCGCGTCGGCGACCGCGTCGAGGTGACCCTCGCGGACGGCCGGGTCATCACCGGCAGCCACTGCCTGATGGCCGTCGGCGCGATCCCCAACAGCGCCGGGCTCGGTCTGGAGAAGGCCGGCGTCAAGGTCCGCGAGTCCGGGCACATCTGGACCGACAAGGTGTCCCGCACTACAGCTCCGGGGGTATACGCCGCCGGTGACGTCACCGGTATCTTCGCCCTCGCCTCGGTCGCCGCCATGCAGGGCCGTATCGCCATGTACCACTTCCTCGGCGACGCGGTGGCCCCCCTCAACCTCAAGACCGTCTCCTCGAACGTCTTCACCGACCCCGAGATCGCGACCGTCGGCTACAGCCAGGCCGACGTCGACGCGGGCAAGATCGACGCACGCGTCGTCAAGCTGCCGCTGCTGCGCAACCCCCGCGCGAAGATGCAGGGCATCCGCGACGGCTTCGTCAAGATCTTCTGCCGGCCGGGTACGGGGATCGTCGTCGGCGGCGTCGTCGTCGCGCCGCGAGCTTCGGAACTGATCCACCCCATCTCGATCGCCGTCGACAACAATCTGACGGTCGAACAGATCGCGAACGCGTTCACCGTGTACCCGTCCCTGTCGGGCTCGATCGCCGAGGTGGCACGGCAGCTGCACACGCGGAAGGCGGCGGGCGAGGGCTGACGGCCGAAACCAACTCCCCGTCGGTCACGGGGAGTTGCCAGGGTTGGTGACGGCGTGGGGTGGGTAGCCGAGCCCCTATACCACTTCACCCACTCCTGTGCGAACAACTTCGTTTATTCGGCGCAAACACCTGAAAACAGACGGTCGCCCGCGTTACTGTCAGTTTCGTGTTCGCTGCTGAACGTCGCCAATTGATCCTCGAAATGGTGCGAGCGAACGGGGCCGTGTCGCTCCGTGAGCTCGCCCGCGTCGTCCAGACCTCCGAAGTGACCGTACGGCGGGACGTGCGCGCGCTGGAGGCAGAAGGACTCCTCGACCGCCGGCATGGCGGTGCGGTACTGCCGGGTGGATTCACGCGAGAATCCGGCTTTCCGCAAAAGTCCCATCTCGCGACCGCCGAGAAGACGGCCATCGCCGATCTCGCGGCGGGATTCGTCCAGGAGGGCGAGGCCATCGTCGTCGGGGCCGGTACGACCACGCAGGAGCTGGCCCGCCGGCTCGCGCGGGTCCCCGGTCTGACCGTGGTCACCAACTCCCTGCTCGTCGCCCAGGCGTTGGCCCACGCGAATCGGGTGGAGGTCGTCATGACCGGTGGGACCCTGCGCGGGTCCAACTACGCGCTCGTCGGGAGCGGGGCGGAACAGTCCCTTCAAGGGCTGCGCGTCTCCCGGGCGTTCCTCTCCGGGAGCGGGCTCACCGCCGAGCGGGGGCTCTCCACGTCCAACATGCTGTCCGCGTCCGTCGATCGTGCGCTGGTGCAGGCCGCCGCCGAGGTTGTGGTCCTCGCGGATCACACGAAGCTCGGTACCGACACGATGTTCCAGACGGTGCCGACGGATGTCATCACCCGCCTCGTCACCGACGACCCTCCCGCCCATGACGACCGTGCGGCAACGGAGTTGCAGGCGCTCGCCGATCAAGGGGTGCAGATCGCTGTTGCCGGTTCCCCGGGAGCCTCCGGCGGGGAGGCGGTTCCTGCGCGTCAGCATCCGCCGCAACGGCGGGATGTCGCGCTGCCCACGCCCCGGAGGGGGCAACTGCCCGGTTCCGCCGGGGGGTTGAGGGCGGCTGCGGTGATGGGGGAGCAGCCGCAGAATGAGAGGGCAAGGGTCGCGGATCTCAGGCGGAGCAGGTAAGTGTGCGGCCGACCGTCGTGGGTGGCTGGTCGCGCAGTTCCCCGCGCCCCTAAAAGCCATGCAGTCACCTGAAGTTGAAACACTTCCCTGGGCAACACCTACGCCCCTGAAGGGGGCTGCGTAGCAGCCATCCTTCAGGGGCGCGGGGAACTGCGCGACCAGCCACGACGGCGGGGCAGACTCGTACGAATCCGAGCCCACCCCCCGCCGGCGAGCCGTGCTCAGTCCTTGATCTCGCAGATCGCCGCCCCCGATGTCAACGACGCCCCGACCTCCGCCGACAGCCCCTTGATCACGCCCGCCTTGTGCGCGTTCAGCGGCTGTTCCATCTTCATCGCCTCAAGGACGACGACGAGGTCGCCCTCCTTGACCTCCTGCCCCTCCTCGACGGCGACCTTGACGATGGTGCCCTGCATGGGAGAGGCGAGCGTGTCGCCCGAGGCGACCGGCCCCGACTTCTTCGCCGCCCGGCGCTTCGGCTTGGCGCCGGCCGCGAGGCCCGTGCGGGCCAGGGACATGCCGAGGGAGACGGGCAACGACACCTCAAGCCGCTTGCCGCCGACCTCGACGACGATCGTCTCGCGGTCGGTGTCGTCCTCGGCCTCCGCCTCGGCCGGCGCCGAGAACGCGGGGATCTCGTTGACGAACTCGGTCTCGATCCACCGCGTGTGGACGGTGAACGGCTCGGCGGAGCCGGTGAGTTCGGGCGCGAACGCCGGATCGCGAACTACCGCGCGGTGGAAGGGGATCGCCGTGGCCATGCCCTCGACCTGGAACTCCTCCAGCGCGCGGGCGGCGCGCTGCAACGCCTGTTCGCGGGTGGCGCCCGTGACGATCAGCTTCGCGAGCAGTGAGTCCCACGCGGGGCCGATGACGGACCCGGACTCGACGCCGGCGTCGAGACGGACACCGGGGCCTGACGGCGGCGCGAACGTCGTCACCGTACCCGGCGCGGGCAGGAAGCCCCGGCCGGGGTCCTCGCCGTTGATGCGGAACTCGAAGGAATGGCCCCGGAGTTCGGGGTCGCCGTAGCCGAGTTCCTCGCCGTCGGCGATGCGGAACATCTCGCGGACGAGGTCGATGCCGGCGACCTCTTCGGTGACCGGATGTTCCACCTGGAGACGAGTGTTGACCTCCAGGAAGGAGATCGTGCCGTCGAGCCCGACGAGGAACTCGACGGTACCGGCGCCGACATAGCCGGCCTCGCGCAGGATCGCCTTGGACGACGAGTACAGCTCGGCGACCTGAGCCTCCGTCAGGAACGGCGCGGGCGCCTCCTCGACGAGCTTCTGGTGGCGCCGCTGGAGCGAGCAGTCACGGGTCGAGACGACGACGACGTTGCCGTGCGAGTCGGCGAGGCACTGCGTCTCGACGTGCCGCGGCTTGTCGAGGTACCGCTCGACGAAGCACTCCCCGCGCCCGAACGCGGCGACGGCCTCGCGGACGGCGGAGTCGTACAGCTCCGGCACCTCTTCGAGCGTACGGGCGACCTTCAGCCCGCGCCCGCCACCGCCGAACGCGGCCTTGATGGCGATCGGCAGCCCGTGCTCCTCGGCGAACGCGACGACCTCGTCGGCGCCGGAGACCGGGTCGGGCGTACCGGCGACGAGCGGGGCGCCCGCGCGCTGCGCGATGTGGCGGGCGGCGACCTTGTCGCCGAGGTCGCGGATGGCCTGCGGCGGCGGGCCGATCCAGACCAGGCCCGCGTCGAGGACGGCCTGCGCGAAGTCGGCGTTCTCGGAGAGGAAGCCGTACCCGGGGTGGATGGCGTCCGCGCCGGACTCCCGGGCGGCGTTCAGCACCTTCTCGATGTCGAGATAGCTGCTCGCCGGGGTGTCACCACCCAGGGCGAACGCCTCATCCGCGGCGCGGACATGCAGCGCGTCCCGGTCCGGGTCGGCGTAGACGGCGACGCTGGCGATACCGGCATCCCGGCACGCGCGGGCCACGCGGACTGCGATTTCGCCACGGTTGGCGATGAGCACCTTGCGCACGATTGAGGCTCCCTCCTGGAAACAAGCCGAGTTTAGGGACTGCCGACACGGCGCATCGACCCGTCCCCAAAGGTGAGCTTGCCCACACAGAGCGTGACGCCAGGCTCGCTCGACCCGCGAAATCCCTTGTCGTACGGCCGTACGCAGGACTCCTCGGAAAACCCTAGCCCGCTCATGTGGTCAAGGTCTCTGTGAAGGCGTGCTGCGGCCCACTCCGTTTCTTTGTTGGATCCCTACGAACGGCGCGGCGGATCTTTGCGCCGGCACGAACCATTGTCCAGAGCTTTACCAGTCAGTAGCGTCTCTGATGGCCCGAACGTACGTCGGGCCGGAGCAGAATCGCTCCAGCACGGGTCGAAAGCAGGTGGTGACGGTGGTCCGCAGACCGGTGGCATGGGTGGTCGCGGTCGTCCTCCTCGTGGAGGCGTTCGGCGTCGCCCTCCTGAACTGGATCCTCGGCACGTTCGTCGACCGCCAGCACATGTCCCTCGCGGGCCTCGACCCGGACGTGATGGCGAACTCCTCGAAGATCTCCGGCTTCGTCTTCGCCGCGTACTTCGCCTTCTGCGCGTTCGTCGCGCTCCTGGTCGCGGTCCGCGGTCACCGGCCGGCGGGCCTCGGCCGCGTCCTGCTGATCAGCGCGGCCGTCGTCCACGGCCTGCTGGCCGCCGTCTCCTGGGGCCTGCTCGGCGCCACGGCCTTCGTCGCGATGATCGCGGTCATGGCCCTGATCGTGTTGCTGCTGATGACGCACGACGAGTACGACGGGTACGAGGACGGCGTGCCGAAGGCCGAGAGCGGGCCGGGGCCGCTCACGCCTCCGTCGGTGCCCACAACTCCGTGATGCCGATGCCGAGTTCGCCGAGCAACCGGCGAACGAGCGGCAGGCTGAGGCCGATCACGTTCCCGTGGTCGCCGTCGATGCCGTCGATGAACGGCGCCGAGCGGCCGTCGAGCGTGAACGCCCCGGCGACGTAAAGGGGTTCACCCGTCGCGACGTACGCCGCGATCTCGGCGTCGGTCGGTTCGCCGAAGCGGACGACGGTGGAGGCGACGGCGGACGTCCAGCGGCCGTCCGCGTACACGCAGTGCCCCGTCTGGAGGGTGCCCGCGCGGCCGCGCATCGACTTCCAGCGGGCGGTGGCCTCCTCGGCGTCGGCGGGCTTGCCGAGTGCCTGGCCGTCGAGGTCGAGGACCGAGTCGCAGCCGATCACCACCGCCCCCTTGGTCTCCGGGCGGGCGGCGACCACCGACGCCTTCGCCTCCGCGAGGGCCCGCGCCAGCTCGGCGGGGGTGGGGGCGGTGATCGCGTCCTCGTCGACGCCGCTGACGATCTTCTCGGGCGCGAAACCGGCGTCCCGCAGCAGCTTGAGGCGGGCCGGGGACTGGGAGGCGAGGATGAGGCGGCGAGTCATGGGGGTCAGGTTATCCGTGGCCGGTCAGCCCCTCATCTCAGGCCGATGACGAACATCGCCAGCACCATCGCGACGGCCATGAGGAACCCCAGTCTGCGCAACATGCCCTGCATGTCGCGCAGTTCCTTGGGGGGTTCGTTCTCAGGGTCGGACCACAGCATGGTGTCCAGGGTGCGACGGAAAGGTGGAGAAGACCTGAGTACTAGTACTCAAGTCTTCCGTTTCACCTCGGCCAGTAGGTCCGCGCCCACGCCGTGGCCCCCGCTCGGGGTACCCCCCGCTCGGCGATCCGCGCCGGATCCGACCACGCGTCCTTCGCCTGCGCGACGTCGGTCTCAGGAGCTACCGACGCCCTCGCTCTCACCACCGCGAGTGCGGCGGCCAACTCCTCCGGGGTCGGGTTTCCCCGGACGACCCTGATGTTCATAGCGACTCCTACAGGGGGATGTTGCCGTGCTTCTTCGGCGGGAGCGACTCCCGCTTCGTACGGAGCTGACGCAACCCCCGTACGACGTGCCGCCGCGTGTCCGACGGCATGACCACCGCGTCGATGTACCCGCGCTCGGCGGCGATGTACGGGTTGAGGAGGGTGTCCTCGTACTCCTGGATGAGCCGCGCCCGTACCGCCTCGACGTCCTCGCCGTTCGCCTCCGCCTCGGCGATGGTCCGCCGGTGCAGGATGTTGACGGCGCCCTGTGCGCCCATGACGGCGATCTGCGCGGTCGGCCAGGCCAGGTTGAGGTCGGCGCCGAGGTGCTTGGACCCCATCACGTCGTACGCGCCGCCGTACGCCTTGCGGGTGATGACGGTGATCAGGGGGACCGTCGCCTCCGCGTAGGCGTAGATCAGCTTGGCGCCCCGGCGGATGATGCCGTCGTGCTCCTGGTCGACGCCGGGCAGGAAGCCGGGGACGTCGACGAAGGTGAGGACCGGGATGTTGAACGCGTCGCAGGTCCGCACGAACCGCGCGGCCTTCTCGCTCGCCTTGATGTCCAGGCAACCGGCGTACTGCATCGGCTGGTTGGCGACGATCCCGACCGGCTGCCCCTCCACCCGCCCGAACCCGGTGAGGATGTTCGGCGCGTACAGCGGCTGCGTCTCGAAGAACTCCGCGTCGTCCAGGACGTGTTCGACCACCGTGTGCATGTCGTACGGCTGGTTCGCGGAGTCCGGGACGAGGGTGTCCAGCTCCAGGTCCTCGTCGGTGACGGCGAGATCGGCCTCCTCGGGGAAGACCGGCGCCTCGGAGAGGTTGTTCGACGGCAGGTACGACAGCAGCTGCTTGACGTACTCGACCGCGTCCTTCTCGTCCCCGGCCATGTGATGGGCCACGCCCGACACGGAGTTGTGGGTCCGCGCGCCGCCCAGCTCCTCGAAGCCGACGTCCTCGCCGGTCACCGTCTTGATGACGTCCGGGCCCGTGATGAACATGTGCGAGGTCTGGTCGACCATCACCGTGAAGTCGGTGATCGCCGGGGAGTAGACCGCTCCACCCGCGCACGGGCCGACGACCAGGCTGATCTGGGGGATGACCCCGGAGGCATGGGTATTACGCCGGAAGATCTCCCCGTACGCCCCCAGCGAGGCGACGCCCTCCTGGATCCGCGCGCCGCCCGAGTCGTTGATCCCGATCACCGGGCAGCCCGTCTTCAGCGCGAAGTCCATGACCTTCACGATCTTCTGGCCGTACGTCTCGCCGAGCGCGCCGCCGAACACGGTGAAGTCCTGCGAGAACACGGCGACCGGACGGCCGTCGACCGTGCCGTACCCGGTGACGACCCCGTCCCCGTACGGCCGGTTCCGCTCCAGGCCGAAGTTGGTCGAGCGGTGCCGGGCGAACTCGTCCAGCTCGACGAACGAGCCTTCGTCCAGCAGGAGTTCGATCCGCTCACGGGCCGTCAGCTTGCCCTTGGAGTGCTGCTTCTCGACGGCCCGCTCCGACCCGGCGTGTGTCGCTTCCCCGACACGGCGCCGGAGATCCGCGAGCTTCCCCGCGGTCGTGTGGATGTCGGTCTCGTGACGCGTTTCCGGCTCGGACATCGGGATGCGGCTCCCTGCCTGCTCAAGAGGGGGACGGTTACTCGTTCGTAGAGTAGTGGTGCGCCTACGGGTCAGCAGTGCGGCGTTGGCCACACCTAGGGTGGGTGGTATGACACCCCGCGAGCCGGCAGACCCGAGCCCCTGGTCCGACCTCGAACGCCCCCCGCTGAACGCGACAGCCCTCCGCCGGGGGCTGATCCGCGAAGGGGGGCTGTGGCGCGAGGTGAAGGTCGTCCGCAGTACGGGCTCCACGAACACGGACCTCGCGTCCTCCGCAGACGGGACGGCCGAGGGCACGGTCCTCATCGCCGAGGAACAGACCGCGGCGCGGGGCCGCCTGGACCGCCGCTGGACGGCACCCCCGCGCTCGGGCCTCTTCTTCTCGGTACTGCTCCGTCCCTCTCAGGTACCGGTCCACCGCTGGGGCTGGCTCCCCCTGCTGACCGGCGTGGCCGTCGCGACGGGCCTCGCGAGGTCGGCCGGCGTGGACACGTCCCTGAAATGGCCCAACGACCTGTTGGTAAAGGTCGGGGGCGAGGAACGCAAGGCGGGCGGCATCCTCGCGGAGCGCGCGGGCAAGGACGCGGTGGTCATCGGCGTAGGCATCAACGTCACCCTCAAGGCTGACGAACTCCCCGTACCCCAGGCGGGCTCCCTGGCCCTTGCCGGAGCGGTGAGCACGGACCGTGACCCCCTCCTGAGGGCCGTACTCCGCTCCCTGGAGGAGTGGTACGAGAAGTGGAGGCAAGCGGAGGGCGACCCCGCGACGAGCGGCCTCCAGGAAACGTACGCGGCGGGCTGCGCGACGCTGGGCCGCACGGTGCGGGCGGAGCTGCCGGGGGACAGATCGGTGGTGGGGGAGGCGGTGGCGGTGGACGGGGACGGCCGCTTGGTCCTGGCGACGGAGGACGGGGTGAGGGAACCGGTGGGGGCGGGGGACATCGTGCATTTGAGGCCGGCGTAGAGGGCGGAACTTCTTGGCGGGCGCTGGGGAGACGTACCCAGGGGCGCGGGGCTGTATCGATATGCGGCTCCGCCGCGTGGGCGCGACAAGCCACAGCGGACCGGTGGTCGACAACGGACCCATCCCGGCGGGGGTTCAGGGGGCAGAGCCCCCTGACTGGACGCCCAGACCAACACCGGCCACCAGAAACCCGGCGTTCACTGTGCACCCGGTTCCTCCTCCCAGCGTGAGCTACCGCACATCTGCCGTAAAGTTGACCCCGGTCGATACCTGACCGTGGCAGACCGGAAGGGCAGCAGGCGTGACCGTCGACGACACCGGCTCCGACGTGGGCGAGGACGCTGCCGACCCCGGCGAGGACCCCCTCGCGCTGCGCCTGGAGGGCCTGATCCTGGGCGCGGAGCGTCGGTACACCCCGTTCCAGGCGGCCCGCAGCGCGGGCGTGTCGATGGAACTGGCGTCCAGGTTCTGGCGGGCGATGGGCTTCGCGGACATCGGCCAGGCGAAGGCGCTGACGGAGGCGGACGTCCTGGCCCTGCGCCGCCTCGCGGGCCTCGTGGAGGCGGGCCTGCTGAGCGAGGCGATGGCCGTCCAGGTGGCCCGTTCGACGGGCCAGACGACGGCCCGCCTCGCGGAGTGGCAGATCGACTCGTTCCTGGAGGGCCTGACCGAGCCCCCGGAGCCGGGCATGACCCGTACGGAGGTCACGTACCCGATCGTCGAACTCCTCCTCCCCGAGCTGGAGGAGTTCCTCGTGTACGTCTGGCGCCGCCAGCTCGCCGCGTCGGCGGGCCGCGTCGTGCAGACGGCGGACGACGAGGAGATGGTGGACCGGCGGCTGGCCGTCGGCTTCGCCGACCTCGTCGGCTTCACGCGGCTGACCCGCCGCATGGAGGAGGAGGAACTCGGCGAACTGGTCGAGGCGTTCGAGACGACGGCCGCCGACCTGGTCGCCGCGCACGGCGGCCGGCTGATCAAGACGCTGGGCGACGAGGTCCTGTACGCGGCGGACGACGCCGGCACGGCCGCGGAGATCGGCCTGCGCCTGATCGAGACGATGGCGAACGACGAGACGATGCCGGAACTCCGCGTCGGCATGGCCTTCGGCACGGTCACCACCCGGATGGGCGACGTCTTCGGTACGACGGTCAACCTCGCCTCCCGCCTCACCTCCATAGCCCCCCGGGACGCGGTCCTCGTGGACTCGGCGTTCGCGGAGGACCTGATCCGCAGCGGCGACGCGCCCGCCTCGGAGGCGCAGGCCGCGGAGGAGGCGGCGACGGCGGAGAAGGAGGGCGAGGAGCCTCCGGCGTACCGGTTCGCGCTCCGGCCGATGTGGCAGCGGCCGGTGCGGGGTCTGGGCGTGGTGGAGCCCTGGCTGCTGAGCAGGCGGGACGGGGAGGAAGAGGAACGCTGAGGGGGCTCAGGGGCCCGGTTCGATGAGGGGCGTGTCCACGCAGAGGCCGATGACCGGTACGCAGATGTCGTGAGGGGCGTCGGGGGTGGGAGTAGTACTCGGGGTGTGGCTCTCAGGGGGTACGACCGTGGGGGGAGGGGTCGGCGAGGGGGACGCGGCGGGGGTGGGCGTGTCGGGGGTCGAGGTAGGGGATACCGGTAGCTCCTGAGAGGGATCCGAAGGGCGGGGTACGCCGGAGATACCGGGGGTGCTGCGAGGGTCCGGGATCTTGGAGACGGTTCCCCCTGAAGGACGGCGGGTATCAGTGGCCGCACCCGAGGGGACCGGTGCCGCGTTCGTCGCGAGTTCCGTGACGCCACCGGCGTACCCCTCACGGCCGACCTCACCCGCCCCTACCCCCGAGGTACCCCCGCCGCCCCCGTCCGGCATCACCCGCAGCAGCCCCAGCACCCCCGCCGCGAACGCCAGCCCGCCCGCCGCGAGGACCACCTTCCGGGGCCGGGGGCGTCGATGCCGCCCCCGGGGGCGGAACGTGCCTGAGCGTGCCGTCGCCGGATCGTCTCCCTCGTACATGTCCCCTCCCGATGGGCCGCAGTGACGGTATGCGGCGGGGTAGGAGTCGGGGTGGTGGTCCGCAGGTATGTCACTCGAACGGGTAGCCGGAGGCCGAAGCCGCCACCCTTTCCCGGGCGGGGGATGTACTGCGATGATCGCCCTGGACGAGGCGGTTAACCACCGTTAACGACGTGATTCCGGAGGATGCGATGAGCAGCGAGGAACGGTTCGGCGAGCATGTTGTGGTCCGCCGTCACGCCGACGGACACGTGGCGGAACTGGTGCTGGACCGGCCGAAGGCGATGAACGCGGTCTCGACGGACATGGCGCGCGCAATCGCGTCCGCGTGTACCTCTCTGGGGGTGGACCCCGAGGTGCGGGCCGTGGTCCTCACGTCCTCCAACGACCGGGCCTTCTGCGTCGGCGCCGACCTCAAGGAGCGCAACTCGTTCACCGACACGGACCTGCGCCTCCAGCGTCCGACGACCCGCGCCTCGTACACCTCCGTCCTCGACCTCCCCGTCCCCGCGATTGCGGCGGTCAACGGCTTCGCCCTGGGCGGTGGCTTCGAACTGGCCCTGTCCTGCGACGTGATCGTGGCGGACGGCACGGCGGTGGTGGGGCTGCCGGAGGTGTCGGTGGGGGTGATCCCGGGGGGCGGGGGCACGCAGTTGCTGCCGCGCCGGGTGGGAGCGGCTCGCGCGGCCGAGCTGATCTTCACGGCGCGGCGCGTGGAGGCGGCGGAGGCAAGGGAGTTGGGGTTGGTGGACGTACTGGTGGAGACGGGGAGGGTGAGGGAGGAGGCGCTGGCGCTGGCGGGCCGGATCGCCGCGAACTCGCCGGTGGGACTGAGGGCGGCGAAGAAGGCACTGCGGCTCGGCCAGGGCCTGGACATCAGGGCGGGCCTGGAGGTGGAGGACGCGGCGTGGCGGACGGTGGCGTTCTCGGGGGACAGGGCGGAGGGGGTGCGGGCGTTCAACGAGAAACGGAAACCTGTGTGGCCGGGTGAGTGAAGGCATGCATCGAGGGCTGCCGTCTTGGATGCCGGGTGACGGGTCTGTTTTTCAGGGGCGCGGGGCTGTATCGATTTGCGGCTCCGCCGCGTGGGCGCGACCAGCCACGACGCACCCGCACCCCGAACACCCCAGACCCCCCCACTCGGACCGCCCCGAACCCCCCTTTCACCCCAAATATCCCTAGCCTGAATCAATGGGCGACGAAAGACACCTCGCGGCAGTAGTGACGCTCGCGCAGGGACTCGCAGCCGCACGCACCCCCAGGGACACCTGGGCCGCCGCGGCGGCAGGCGCATGCCACGCCCTGGACGGCACCTTCGCGGCCCTGTCGGTGTGGGAGCGGGAGCTAGGGCGACTACGGGTACTGGTCAACGTGGGAGACAGGGCCCCGGACGAGGAGCAGTACCCCGAGTCGGAGTCGTACCCGGTCCACCAGTTCCCGGAGATCACGGAGTTCCTGCACGAACGCTGGGCGACCGGCGGCGAGCCGAACGCGTGGGTGGAGACGGCGGCGGGCCCGACGACCGGCGCCCCCGGCTACGTACACCAGCGCGTCGCGGCGCTACGCCGCAGGGGCCGGGGTTCCTGCGTGGTCGCCCCGATCGTCCTGCACGGCAGAGCCTGGGGCGAGCTGTACGTCGCGAGACCGACCCACTCGCCCCCTTTCGAGCGCGCGGACGCGGACTTCGCGACGGTCCTCGCCTCGGTCGTCGCGGCCGGCCTCGCGCAGACGGAACGCCTGGAGGAGGCCCGCCGCCTCGCGTTCACGGACGCGCTGACGGGCCTGGCGAACCGCAGGGCCGTGGACGTCCGCCTGGACGAGGCGATCGAGCGCCACCGCGAGGACGGCGTGACCGTCAGCCTCGTCGTCTGCGACCTGAACGGCCTGAAGAGGGTGAACGACACGCAGGGCCACGCGGTGGGGGACCGCCTGCTGGAACGGTTCGGCTCGATCCTGTCCCTCTGTGGAGCCATGCTCCCGGGCACCCTCGCGGCCCGCCTCGGCGGCGACGAGTTCTGCCTCCTCGCGGTGGGCCCGACGGCCGACGAGGTCGTGTCGGCGGCGACGGAACTGTGCCGCAGGGCGGGCGAGTTGGAGCTCGGCGAGGGCGTGGCCTGCGGGGTCGCGTCCACGGCGGACCCGATCGGCCCGATCCGTACGGCCCGCCGCCTCTTCCGCCTCGCGGACGCGGCCCAGTACCGGGCGAAGGCGGAACGCGCCGGGTACCCGGTGGTCGCGGGGCGCAAGGGCCCCGAGGACCCCGTAGTACTTCTGGCGGACACCCCACCCCCTACCGGCGCCGAGCGCCGCCGCTTCCGGGGGGAACGCGAAGGTAAGGGGTGAAACGCCGCTCCGCTAGTGACACGGTCCTCTTCAGTGCGTACGCTCCTGAATATGGATATGCACACTGTGGTGGTGGGGACCTCCGGGGTCACCGCGTCCGACGTCCTCGCCGTGGCCCGGGGCGGAGCCCGGATCGAGCTGTCGGCCGAGGCGGTCGCGGCGCTCGCGGCGGCGCGGGAGATCGTGGACGCGCTGGCGGCCAAGCCGGACCCGGTCTACGGGGTCTCCACCGGCTTCGGGGCCCTGGCCACCCGGCACATCGGCCAGGAGCTGCGCACCCAGCTCCAGCGCAACATCGTCCGCTCGCACGCCGCCGGCATGGGCCCGCGCGTCGAGCGGGAGGTCGTCCGGGCGCTGATGTTCCTGCGCCTGAAGACGGTCTGCTCGGGTCATACCGGAGTACGCCCCCACGTCGCCCAGACCATGGCCGACATCCTGAACGCCGGTATCACCCCGGTGGTCCACGAGTACGGCTCCCTCGGCTGCTCCGGCGACCTCGCCCCCCTCTCGCACTGCGCCCTGACCCTCATGGGCGAGGGCGACGCGGAGGGCCCCGACGGCACCGTACGCCCGGCCGGCGAGCTGCTCGCGGCGCACGGTATTACCCCTGTGGAGCTACGCGAGAAGGAGGGCCTCGCCCTCCTCAACGGCACCGACGGCATGCTCGGCATGCTGCTGATGGCCCTCGCCGACCTCGACGCCCTCTACAAGGCCGCCGACATCACCGCGGCCCTCTCCCTGGAGGCGCTCCTCGGCTCCGCGAAGGTCCTCGCGCCCGAGCTGCACGCGATCCGCCCGCACCCCGGCCAGGGCGACTCGGCCGCCAACATGCTGGCCGTGCTGGACGGTTCGGGGCTCACCGGGCACCACCAGGACGACGCGCCGCGCGTCCAGGACGCGTACTCCGTGCGGTGTGCTCCGCAGGTCGCCGGGGCCGGGCGGGACACCATCGCGCACGCGCGCCTCGTGGCGGAACGGGAGTTGGCGTCCGCCGTCGACAACCCGGTTGTTCTTCCGGACGGTCGTGTCGAGTCCAACGGCAACTTCCACGGTGCGCCCGTCGCCTACGTCCTCGACTTCCTCGCCATCGCCGCCGCCGACCTCGCGTCCATCGCCGAGCGGCGGACCGACCGGCTGCTCGACAAGAACCGCAGCCACGGTCTGCCGCCGTTCCTCGCGGACGACGCCGGCGTCGACTCCGGCCTCATGATCGCCCAGTACACGCAGGCGGCGCTGGTCAGCGAGTTGAAGCGGCTCGCCGTACCGGCGTCCGCCGACTCGATCCCGTCCTCGGCGATGCAGGAGGACCACGTGTCGATGGGGTGGTCGGCGGCGCGCAAGCTGCGGACGGCCGTCGACAATCTGACGCGGGTGATCGCGGTGGAGCTGTACGCGGCGACGCGGGCCGTGGAGTTGCGCGAGGGCCTGACGCCGGCACCGGCGACGCAGGCCGTCGTCGAGGCCGTACGCGGGGCGGGTGTTCAGGGGCCTGGGCCCGACCGGTTCCTCGCGCCGGACCTGGCCGCGGCGGACGCGTTCGTGCGGAGCGGGGGGCTGGTGGAGGCGGTGGAGAAGGTGACGGGGGCGCTGCGGTAGGGGGTGGCACAAAGGGTTGGGCCCCTGTCCCTCGTACATGTGAGGGTCAGGGGCCCGTAGTGCCCGAGTACTACCCGGTTACTTCAGCTTGGCGAGCTGGGCCGTGATGAGGGCCGGCGGGTTCATCGGCATCTTGCCGTCGCCCGCGAAGGCGGAGAAGTTGATGGTGTAGAAGGTGGCGACGGTGTTGCCCTTGCGGATCACCTCGCCGTGGACGGTGGCGGTCTCGCCCTCCACGTCGACGGTCTCGACGAAGGCCAGCGCCTCGTCCCCGCCGCCGGCGCCCTTCTCCGAGGCGACCTTGGTGATCTTGCTGGCCTCGCCCTCGCTGTCGGTCGAGGTGTAGCCGGTCGCGCAGGTGGTGATGCTGTCGGAGACCGCCTTCATGGCCTTCTGCGCGCCGTCACCCTCGTAGGAGGACAGGCCCACGAGCGTCCGGGTGGCGTCCAGGAGCGCTGCGGCGTCGAGGCTGCCCGAGGTGGGGGCGGCCTTCTTCTCCTTGAGGGAGTTGCTGGCGGAGATGGTGGTGTCGCCCGGAGGCAGGGCCACCGAGGACCAGACGAGCGGCCCGCACGCCGCCTTGTCGATCTTCGCCTCGCTCTTGGCCTTCGGTACGAGTCCCTCGGTCGCCTCGACCTCGTACCCGGTGACGTCCCCCGCCACCAGCAGCAGCTTCTTCAGCTCCTCCGCGGTGTGCGTCTTCCCCGCAGGCGCCGCGGCAGCGGTCGGCGTCGACTTGGCGTCCGCCGCGGTGTCCTTCTTGCCCTCGTCGGAATCCGACGAGCAGCCCGTGATGAATGCGAGCGAGAGCGCGCTCGCGGCGGCCGTCATGGACAGCCGCACCCCCCAGGAACGGTTCATGACGCGAACTATGAAGTTCAAGCCAAGGGACAGTCAAATGAGGCTCAAAAATCCAGGCGTTCCCGGCGAACCGAATAAAGCACGAATCCCGCACCCAAAGTGAGGAAAAGGCCCCCGCCGACGACATAGGGCGTCGTGTCGAAACTGCCGGTGTCGGCGAGCTGCGCGCCGGACGAGGTGTCGGCGGCGGGTACGGCGCGCGCCTGCTGGGAGGCGCCGGGCGTCTGGGGCGAGACCGTGTCCGCCTTGGCGGACGGGACGAACCACAGGGCGCACAGGAGGGTCCCCGCGGCGGTGGCGGTCAGCAGGGGGCGGCGAGCGGTGGACACGGAATATCGATCTCCTTGTGCGCGGGAGAATGCGGCCGTGGGGGCGAGCTTAGTGAAAGGCGAGGGTCACGGGAAAGTCACGGTGGAAAGAGATCGTACGCTCCCCGCATGAGCACTGAAGAAACCTCGCGCTTTGTCCGCCTTCGCGTGGATATCGTGCTGGAACTCGACGACGAAGGCGCCGTGACCGGCGCCGCACTGGAACGCCTCGCGGAGGATCCGGAGCTTCCGGACGCCGAGCGCGCGCACGCCGAGAGCGCTGTGACGGAAGACACCGCCGAGGCGCTCGCCTATCTCGTCGACCCGTTCGGCCTGGTCAGCGGCGTGCCCGGGGTGGAACTCGTACAGGCTTCCTGGTCCACGGAACGGATCGACTACGACCCCGATTCGCCGGAATGGGACCTCGACGAGGATGATGACGAGGAGGGCGACGCCATGGACCGCAACGGTTGAGCGTCCTGGGGAACCAGTGAAATCCGCGGCCCCGGACGGAAACCGCGTCCGGGGTTTCGTCGTCTCAGGCAGTGTTGACGTGGTGTCCCCCACATGACGGGAACGTGTGGAACGCGGGGCGATGGTTGAAGCGTTAACTGGGAAGAGGGTCCCGGGGATGGGGGCAACCCTCGGGGAGATGTCCGGGTTCCGGGTAATCGGCAACGTATGGAGAAGCGAGTGATAGCGAACAGTAAGCGGCGCAAGGGTCTGATGGCCGCGTCCGCACTGCTCGGGGGGGTCCTGGTGCTCTCCGCGTGTTCCGGTGGCGACGACAGCGCCTCCGGCGGCGGGAGCGGCGAGTCCTCGCAGGCCAAGGCCGACGAGGCGGCCGCCCAGAAGGCGTCCGTGGCGGACATCAAGATCACGCCGGCGGACGGCTCCGACAACGCCTCCATCAACAACTCCGCGGCCGTCACGGTCAGCAAGGGCACGCTCACGTCGGTCGCGATGACCACGGCCGACGGTACGGCCGTCAAGGGCGAGCTCTCCGCCGACAAGCTGACCTGGAAGCCCAGCGACCAGCTGGAGCGCTCCACCACGTACAAGGTCGCCGCCTCGGCCACCGACTCCGACGGCCGTGTCGCCCACGAGAACGCGTCGTTCACGACCGTCTCCCCGGCCAACAGCTTCATCGGCAACTTCACCCCGGACAGCGGCTCCACGGTCGGCGTGGGCATGCCCGTCTCGATCAACTTCAACAAGTCGATCACCAACAAGGCGGCCGTCCAGAAGGGCATCACGGTCACCTCCAGCAGCGGCCAGGAGGTCGTCGGCCACTGGTTCGGCGCCAACCGCATCGACTTCCGCCCCGAGCAGTACTGGACGGAGAACTCCACCGTCACGCTGAAGCTCGCGCTCGACGGGGTCGAGGGAGCGCCGGGCGTCGTGGGCGTCCAGCAGAAGACCGTCACCTTCAAGATCGGCCGCAACCAGGTCAGTTACGTCGACGCGAAGACCAAGCAGATGAAGGTCACGCAGGACGGCAAGACCATCAAGACCATCCCGATCTCCGCCGGTTCGCCCGACAACAAGACGTACGAGGGCACGATGGTGATGTCGGAGAAGTTCAAGGAGACGCGCATGAACGGCGCGACCGTGGGCTTCACCGACGACGACGGCAAGGGCGAGTACGACATCAAGGACGTGCCGCACGCCATCCGGCTGACCAACTCCGGGACGTTCATCCACGGCAACTACTGGGGCGCGAAGTCCATCTTCGGCTCCACCAACACCAGCCACGGCTGCGTCGGCCTGTCGGACACGAAGGGCGCCAACGACACGGGTACGGCGGGGTACTGGTTCTACACGAACTCGATCGTCGGTGACGTCGTCGTCGTCCAGAACACGGGTGACAAGACCGTCGCACCGGACAACGGGCTCAACGGCTGGAACATGAGCTGGGCCGACTGGAAGGCCGGTTCTTCCGCCTGACGTACGGCAGTTGACCGATGCCGCCTCCCTCGCCGGGGGCGGCATCGGTGTTTTTACCGGCACTTGGGTTCACAGCGCCTTCTCATGCCGCTCTTATCCACGGCTTATGGAGTCATCACGCGCCGTCCCTACTTTTCGGCGCATGTTCTTCACCTACCTGAGGCGCGAGCTGCGCCGCCGCAGAAAGGCGGCCCTCGTCGTCGCCTCCGGGCTCGCGCTGGGTATCGCGCTGGTCATCGTGGTCAACTCCGTGTCCTCCGGCATGGGCAAGGCCCAGGACAAGGTCCTCCAGTCGCTGTACGGCCTCGGCACCGACATGACCGTCACCAAGGCGGCGGCCGCCGGCGGCACCGGCGCCGAGCGCCCGCGCTTCCAGTTCGACGCGCAGGACAGCGACTCCGACGCGTCGCAGAGCAGCGACGTCGTGATGGTGCGCGGCTTCCAGACGCTCGCCACCTCCACCGTCACGCAGGTCGGCAAGCAGAGCGGGGTCGCCGACGCGGTGGGCGGGCTCAGCCTCCAAGTCATCAAGGTGGACGGGCAGTTCACGCGCGGGCAGTTCCAGCAGGGCGGCGGTGGAGGCGGCCGTGGGGGCGCCGGTGGCGGTCAGCCCCAGGGTGAAGTCCAGGGCGGCGGCGCCAACTTCGACGTCAACAACTACTCCGTGTACGGAACCGACGTCGCCAAGCCCGAGTTGGGGCCGCTGACCTCCTCGAAGATCACCAGCGGGCGCACTTTCAAGACGTCCGAGACCGCCGCGAAGGTCGCCGTCGTCGACGCCTCCTACGCCAAGGAGAAGTCCCTCAAGGTCGGTTCGACCCTCACCATCAAGACGGTGAAGTTCTCCGTCATCGGCATCGCGACCGCCGACAGCGGCGATGCCGCCGCCAACGTGTACGTCCCCCTCGCCCAGGCCCAGACCCTCGGCGACGCGAAGGACAAGGTCACCACGGTCTACGTCAAGGCCACCGACTCCCAGCAGATCGACGGCGTCAAGTCGGCCATCCAGAAGAACATCTCGGGTACGACCGTGACGACGTCGGCGGATCTCGCGGACACGGTGTCGGGGTCGCTGTCGACGGCGTCCTCCCTCGCGACGAACGTCGGCAAGTGGCTGTCGATCGCGGTGCTCGTCGCGGCGTTCCTCGTCGCCGGGCTCCTCACCTCCTCCGCCGTCTCCCGCCGGGTCCGCGAGTTCGGCACGCTCAAGGCGCTCGGCTGGAAGTCGGGGCGGGTGACCCGGCAGGTGATCGGCGAGGCGATGGTCAACGGGCTGCTCGGGGGTGCGCTGGGCATCGCGCTGGGCCTCGCGGGCGCGTACGTGGTCACGGCCATCAGCCCCACGCTGCAAGCCCAGTTGGGCGGCGGCAACGGGGGCGGTGGCGGTGGCGGCGGGATGGGCGGCGGCGGTTTCGGGGGCGGCGGTCCCGGCCGTGCGGCTGCCGCGCGCACCCTCGACGTCGCGCTGACCGCGCCGGTCAGCGTCTCGACGGTCGCGCTGGCCGTGGGGCTCGCGGTGGCCGGTGGGCTCATCGCCGGGGCGTTCGGGGGCTGGCGGGCGTCCCGGCTGCGGCCCGCTGACGCGCTGCGGCGAGTCGAGTAGTCGGTTTACGAACCCCCGTACCTCATCGAGGAGTTGCTCACCCCATGTACGAACTCAGAAACGTCACCAAGCGCTACACCCGGGGCAAGGACGCCGTACTCGCCCTCGACTCCGTCGACTTGACCATCCCCGACGGCGACCGCCTCGTCATCCAGGGCCCCACGGGCGGCGGCAAGTCGACCCTGCTCCAGATGCTGGGCGGCCTCGACCGGCCCACCTCCGGTGAAGTCGTCCTGGACGGCACGGACTTGGCGAAACTCTCCGAGGCCAAGCTGACGAAGGTCCGCAGCGAGAACATCGGCTTCGTGTTCCAGTCCTTCAACCTCATCCCCACCCTGACCGCCCAGGAGAACGTAGAGACGGCCCTGGTCCCCTTGGGCCTCAAGGTCAAGGAACGCCGCGAACGAGCTGCCGAGGCACTGGAGTCGGTGGGTCTCGGCGAGCGCTTGCGGCACCTTCCCTCGGAGTTGTCCGGTGGCCAGCAGCAACGCGTCGCGATAGCACGGGCGTTGGTGAAGCGCCCCAAGGTGTTGCTGGCCGACGAGCCCACCGGCAACCTCGACGAAGGCATGCGGGACGAGATCATGGACGTGCTGGAGACCCTCTGGAAGGAGCACGGCCTCACTTTCATCATGGTCACCCACGACTCCTCCATCGCGAAGAAGGCGCCACGCCTGGTGACGATCAGGAAGGGGCGGATCACGGTGACGGAGAAGACACCCTCCTGACCCACCTTCAGACACCTCCCGGCGCACCACGCCGGGAGGTGTCCGCCTTCTCGTGATCATTACAGGATGATCACAACTCTTGCCCATTGTTCGATTTTGTCTATCTACTAACCCCTCTTGGTTTTTCTTTGGGGGGCTTTATGCGTTTCGTGCGGCCGTTCGCCGTGGCTGTCGCCTTGCTGATGACCGGCTCCGCCGGCACGGAAGGCGCGGTCGCTGCCAACACACGTGAGCGTGCACGTGTGTTGGCAGCGGACGCCCCCGACCAGCTCTGGGGATCCGCCGCCGGACGTGCCCACCGCTCCGCTCCCGGTGACACATCCGCCGAGGCGGCCGGCGGCGGTGCGGGACACAAGCCCTCCGCCGGGGAGTTGCCTCCGGAAACCGCCACCTCGTCGACACCTCTCGCCGCACCGGAGCCGGAACTCCCGTCGACCACCGCGATCTCACCCACCCCCGTGGAGCCGGAAGGCTTCGACCCCGGGACCAGCCGCGAGGTCCTCTCCGAACGACAGCGCACGGCCCGCACGTTCCAGAACACGGACGGCACCTTCACCACCCGCTTCTACGACGAGCCCGTCAACTTCCAGGACTCCCAGGGGAACTGGGCGGAGATCGACACGACGCTCCGGCCGCGCGGACAGGGCGGACGCTTCGGCCACACCATGAGCACCTCCACAGGCGGCTGGCAGATCACCGCGGGAGACAGCGAGACCACGTTCGCCGAACACGCCGACGGCACACCGCTCATGTCCCTCAGGACGGGTGAGGGCACGTCCGTCGGCTTCTCTCTCCAGGACGCCGCGCACGTGCCCGGCGAGGCGGACGAGAGCACGATCACCTACCGGGCCGTACGGCCTTTGGCGGACGTACGGTTCGTGGCCGGCGGCACGTCCGTCAAGGAGGTGCTGATCCTCAACGACGTGAACGCGCCCACCGAATGGGTGTTTCCCCTGCACACCGTGGGCCTGACCGCACGCGCCGAAGCCACGGGCAGCGTCGTCTTCGTCGACGCCTCCGGTGCGCCCCGGGCCCGGATTCCGGCAGGCTGGATGGAGGACTCCGACCTCGTCCCCAACTCCAACCAGGGGGAGATCTCCAGCGGCGTCCGCTACGAACTGGTCGACACCGACGGTGGACAGGCGTTGAAGGTCTCCCTCGACAGTGACTGGCTGAACGATCCGGAACGCGTCTTCCCGGTCAAGGTCGACCCCACGGTGGTCACGGTGACATCGACGGTCGCGTCCTCGGGCACCTACGTGCAGTCCCCGTACAACCAGAACTTCTCGGGAGACACGAACCTCAAGGTCGGCACCTACGACAAGGGCGGTCACAAAGCGGCGGCCTTCCTGCGCTTCAACGGTGTCGAGACCTCACTGAAGAACGCCTGGATCGTGGGCGCCAGGCTCGCCCTGTACAACACCTGGTCGTACTCGTGCACGGCCCGCCCGGTGACGGTCCACGCGATCACCTCGAACTGGGCCGAGTCGTCGACGTCCACCTACCCGGGGCCCGCCACCGGTGCCGCGCTGGCGTCCAAGAGCTTCACCCACGGCTGGCGGCCCGAGGGCCAGTCGGCCTACCCGTGCGGCGCGGCGGCCTGGGAATCGATCAGCCTGGGAGCGGCGGGCCGTCAGCTCGTCGACGACTGGACGCACAGCAGGAAGAAGAACTACGGCCTGGCCGTGAAGGCGTCCACGACGGACTCCGCGGCATGGAAGAACTTCGGCTCCGACGACTACCCGAACGGCAAGCCGTCCCTCGACGTGACCTGGACCAAGTACGGGGCGACCTACAAGCTCGGGGAGTTCGTCACCCCGATCACGGCGACGGCCGAGGGCGCGTTCCGTGTGACCGTCACCAACCGAGGCCAGGAGACCTGGCCCAAGAACGGCAACTACACGCTGCGCTACCTCCTGTTCGACGCCGTGGGCAAGGAGATCACGGACACCTCGAAGATCCTCTGGTCCCCGATGCCGGCCGACGTGCCGCCGGGTGCGGCGGTCACCGTCGACGCCAAGATCGCCCCGCTGACCCCGGGTGACTACACGCTGCTGTGGACGATGAACGACAACGGCGTCGCCACCTTCAGCGGAGCGGGCGTCCCACCGGCCGGGATCAAGTTCTCCGCCGTGAACATCCCACCGGCACTGACGCGTGTCGCACCGGCGAGCGGGGCCGTCGTGAACTCGCTGACCCCCACCCTCTGGGCCGCCGCGACCGACCGCGACCGCTACCCCAAGGCACTTCAGTACCAGTTCGAGGTCTGTGAGGTCGAAGGCAAGAACACCCGCAAGAACTGCCGGACGGGCCCCCGCGGTACGTCTCAGCAGTGGGCCGTCACGAGCGGCTGGCTGTCCTGGGCGAAGACCTACGCCTGGTACGCGTACGCCTATGACGGAAGCAGTACCTCCACCCGCCCGGGTCCCTCCTTCCTGACCCCGGAAGTGCCCCAGCCCGCGATCACCGGGCATCTCGGAGGAGCCGACGAGGGCGACGAGTTCGAGGAGAGGTCCGGCAACTACTCCACCGCCGCCACGGACGCGGCGATACCGACCGTCGGCCCCGAACTCTCGGTGACGCGTACGTACAACTCCCAGGATCCACGCCGCAAGAACGCGTTCGGCGCGGGATGGGCGACCCGCTGGGACATGCGGGCTCTGCCGGAGAGCGACGGAAGCGTCCTAGTCACCCTGTCCGACGGCACCCAGGTCCGCTTCGGCCGCAACGCCGACGGCAGCTATGCCGCGCCGTCCGGCTCGACCGGCACGCTCAAGGCCGAGGCGGGCGGAGGCTGGACGCTCCGCGACGCGAGCGGTGCTCTGTACACGTTCGACTCCGGCGGCCTGCTGACCAGGATCGCCGACGGGCACGGCCGGGTGCAGCAACTCGCCTACACCAACGGCCGGCTGACCAGGGCGACGGACGTGGTCTCGGGGCGGTTCCTGGACTTCGGCTGGTCCGGGGGCCACGTCACCACGGTCGAGACCGCCCCCGTCGGCGCCGTCGGCACCGGCCTCAGATGGTCGTACACCTACGACGGGGACAGCCTCGTCAAGGTCTGCCCGCCCGCGTCCACCACCGCGTGCACCGGATACACCTATGAGGACGGCAGCCTCTACCGCAGTACCGTCCTCGACGCGAACCCCTCCTCCTACTGGCGCCTGGACGAAGCCGAAGGCGAGAGCGCCGCGAGCCAGGCGGTCTCCCGCACCGGTATGAACGCGGCCCAGTTCCGGGACGTCACCAGGGGTGCGACCGGTGCCCTGGCCGGAACTCCCGACAAGGCGGGCTCCTTCGACGGCACGGACTCCCACCTCGCGCTGCCCGACGACGCCCTGGGATCCTCGCCGTTCGCGTCGGTGGAGCTGTGGTTCCAGACCACGAAGCCCGGCGTGCTGCTCTCCCAGGCCGACGAGCGCATGGAGGACGTCGACCCGTCCGTCAGCCAGTCCACCCCGCTGCTGTACGTGGGTACGGACGGCAAGCTGCGCGGCCAGTTCTACTTCCCCGGCACCACCTGGACCCCGCTCACCTCAACCGGGACGGTCAACGACGGAGCCTGGCACCACATCGTGCTCTCCGGCGCGGGCACCTCCCAGACCCTCTACCTCGACGGCGTCGCGGTCGGCTCCAAGACCGGCGCCATCGACCACCTCGAACAGCGCTACACCTACGTCGGTCTGGGCTGGACCGCCGTGCCCTGGGCGGGCATCGACAAGACCGACAAGCTAGGCCACTTCACCGGCCTCGTCGACGAGGTCGCCGTCTACGACCACACCCTCGACCTCGCGACGGTCGCCCAGCACTTCGCGGCCAGGGGAACCGTCCCGCGCGTCACCAAGGTGACGCTTCCCTCGGGAAGGACCGACGCCGAAGTGACCTACGACGCCGGTACCGAGCGCGTCACCGAGTTCAAGGACTCCGACGCCGGTGTGTGGAAGGTGTCCGCCCCGTCGTACTCGGCGGGATCGGCGGCCTACGACACCGTGGTACGCGGCTCCGGCCCCACCGAGTACTGGCGCCTGGGCGAACGCCGTGGCGTCACCGCGTCCAGCGCTCTGCCCGAGGGCTCGGACGGCTCCTACGGGGACGGTGTCGCGCTGGGCACCTTCGGCGCCTTCTCGGACGGCGACGACACGGCCGCCGGACTGAACGGCGACTCCTACATCCAGGTCGCCGACGGCTCCCTGTCCGGTACGAGCCTGTCGGCCGAACTCTGGTTCCGTACCGACAAGCCGGGCATCCTGCTGACCGAGTCCAACGCGGACATCAGCGAGAACACCGTTCCCTCCCGCGCGACACCGCTGCTGTACGTCGGTACGGACGGCAAGCTGCGCGGCCAGTTCTACTCGGAGACGACGAACTGGACACCCCCGGTCTCCAAGAACGTGGTCACCGACGCGCAGTGGCACCATGCCGTCGTCACCGGCTCCGGCACCACCTCCGCCCTCTACGTGGACGGAGTCCTCGCCGGCACGGTCTCCGGCACGATCACCCACCTCGACCAGAGTCAGATCTTCCTCGGCAAGGGCCGTACCGGCTCCCGCTGGACCGCCCTCGACTCCACCGACCCCTGGGGTCACTTCAGCGGCGCCCTCGACGAAGTCGCCTTCTACCCCAAGGCTCTGAGCGCCGCCGAGATCCGTGACCACTTCCGCTCCCGTACTGGCATGGTGTCCGGTGACAGCCCGCACTACCGCGGTGCCGTGACCGCCGACGCCCCCGCCGGTTACTGGCGCCTGGGGGAGACGTCCGGGACCCAGGCCCGCAGCCAGGTCGCCGCCATCGACGGACAGGGCACCTACACCAACACGGCCCTCGGTGCCGACGGCATCTTCGGCACCGGCGAGAACACCGCCGTCACCCTGGGCGGCAACGGTTACGCCGAGATACCCGGCGGCATCCTGCGCGGCTCCACGGACCTCGCCGTCGAACTCTGGTTCAAGACCACCAAGGCCGGCGTTCTGATCGGCGACCAGTCCGCCCCCATGGGCTCCACCGCCACCGGCACCTACGCCCCACTGCTGTACGTCGGCACGGACGGCAAGCTCAACGGCAAGTTCTACTCACCCGGCCTGGGCACCGCGAAGGTCGCCTCCGCCGACACCGTCACCGACGACCAGTGGCACCACGCCGTCGTCACCGCCACCGGCACCGCCCAGACCCTCTACCTCGACGGCGTCCAGGCCGCCACCCTCACCGGAGCCGTCAGCCACCAGTCCAACACCCGCACCTACATCGGCACCGGCTTCGCCAAGAACTGGCCCGCCGCCCCCGCCGACGCGAGCTACTTCACCGGCCAGATCGACGAAGTCGCCGTCTACCAGCATGGTCTGACGGCAGATCAGGTGGCCGAGCACTACAACGCACGCCAGTACTCCGGAGTCTCGGCGCTCGCCTCCACCGTGACGGTCACCGACCCGAAGGGCGCCACGACGAACACCACCTACGACGCCCTGCGCGGCGGACGCCGGATCACCTCGACCGACGCGAACGGCGGCCTCACCACCTACGCGTACGACACCGGCGGCTTCCCGCACACGGTCACCGACCCGAACGGCCACGCCACCATCACCGGTCACGACGCCCAGGGGAACCCGGTCTCCCGGACCACCTGCCGGGACGCCGGATCCTGCTGGACGTCGTACGAGGAGTTCTTCCACAACGCCGCGAACCCGCTGGACCCCCGCAACGGGAAGACCGTCGCGACCCGTGACGCCCGCAGCACCGGAGCGGCCGACAACCGCTACCGGACCACCATGAGCTACACGGCCCTGGGCCTGCCCGAGAAGATGACCCTCGCCGACGGCCGGACGTCGTCCACGACGTACACCGCGGGAACGGAACCGGCGACCGGCGGCGGAACCACTCCGGCGGGGCTGGTGGCGACCACGGTCACCCCGCAGGGCGCGGTCACCTCCTACGCGTACTTCTCCGGCGGAGACCTGGCCAGGACCACGTCCCCGTCCGGACTCGTCACCACGTACACGTACGACGGGATCGGCCGGAACACCTCCGAGACCCAGGTGTCCGACACCCACCCGAGCGGTGTCACCACCACGTACGCCTATGACGACCGCTCCAATGTCGTCGCCGAGACGGGTGCCGGGACGAAGAACGAGATCACCGGCACCACCCACACCGCGAAGACCGTCCGGACCTACGACGCGGACGGAAACCTCCTCACCGAGACCGACAGCGACCTCACCGGCGGCGACCAGGCCGGCACCACCACCTACCACTACGACAGCCGCGGCCAGAACGACACCGTCACCGACGCCGAGGGCAACGTCACGACGTACGCATACGACACCCTGGGCCGGCTCACCGGCGAGAAGGACCCGCTCGGCAACGAACTGGCCCACCGCTACACACCGATCGGCGACCCGGCCGAGACCGTCCTGAAGAACTGGACCGGAAGCCCCACGGGCGAGCCGCGCGACCTCGTCATGGAGTCGAACGCCTACGACCCGGCCGGCCGTCTCGCCTCGACCACCGACGCCATGGGCGCGACCACCGCCTTCACCTACTTCGACGACGGCCTCCCCGCCACGACCACCGCGCTCCAGGTGGAGCAGCCGGACGGCACGCGCCGTGACATCGCGACGGAGGCCAACACCTACGACGGTGCCGGTCACCTCACCCAGCAGGTCACGGGCGGCGGAACGAGAACCGAGTCCCACACCGTCGACGCCACCGGGCGCGTCGTGCGTTCCGTCCTCGACCCGAACGGGATCAACCGCTCCGCCGACTACGTCTACGACAACGACGACCGCGTCACCGAAACCGCCCTCCGCGCCTCCGGCACGGAGACGGTGACCGAACGCTCCACCTACGACAAGGCCGGCAACGTCACGGCCGCCTCCCTGTCCTCGGCGACCACCACGCTGACCGCACGGCACACCTACGACGCACGCGGCCTCCTGCTCAGCAGCGTCAGCCCGCGAGGCACCAAGACAGGCGCGGACCCGGCGACGTACACCACGAACTACCGCTACGACGCCCTCGGACGCCTGGTCGAACAGACCTCCCCTGCGGTGACCACCGAAACGTACGGAACCACCCCGCAGACGAAGCGGCCCACCGTCACCATCGGCTACAACACCTACGGGGACACCACCGACTCAAGGGACGAGAACGGCGAGACGACCCGGTCGGCCGTCGACAGGCTGGGCAGGACCGTCGCGCTGACCCTCCCGCCGTACACACCCTCGGGAGGAACCGCGACAACTCCCGTGTACCGCACGGCCTACGACGCCCTCGGACGCGTCTCGACCACCACCGACCCGCTGGCCCGCACCACGCGGTACACCTACGACCAGCTCGGACAGCTGTCGCAGCGGACGGACCCGCCGGCCACCGGCGCGACCCTGCCCCCGGACGGCACCACCCTCCTGCTCGAAGGCGGCACCACCCGGTACACCTGGACCCCCACAGGTCTTGCGCTCTCCATGACCACACCGACCGGCGCCCGCACCGAGGCCACCTACGACCGGCTCGGCAGGCAGCTCACCCAGACAGAGGTCGAACGACACCCCTCCCCGCAGAACCTGATCACCCGCTACACCTGGGACGACGCCGACAACCTGACCGCCACCACGTCACCGTCCGGACTCGTCAGCTCCGCCACCTACAACACGGCCGGTGAGGCACTCACGACCACCCAGCCCGGTGGGGCCGTCACCCGGTACACCTACGACGGACTCGGACGCCAGACCCAGGTCGTCGACCCCACCCAGCGCCGCAGCACCTTCACCTACGACCTGCTGGACAACGTGACCGAGGCCACCGACCACGGGACCGGCACGACCGCGCTGCGCACGTTCAGGTCGGCGTTCGACGAGGAGGGGAACCAGACCTCGGCCACCTCCCCGACCGGCGGTCAGACCTCGTTCGTGCACGACGCGCTGGGACGCCTCACCCAGCAGACCGAGAAGCTCACCGGCGACGACGCGATCACCACGGGCTTCGGCTACGACCCCCGGGGCAACCGCACCCGCCTCACCGACGGCAACTCCCGCTCCGTGTACTACACGTACAACGCCTGGGGCCTCCAGGAGTCCACCGTCGAACCTGCCGCAGGGCAGCACCAGGCCGCTGACCAGCGCACCTGGACGACGGTCTACGACGCGGCAGGACAGGCGGTCGGCGAACTCCTCCCCGGCGGCGTCAAGCGCCAGAAGACCTACGACGGACTCGGCCGGCTGATCCGCGAGACGGGCTCCGGCACGACCGCGGCCACCACGCCGCGCGCCCTGTCGTACGACCTCGACGGCAGGCTCACCGGCGTGGGCACCGACGGACTCTCGCCCGGCAACACCTACACGTACAACGACCGCGGCATGCTCCTGCGGGCCCAGGGCCCCTCCGGCACCTCCCAGTACGCCTACGACGCCGACGGCAACATGACGACCCGAACCGACGCGGCGGGAACCACCCGCTTCGCCTACGACTCCACGGGCCGCCTCGACTCCGCCGACGAACCGCTCACCGGTACACAGATCCAGTTCGACCACGATGCCGCGGGACGACCCACGAAGGAGCGCTTCGCCCGGGTCACGGACACCGGGCAGACCGTGATCAACGCGGAGCGTACCTACGGCTACGACAGCCTGGGCCGGACGTCCTCGGACACCGTGACCCGCACCGCCACCGGTGCGTCCGTCACCGGCATCACCTACGGCTACGACCTCGCCGACCGACTGCTGACCAAGACCACCACCGGAACGGCCGGCGCGGCGGCCAACACGTACACCTACGACCTGGCCGGCCGCCTGACCTCCTGGACCGACGGCACCACCACGACGCCCTACGAGTGGGACAAGGCCGGGAACCTCACCCGCCGGGGCAGCGCGACAGCCACCTACGACGCGCGCAACCGCCTGGAGAAGTGGGGCACCGACACCTACACCTACAGCGCCCGAGGCACCACCGAAACCGTCACGAAGAGCGACGGCACCTCCCGCGTCACCGCCTCGGACGCCTTCGAGCGCACCGTCTCCCACGGCACCGACTCCCTCACCTACGACTCGCTGGACCGCGTCCTGACTTCCGGTTCCACCTCCTTCACGTACGACGGCGGCTCCAACAACCTCGTCACGGACACGGTCACGGCCTACACGCGCACACCGGACGGCGAACTCCTCGCCGGAGAGTCGCCGACGACGACCGGCACGGAACAGCTCGCCGTCACCGACCAGCACACCGACCTCGTCGCGGGCCTCAACGCGGACGGCACCACCGTCGTCGGTTCCCGCGCCTACGACCCCTTCGGCCGGACCACCGCGAAGACCGGCAGCACCCCGACGCTCGGCTACCAGTCCGGCTGGACCGACACGGCCAGCGGTGAGGTGAACATGGCCGCCCGCTGGTACCAGCCCGGAACCGGCTCCTTCACCTCCCGCGACACCTGGCAACTCGACCCCACCCCGTCGGTCAGCGTCAACCGCTACACCTACGGCGACGCCGAGCCCCTCAACGGCACGGACCCGACGGGCCATGCCTACGACCCCCGCAGCGGCGGTGGCGGCGGGCGCGGCGGCGGCGCCTCCGCGCCCAAACCCGCGCGGGGCGGAGGTTCCAGCGCCAAGAAGCCGAAGTCGTCGAAGAAGCCGAGGAAGGTTCCGGGGCGGCAGCCCGGCAACGCCCGGAGCCAGGAGTGCTCCTCGTACTCCGCCCGCTGCCGGACGAAGCCGACGGCTCCCGCGCGCACATCGAAGCCGAAGCCCTCCACACGCCCGACGAGACCGGCGACGTCCTCTTCCGCTTCGAAGAACACAAGCTGCTCCTACCGAGGCACCTGCCGCAGCACGAACACCCCCACCCGCCCCCGCTACAACTCCCCGTCCCGCACCACAACCAACAAGCCCGGCACGGGCAAGACGACTCCGACCGCACCGAGGGTCGTGCAGAACCCGAACGCGGGGAAGAACCCGAGACCGGCGACCACTCGACCGAAGCCTCGGCCGGAGGTGAATGTGGGGAGGGTGGAGCAGAGGTCCCTCGACACTTCTCTGCAGTTCAGAGACATGGTTGACCGAGCCGCGATAGCTGCAGCCCAGCAGCTCATTCCGGTAGCCGTAGAAGGCTCTGCTGGGGGTAACGGGGGGACGTCGGACAGTCGAAAATCGAAAGACTGCCGACGTGGAGGTAAGGGGTGGGTTTCCTACGGAGATCTAGACCTGTCTAATGGCGGGCGCGCGACCGGTATGGAAGTGTGCTTGGACAGCGCTTATCTGGAGGAAAATAAAGGAAGCCCGGTTGGCGACGAGAAGCCGCCAGGATATCTTTGGGCTCGAAGCTATGCGGGATATCTGGGTAATCGGCCGCCCGGCGATTGGGTGAATGCCTGCCACCTGTTGGCAGAGAGCCTAAGCGGCGACGGTCGCAATATGCAAAACTTGGCTACTTGCTCCCGCGCGACAAATAATGTGCCAGTTAGTCGTGAAGACCCCGGTTTCAAAAGACATATGTATTACTACGAGAAGCAGGTTAAGCGAGCCGTCGATGAGGGGCAGGTGGTGCACTATCAAGTAATTCCGAAGTATATAGGGTCGAGAACTGTTCCAATCTCCTTCGAGATGACGGCTCGTGGCACGCTGGATGGTAAGCCTGCCCTCGCGTTCGGGGCGCCCGTGCCGAATATGATGTATAGTAACAAGTTTGAGTATTGGTCCAATATTGGCACAGTTGTTCACGAGGGTGTATCTGTGCCGACCGCAGGCATGAAATAGAACCTCCAGGAAGGGGAGCTGTTCATGACTCTTGAATCTTTGGGCAGACTGATGATTCTTGTCTCGCCGTTTCGGTCAGAGGAGGGCAATGGCGAGGTAGTCGATTGGGTGGCTGCCGCGAGCGATCTTGCCGTTCCTGGATTCCCCGCAGACTATCGTGAATTTGTTACGCACTTCGGCGCCGGTTCGCTTGAGGACAGCCTATTCTTGCGTATTCCACGTCCCGGCAAGCCGACCGAGGCGTTGACTGTGGGTCGCATTCCTCAGGATACTTTGGAGTCCGACATATTGGACAGCTGGAGTGCCTCCGATGTCCTTCGTAAGCCTGATCTGCGAGATATGCTTCTCTGGGGTGGAACCAATGCGTCAGATTCGCTGTTCTGGATCACTGCGGGCGCTGATCCTGAGCAGTGGCCTGTGGCGGTATGGGGGCGCCAAAAGGGAATGTGGGCAATTTACGAATGCGGCATGGTCGAATTCATCATTCGCCTCCTGCGGGCCGATTTCGATGAATGTCCGATCAGCGTCACTACGCTATGGGGGAGGGGGGCGGCGCGGTTCCTGAATCTTAGGGATGAGAATCGGCTTTGGGATGAGGGAATCGATCCGTGGGAGGATCTTTGAGTGGAGCTGAATCAGAGAATGAAAGAGAACTACCTCGCACTCATGCTGGAAGCACTGGGCGAACCGCTACGGCGCTACCAGGACCCTGGAGCTTCACGTCTGTCCGTAGCCGGAACTTGCATCGTCCCACCTGTCCTGGGATGCGATGACGATGCTGGAAGGGAACATGTCGGTGTTGGATGAGCTGAGGGCCCTTCTGGGGGAACCCGTCGATCGGCAAGTGGCCCCGCCCCCGGGTGACTGGAGTGAAGTCGAGGAGTACGTGGGTTCTGCTCTTCCGGTCGACTTCAAGGCGTTCCTCGATGCCTACGGCAGCGGGGCGGTCTCCGGTGAGCTTGCTGTTTTTCATCCGCGGGGATCGAGTCCGTTGCTGGAGCGGATGCGTGAGACGCATCAGATGTTCACCGCGCGTTGGGAGAGGGCGCTGAGCGAGGGGCGCTCCGATCATGTCCCGTATCCGTTCCACCCGGAACCCGGCGGGCTGATCTCGTGGGGGTACGACCAGAGTGGCGACGAACACTTCTTTCTGCCCTGCGATCCGGATCCGGATCGGTGGAAGGTTGTCACGATGGTTCATGAGGAGGGCTGTGTGACCTTCGACGGGACGTTCTCCGCTTTCGTGCTGGCCTTCGTGCAGCGCCTGCTCGATGTGGACCGGTACCACGGCATCGACCCGGACGCTCTGGAGTACCTGGAGCCCGAGGATCTCGAAGAACTGGTCGCGGCAGGCGAGATCGGTCCCGTACAGCCGAGCTTCGAACCGTTCTGAGCGGGCGAGTGGCCCGTACGGCTTCCGGGGCGTACGTCTGGAGGGTTCGGCCATCCGGGTGGGAACCGTAGCGATCGGCATCTTGCGGGTGCCGTCCGCCTCTACCGTCGGTCTCCCTTTCCCCTCACCTGCCGGCCGGTTCCATGAACGTTGTGACGATGGTCGCGCTCGCCACCGCGACAGCCACGGCTCTGCTGCTGACCAACTCCCCGCACACGCACCGCGTACCCGCGGCGGCGTGCGTAGCGGGCGAGTCGGAGACCCGCTCTCGCTCCGCCGTGGACGACGGCGAGATCCGTTTCACCGAGTCCACCAAGTACGACGAGGCCCGCATCCATGCCGCGAAGGTGTGGCAGTCCTCCTCCGGCGCCCTGTCGAAGATCAAGGTCCGCGCCGACTCGGCGACCACCGTCAACGACCTCGAATGGCGTGACTACGACCGCGCTGACGGACGTGCCGCGTACTACCACTACCGTGGCGGCGTCGCGGAGACCGACTACATCTACTTCAACAAGCGGGTCCTCGACAGCCGCGAACACGGCACCCGGGACTACCGGCGGGCGACCGCCGCGCATGAACTCGGGCACGCGCTCGGGCTGTGCCACAAGTCGGGGCGTGTGCTGTCGCTGATGTGGACGTCCGTCGATCCGGTGATCACCGCGCCCACCGAGATCGACCAGGCCAACTACCTTCGGCTGTGGGGTTGATGACGTGAGGCATACCCGTCTTCTGGCCGTCGCCGCAGCCGCGACCGGCGTGGTCTGCGCGACGGCCGCCGGTGTCTGGTACGCCGTCCCCTCCGGGGGCGACGAGATCGCCAGTGTCTGTGTGCCCGCGTACGAGCGGGACGTCGACAAGGCCGGTTACGCCGATGTCGTGGCCGTCGTCACCGTCACCCGTACGGACGGATACCTGGAGGAGGAACCCGAACTTCCCGGTGGGGTTCTCATGTCCACGCTGCGCATCGACGAGGCGCTCAAGGGGGCGCCGGCTGGTGAGATGACCGTCGGGCAGGGGGTCGGTCGTACCTCTGCGGGGGGATATGCGACCGGGAAACCTGAGAGTTACCCCGTCCTGGTGCCCGGTCATCGGTACGTCGTGGGTACGACGCCCAGCGCCTCCTATCGCGACGGCTGGGTCTGGTTCGCCGTCCCTGCGGATACGGGGCTCGATGTGCAGCGGAGTCGGTGGGTGAGTGCTGTTGCTCGTCAGGTCGCGCCTCATCCCGATCCCCGCTGCACCGGCGACGTCGTCACGAGTCGCTGATCTCGCACCACACCGTCTTGCGGCCCGCCGTCCACTCCACGCCCCAACGCCGGGCGAGGGCGGTGAGGAGGGCGAGGCCCCGGCCCGACTCGGCGTTCTCGTCGGGGTGTTGGAGTATCGGCAGGGTTCTCGGCTCGGGGTCGGTGACCTCGACTCGGGTGTGGCCGTGGGGTGTTGGGACGACGCGGATCGTCACGGGGGTGCCGTCGCCGACGTGGTCGATCACGTTCGTGAGGAGTTCCGTCGCACACAGGCGGACGTCGTACGAGTGCTCGCGGAGGCGGTGCCGGAGGTCGGGCACCGCTTTCGACGTTGCCAGCAGGCTGTGCTCGAACAGGCTGTGCTCGAAGGTCACTTGTCCGCGGCCTCGCGGAGGATGGCGGCGAGGGCCAGGGCGGTGGTGGTGGGGCAGTTGCCGAGGGAGAGGAGGTTGAGGGGCGGGTTGTAGCGGCCGGCGTAGCTCGGGAGGTCGAGGCCGAGGGAGGGGAGCTGGAGGCCGTGCAGGGCGAGGGCCTGGCGGATCTCCTCCACGCAGGCGGGGACGTCGTTGGGGGAGGGAGGGGTGTGGGACATGTGGGGGAGTCGCTTTCTGTGCGGTGTGTGACGAACGCCTCACAGAGTGTCGGTTCCGGCGCTACCGTGAAAGGGGTTTTGAGTCCGCAGGGCACGCTGCGGAGCTGCCGGTCAAGGGGTGAGGAACATGGCGCGAGGCAAGGACATCGACGGTTCCGAGGGCGTTTCGACCTTCTACGGCAAGGAGTTGAGGTGGAAGCGGGAGCAGGCGGGGATGTCGTTGGACGAGCTGCTCATCGGGAGCTTCTACGGCAAGACGCACCTCAGCGACATCGAACGGGGAGAGCGGAGCATGCCGCTCGACTTGGCGCGGCACGTGGACCAACGGCTCGGTACGGACGGGTACTTCGAGCGGAACTGTGAGGACGTGCGGAAGTCGAGGCGGAAGGGACACGCCAAGTACTTCGAGAAGGTGCTGGAGGCGGAGAAGCACGCGCTGACGATCGAGGAGTGGTGCCCGATCCTGATCCCGGGGCTGCTTCAAACTCCGGCCTACGCACGGGCTGTTGTCCTGGCGGGGTTTCCGCACTCCTCCGACGAGGAAGTCGATGAGAAGGTCACCGGTCGGATGGAGCGTGCGGTTCTCTTCGCGCCGGGACGCCGGACTCCGGAGTACTGGGCGATCATGCATGAGTCGCTGATCACCGACCCGATCCTGCCGTGCCAGGAGATGGCCGAACAGCTGGACCAGATCGTAGGGTTGGCGGAGCGGCGCCGAATTGTTCCGCAACTCATCCTGCGGAAGTACGGCGCGCATCCCCTCATGACCGGCCCGACGATGATCATGACCTTCCCTGACGCGCCGCCCTTGTTCTACACGGAGGCGCTGCACAGCGGTGACACCATCGATGATCCGACACTCGTGGTGCAGTACCGCAGGTCGTACGATCTGCTGAGGGCCGCCGCGCTAGCACCGAAGACGTCCCTGGCCATGATCAAGACAGCCGCAGAGGAATACCGAAATGGCAAGCAGCCGGGTCGACTTGAGTGACGCGCACTGGTTCAAGAGCAGCTACAGCAACGCAGGCGGCGGCAACTGCGTAGAACTCGCCACCAACCTCCCCACCCTCATCCCCGTCCGCGACACCAAACTCCCCCACAGCCCCACCCTCCTCCTCCCCGCCACCGCCTGGACCCCCTTCCTCGCCTCCCTCAAGGAATCCGGCCCTCTCTCCTGATCGCTCAGCCCTGTTCCACCCGAGTCGCATCCACCCCCCAACTTGCCAGCAACCGCAGCGCCTCCGCGCTGGCCGACCCCGGCTCCGCGTGGTACGTCACCAGCGTCTGCTCCGGATCCGCCGCCAGCTTGAACCCCTCGAAGTACAGGGAGAGTTCGCCAACCAGCGCATGGTGCATGCGCTTTACACCGCTCCGCTTCTCCTTGACGTCGTGCGCGGCCCACAACCGCCGGAACTCCTCGCTCTTGACGGAGAGTTCACCGACGAGCGCGGACAGGCGAGGGTCGTCGGGATAGCACCCGGCCTCCCAGCGCAGCGTGGCGACGATGTCGCTGGCCTTCTCCTCCCAGGGGATGAAGAGGTCACGGTAGTCGGGGCGCAGGAAGGTCAGGCGGGCCCAGTTGCGCTCGGCGGCGGGTACGTCGGCCCAGTCGCCGAAGAGGGCCGCGGCGAGCCGGTTCCACGCGAGGATCTCGGAGCGCCGCCCGATGATGTACGCGGGGACGCCGTCCATGGCGTCGAGGAGATGGTGCAGGGGGACCCGGACCTGCTGGGCCCGCCCACCGCCCGCTTTCTTCTTGTGCTGCTTGGGCTTCGCGAGGTGCATGAGGTGCGCGTGCTCGGCCTCGGTGAGCCGTAGGGTCCGCGCGATGGAGTCGAGGATCTCGGCGGAGACGTTGCGTCCGTTGCCCTGCTCAAGACGCGTGTAATACGCAACGGACACACCCGCGAGCTGCGCCAGCTCCTCGCGCCGCAGCCCGGGCACGCGCCGGTGCCGCCCGTACCCCGAAAGTCCTACGTCCTCCGGCTTCAGCCGGGCCCGCCGGGTTCGCAGAAACTCACTCAGCTCGGCCCGCCGGTCGAGTCCTGCCGGCTCACCCGGCCGCGCGGCCCGCTGCTCCTCGTCCATACACCCAGTATCGGCGACCCCTCCCCGTCGTACGCCCCCGAGCCTGTCCCCGCCAGTAGTACGAACGGTGGACGTAGGCAGAGCTGTGACCTGGGTGGATACCCGGACCCGTGGCAGGCTGAACACCGTGCCCGGCCCGAAGGCAGGCCGGGACGCATCCCCCCGCTAGGAGAACCTCGGCATGACCACCGTCGCCGCGTACGCCGCACCCGCCGCCAAGGCGCCGCTCGCCCGCACCACCATCGAGCGCCGTCCGGTCGGCGAGTTCGACGTCCAGATCGACATCAAGTTCGCCGGAATCTGTCACTCCGACATCCACCAGGCCCGCGAGGGCTGGGGCACGGCCATCTTCCCGATGGTCCCGGGCCACGAGATCGCCGGCATCGTCTCCGAGGTCGGCCCCGGCGTCACGAAGTACCAGGTCGGAGACCGGGTCGGCGTCGGCTGCATGGTCGACTCGTGCGGCGAGTGCGACAACTGCAAGGCCGGCGTCGAGCAGTTCTGCGCGCAGGGCAACGTCGGCACGTACAACGCCATCGGCAAGGACGGCGAGCCCACGTACGGCGGCTACTCGCAGCAGGTCGTCGTCAAGGAGGGCTTCGTCGTCCGCATCCCCGACGGCCTTGCTCTCGACGTCGCCGCGCCGCTGCTGTGCGCCGGCATCACCACCTACTCGCCGCTGAAGCACTGGGGCGCGGGCCCCGGCAAGAAGGTCGCCGTCATCGGCCTCGGCGGGCTCGGCCACATGGCCGTCAAGATCGGTGCCGCGCTGGGCGCCGAGGTGACGGTCCTCTCGCAGACCCTCAGCAAGAGGGACGACGGCCTGAAGCTGGGCGCCACGCACTACTACGCGACCAGCGACGCCGACACGTTCAAGCAGCTCGCGGGCTCCTTCGACCTGATCGTCTCGACGGTCTCCGCGCCGCTGGACTTCGGCGCCTACCTCTCCCTCCTCAAGACCGGCGGCGCGCTCGTCAACGTCGGTGCCCCCGAGGAGCCCATCTCCCTCAACCTCTTCTCCCTCATCGGCGGCAACAAGACCCTCGCCGGCTCGATGATCGGCGGTATCGCCGAGACGCAGGAGATGCTCGACTTCTGCGCCGAGCACAACCTCGGCTCCGAGATCGAGCTGATCTCGGCGGAGGAGATCAACGAGGCGTACGACCGGGTCGTGAACAGCGATGTCCGGTACCGGTTCGTGATCGACACGGCGACGATCTGACGCGGCTGACCGGTCGTACGACCATCTGATCGTGCTGGTGTGACGCACCCCCCTGCGTGAAGAACGTGCAGGGGGGTGCGTCAGTTCCGTCTCCCCAGCAGCCACAGCAGGTACGGCCCCCCTACCAGCGCGGTGAGCGCCCCCACCGGTATCTCCAGCGGAGGTACCAGTACCCGCGCCACCAGATCCGCCGTCACCAGGACGACCGCCCCGGTCAGCCCCGACGCGACGAGCGGCAGATGCGGGGTACGGGTGAGCCGCCGCGCCAGCTGGGGAGACGTGAGAGCTACGAAGCCGATCGGCCCGGCGGCACCGGTCGCGGCGGCGGCGAGTACTACCCCCAGGACCGTCAACCCCAGCCGCATCCGGTCCACCCGTACCCCTAGCCCCGCAGCGGTATCCGCGTCCAGCCCCAGCGGGCGCACCGCCCGGCTCGCCCACACCAGCGCCGGAAGCGCCAGCACGAGTACGGCGGCCAGGGGCCGCGCCTGCTCCCAGCCCCGCCCGTTGAGGCTCCCCGTCAGCCACAGCTTGAGCTGCTCGGCGGCATCCAGCTCACTGTCCGCCAGGTACAGCTGGACCACGGCGGACAGGGCGACCCCGATCCCGACGCCGGTCAGCACGAACCGGTTCGGCTGCAACCCGTTCCGCCAGGCCAGGGCGTACACGAGAGCCGCCGCCGCGAGACCGCCCAGCACGGATACGACGGGCATCGCGGACGGCGACGGGACGACGCCGGTCGCCAGCGCGCCCACGGTCGCGGCGGCCGCCCCGTGCCCGACGCCGATCACGTCGGGACTGGCGAGCGGGTTGCGGGTCACCGTCTGCACCAGCGCCCCCGAAACCCCGAGCGCGAGCCCCACGAGGGCGCCCACGACGATCCGGGGGACCCGTAGCTCCATCACCACCAGGTCGTACGGGCCAGGCGTCCCCCTGAGGGCGGCCCACACCTCACCCGGGGGTACCAGAGTCTGACCCAGACAGGCGGAGGCGAGCATCGCGGCCCCGAGCAGGGTGAGGAGGACGACGGCGACGGCGAGGGAACGGCGGTGGACGAGGAGGGAGAGGCGAGGGGTGGGTCGTAGTACCAGGGAGCCAGGGTGTACGCCGTTGGTGGGAGTACCGGAGAGCCTCATGCCACCGCCTTCTTCCGCCGCACCAGCATCACCAGCACCGGCACTCCCACCAGCGCCGTCATCACCCCGGCCGGCACCTCGGCGGGCGCCCGCACCACCCGCCCCGCCACGTCCGCGAGGACCAGCAGCGCCGCACCCACCAGCGCCGACAGCGGCAGCAGCGTCCGATGCCCGCCCCCGCGCACCAGCCGCCGCGCGACATGCGGCACCACCAGCCCCACGAACACGATCGGCCCCGCGGCGGCGACGGCGGACGCGGTCAGCAGCGTCGCCCCCAACGCCGCGGCGCCCCGCACGAGTTGGACCCGGTGCCCCAGCCCCCGAGCCGTCTCGTCCCCCAGCGCCAGCGCGTCAAGACCCGGCGCGCACACCATCACCAGCACCGCCCCCACCAGCAGGAACGGCAGCATCCGTACGACGCTGCCGGCGTCCCGCCCGCTGAGCGCGCCGACCTGCCAGAACCGGAACTGGTCGAGCGTCGCGGACGACGAGGTGAGGACGACGGTCGTCCCGCCCGCCGTCATCGCCGCCAACGCCGTTCCCGCGAGGGCGAGTTTGACCGGCGACGCGCCACCCCTGCCGCGCGAGGCGACCGCGTACACGAGACACGCGGCGACGACGGCACCCGCGAACGCGAACCACACGTACCCGCTGAAACCGTCCGCCCAGCCGAACGCGATCGCGACGACGACACCGGCCGCCGCGCCCTGGCTGAGACCGAGGATGCCCGGGTCGGCCAGCGGATTGCGGGTGACCGCCTGGAGGGACGCCCCCGCGAGGCCCAGCGCCGCACCGGCCGTGAGCCCGATCTCGGTGCGGGGCAGGCGCAGGGACCGGACCACCAGGGCGTCAGGGGAGTCGCCGCGCCGCAGCAGCGCGTCCAGGACCGCCGCCGGGGGTACGGCTCTGGTACCCACGGCGAGGCTGAGCACGACGGCGGCGGCCACCACGAGGGTGGCCGCCGGCCAGACGATCAGGCGCCGGGTCACTTGGCCAGCTGCTCCGCGAGTTCGCCGACGACCAGGCGGGCGGCCGTGGGGCCGGCGTTCAGGTACCAGGGGTCGTCGTCGACCTGCACCGCGTGACCTGCCGTGACGCCCTTCATGCCCTTCCACAGCGGGCCCGCGACCGTGCTCGCCGCGTCCGTCTTCGCCGCGTCGCCCTGCACCGAGTAGAAGATCCAGTCGCCGTCCGCCGTGTCGATCTTCTCGCTGCTGATGTCCTGCGAGATCGCCTTGAACCGCTGCGACGCGGGACGGCTGAGGCCCATGTCGACGGCGAGCGAGCCGGTGAAGGAGGAGACGCCGAACATGCGGGTGCGGTCGGGGGTGAAGCGGACCATGGAGACCGTGGGGTCGCCCTTGACGCCGGACCCCTTGGCTTTGGCGTCCGCGACGATGCCGTTCAGCAGGGTCCGCGCCGCCTGGCCCTTGCCGACCGCGTCCCCCACAAGTATGAGGTCGCGCTTCCAGTTGATGCCCTGACCTGCGGTGACGACGGTCGGCGCGATCTTCGACAGCTTCGGGTACAGGTCGGCGAGGGACTTGTTGACGAGGATCAGGTCCGGCTTCGCCGTCGCGAGGGACTCCAGGTTCGGGGCCTGCCGGGTACCCGCGTCGGCCATCTCGGCCAGCTCCGCCTTGTACTGCGGGAACGTAGCGCTCAGGTAGTCAGGTACTAGTCCCGCGTTCGTAGCGCGCGTCGAGGCGGTCGGTACGACACCGAGGGTGAGGAGGTCGTCGAGCTGGCCGGTGCTGAGGACGGCGATCCTCTTCGGCTGGGCCTTGATCGTCGTACCCCCCGAGTAGTGCTTGACCGTCCTCGGGAAGCCGCCGTCCTCGGCGACGTCCGAGCCCATGCCGGCGGCCAGCGCGCTCGGCGCGGCGGCGGGGCCCTCGGAGGCGCCGGCGACCTTGTTGACGCCGCCGGGGGTCTTCGGGTCGCTCGCCTTGCCGTCCGTGCCGGTCGAGCAGCCGGCCAGGACGATGCCTCCGATCAGGGCGGCGGTCAGGACTGCTGTCGGCTTGGACGTGCGCACGGGGGTACTCCGAGGGGGCATAAGGGGCTTGCCCAGGCAAGGGGGTCTTGCTAAGGCAAGGCTTACCTTAACCTCTCTTTTTGTGGCGGGCCCCTGCGGGGGTCCGGCAAGGGGCCTGGTCAGGGGCCTGGTCAGGCGGCCCCGTGGTCCTCGGGGCGCTCGACCGGAAGGTTCGTGATGCCGAGGTCGCGGCGCATGTGCTGGCGGACCTCGTAGAGACCCTCGGACGCCTTCTGCAGCCGTTCGAGGAGGGCGTCCAGCGGCTCCCGCGTACCGGGAGACTGCTGCTCGTGCCGCTCCAACTGGGTGTGGACGCGGTTGAGTTGGTGCACGATGCGGCCCGCCGCCTGCAACACCTCGTCCGTGACGACCAGTTGGGCCGTCGCGTACGCCTCCCTCAACTCCCGCCGGGCGTCCGCGCGTTCGGCGGTCTGGGCGGACGCGTCGTCCGTCCCGGCCGCCAGCCCCTCCCGGTGCTGCCACAGCAGCAGGTGCAACTCCCTGATCGCCCGGTTGAGTTGCACGTACGACGCCCTGCGCGCCTCCACGTTCTCCCGCCGCTCCGTCGCCGCCCGCTCCGCCTCCCGCTCCAGCCGCGCGTGCTCCAGCTCCATCGACGTGGAGCGCAGCGCGCCGCGGTGGGCGAGGACACCGGACAGGAGGGTGCCGGCGACACCGACGACGGCGACGACGAGGGCACTGGTCGAGGGGGACATGGAGGGACGGTAACTCAGGGGAGCGGGCGGTGGTTTGGGTGCACGGAGGTGGAGGTGTGGTGATTCAGTGGCCCAGGCCCTCGTACGCCGCCGTCACCATCTCCAGCCCCCTGTTGTCGTCGCCCGGCCGGCGCATCTGGTTCGTCACGTACGCGACCGTCATACCCGCGTCCGGATCGACGAGGACCAGCGAACCTCCCCAGCCGCCCCAGCCGAGGGTGTTGCCGAAGAGGCCGTACCCCAGGCCGTACTGGACCGGCATGCCGAGCAACCTGTCCTCGCCGGTGAACTGGGTCCGGCGCGCTAGGTCCAGGACGGGGCCGGTGAGGCGGCGCGACTGGACGAGAGCGACGGAGCGGGCGTTCCCGAAGCCACTCGCCGCGGGGATCTGGGAGCGGCGCCAGGAGAGGGAGTTGCCGTGGCGGACACGTACGGGGGTGGGGGCGGGCGGGGTCGAGGTGTCGGGGGCGGTCTCCGCCGCGTCCGTGTTGCCGCTGCCGCTCCCCGGCGCGCTCGCGGCGTACTCCTCCGTCTCACCCTCGGGAGGGACGCTCGCGGCGACCCGGTGGTCGTGCTCGGCGGCCAGCCCGATGTGGAAGTCCGCGCCGAGAGGGCCCGCGATCTCCGTCGCGAAGTAGTCCCCGAGAGGGACCCCGGTGATCCTCCGGACCAGCTCGCCCACCAGGTACCCCTGGGTCAGCGAGTGATACCCCGCCTCCGTCCCCGGCTCCCACTGCGGGGTGAGGCCCGCGAGGCGTGCGGTGGCGGCGTCCCAGTCGTACAGCTCCTCCACCGTGCCCGGCCAGTCGGGGAGCCCGGCGGTGTGCGAGAGGACATGCCGCACGAGGACGTCCTTCGCACCGAACTCCGGCCAGTACCGGGCGACTTCGGCATCCGGATCCAGCAACTCCCGCTCTGTCAGCGTCAACGCCGTCAACGCGGTCATCGTCTTCGTCACCGACCACACGTTCGTGATCGTGTCCCGCTGCCAGGGGACGGTGCGCGCGGCGTCCGCGTACCCTCCCCACACGTCCACCACCGGCTCGCCGCCCACGAACACGGCGACCGAGCCGCCCGCGTCACCCTCGTCAAGGAGCCGGGCGAGGAGGTTGGGGACGGCGGGGAACAGGTCGTCGTAGGTGCCCTGGATGTCGGCCATGCACTGCATTAGCGGGGCCGGGGCGGGGCGAGGGCAAGCGAATTTCGGGACCGGGGTCCCTCTCAGGTACTACGCCCGGTACGACACCCCCGTACCCCCCAGCCCGCAGTACCCGCCCGGGTTGTGCGCCAGATACTGCTGGTGCAGCGAGCTCGCCGGATAGAACGGGTACTCCTCCGCCGCCAGGATCTCGGTCGTGATCTCCCCGTACCCCGCCTCCGTGAGAGCCTTCTGATAGGCGTCCCGTGACGACTCGGCGGCCTCCGCCTCGTCGGACGTACGGGTGAAGATCAGTGAACGGACGTGCGTGCCCACGTCGTTGCCCTGCCGGAAACCCTGCGTGGGATCGTGCCCTTCCCAGAAGACCCGCAACAGCGCGTCGTACGGCACCCGTTCGGGGTCGTACACGACCCGCACGGTCTCGGCGTGCCCGGTCAGCCCCGTCCGCACCTCGTCGTCGACGGGAAACGGCGTGAACCCGCCCTGGAATCCGACGACCGTCGTCCACACCCCCGCGGTCATCTGCCAGTACCGCCGCTCCCCACCCCAGAAACACCCCAACGCGAACTCCGCGACCCGACACCCCTCCGGATACGGCCCCGCCAACGAAGTCCCCAACACCGCATGCCTCTCCGGCACTTCGTACGCCAACGCCCCCCTCCCCACCGGCGCCTCCTCCCGAGCCGGCATCCGCAACTCCCGCCCACGCCCGAACACCACGCCAACCCCTTCCACCGAACCCGACCCACCCATTCTGGACACGAACCCTTCCCCTGCCCAGAGCCCGACCGGCCGCGAACCACCACCTTTCGGCCGTCGCCGCCCGGAGGATTGAACATCCCGCCGGGCAACCACTTCAATGGCCGGATGACGACGGCACCGATGCCCGCCGCTGCGACCGTGGCCGGCCGTATCGCACTCGACGAGGTGATGACCCGCCTGGGCCGCGGCAGGCCCGTCTTCCACTCCGAGGCCGATCTCCAGCACGGGTTCGCCCGGACGTTGTGGGAGCTGGCGCCGGACGTGGGGGCCAGGCTGGAGGTACCGCAGCGGGGGGAGGCCGGGAAGAGGGAGTACCTGGATCTGCTGTGCGTCGGCCGGGCCCGTACCGCGATCGAGTTCAAGTACTTCACCCGCGGCTGGGCGGGTACCGTCGGGGTACCCCCTGAGGACTACGCCCTGAAGGACCACGCCGCGACGGACCTCGCCCGCCTGTACTTCGTCCGGGACATCGCCCGGCTGGAGCGCTTCTGCGCGGGGCGGGAGCAGAACGGTCTCGCCGTCATGGTGACCAACGAGCCGTCACTGTGGAACCCCCGTCCGCCCGGCCGCAGGCCGACCCGCGACGAGGACTTCCGTCTCCACCAAGGGCGCACACTCACCGGCACGTTGCTGTGGGCCGAGGGCACCTACAAGGACAACACCTGCGAACTGCTCGGCACTTATGACCTCGCCTGGCAGCCGTACGCCCAACTCGGCGGCCCGGGAGGGGAGTTCCGCTATCTCGCCGTACAGGTGGGCCCCGCCGCGTGATGCGACGGGGCCGTGGCGCTCAGCCGTCCGCCTTCGCCACCCCGATCGGGCACGACACCCCCGTACCCCCGATGCCGCAGTACCCCGCCGGGTTCTTGTCGAGGTACTGCTGGTGGTACGCCTCGGCCGGGTAGAAGGGGAGGGTGTCGGCGGGGAGGATCTCGGTGGTGATGTCGGGGTGGCCGGCGTCGGTGAGGACCTTCTGGTAGGAGACGCGGGAGGATTCCGCCGCCGTGGCCTGGGCGGGAGAGTGGGTGTAGATCGCCGAGCGGTACTGGGTGCCGACGTCGTTGCCCTGGCGGAAGCCCTGGGTCGGGTTGTGGGACTCCCAGAAGGTGCGGAGGAGGGTGTCGTACGAGATGAGCGCGGGGTCGAAAACGACGCGGACGACCTCCGTGTGGCCGGTCATGCCGGAGCAGACCTCTTCGTAGGTCGGGTTCTCGGTGTGGCCGCCCTGGTAGCCGACGAGGGTCGTCCACACGCCCGCCGGAAGCTGCCAGAACTTCCGCTCGGCACCCCAGAAGCAGCCCAGCGCGAAGTCGGCGACCTCGTACCCCTCGGGGTAGGGGCCCTGGAGGGGCGTGTCCAGCACGGTGTGCCGCTCCGGAACCTGGTACACGGGCGCGGGCCGGCCGGGGAGCGCCTGTTCCGGGGTGGGCAGTTGAGGCGTACGGCCGAAGAGCATCGCGTCTCCCTGTCGATCTGGGGCGGGTCCGCCGTCGCGGGTGGCGGCGCCCGGTACAACGTCCGGGACGCCGCGCGCATTCCGCGCGAGGACGGGGCGGGGAGGGCTGGGGTGGGGCACCGGCCGGGGTCCGCTGCGAGACGTATGCCCCGGGGGCGGACGGATACGCCGACGCGGGATCCGTACGTCCGTGGAGTTACGCCACGTACGCCTCCGCAGCCACCCCCGTCACCCCTCACGCACGCAGCGTCGCCGGGCTCCCCCCGTTCGCCTCGTACCCCGCCACCGCCAGCGCCCGGTACACCGCGAACTCCCCCGCCGGATCCTCCGACAACGTCCACGGCAGCGCCCCCACATGCCCGTCGACATGCACGAGCTGGTTCATCGCCTCGGCCCAGCGCTCGCCGCGGACCAGGAAGAACACCAGCAGATGGCGGACGTGCGCGAGCATCGGGTCGCCCTGCCGCGCGGAGTGCACCGCGTGCAGCGCGCCGTGGATCGCCTTGGTGACGACCTCGCTCTGGTAGAAGCCCCGCACGAGGTTGACCTCGGGGAGGTGCTCGAAGACCGAGAACAGGGGCATCGCGGCGAGCAGCGAACCCTGGGGCGCGCGGGCGGCGGCGGCCTCCGTGAAGGACTGGGCGAGGTCACGCGAGCCGTGCCACTTCTCGCACCAGTAGTGCAGGGCCGCGAGATGCGCGCCCATGTGGTTGGGGGCGCGGTCGAGGATCTTCAGCCAGAGCTGCTCGAACTCCTCGCGGGAGTAGTCCAGCCCGCGCGCGATGGACAGCTCGACGATGTACGGGACCGGGTCACCCGGCGACAGCAGCGCCGCCTGTCCGCACGCCGCCTTCGCCTCCTCCATGATGATCCGGAAGTCGTCGGTCCCCGGCGCGGACGTCCGCCACGCCTGCTGCACCAGGAACTCGGCGTGCACCGCCGCCCCGCCCGCGTCCTTCGGCTGCTCGGCCCGCCACACGCGCAGCCACTGCCCGCCGGGGCTGTCGGTGACCCCGCCCGGCCGCTGCTGCAGCTCCAGCGCCGCCGCCCCCGCGAACGCCTGCACCCGCTGCCAGCGGACCTCGCCGTCCTTCTCCGTCCCCGCCAGCAGCTGCTGCGCCGCCCGGTACTCCTGCGAGCGCTGCACGACGTCCAGCACATCGACCAGGTCCCGGTCGGGGCCCGGCATCCGGATGTCCAGCTCCTCTTCCCGCACGAAGCCGTAGTCCGCAGGGTCCGCCGCGTCCGGATGCCCCGGCGAGACCAGCTCGATCCCGCCTCGCCGGCGCCGCAGGAACGGCAGCAGCGCGAAGCTCAGTAGCAGCGCCGCGATCAGGACCAAGAGAATCTCCATGCCACAAGCGAACCAGACCCCACCGACAAATGGCCAACCCCAGCCCTCAGCCTGTGGATAACTTCGCGAAATCCCAGCTCACCCGAGCCCGTACCGCACCACGGCCCCGAGCGCACTACCCTCGGAACCCATGAGCGACAGCCACATCAGTCAGCACTTCGAGACGCTCGCCATCCACGCGGGCAACACGGCGGATCCCCTCACCGGTGCGGTCGTCCCGCCGATCTACCAGGTCTCGACGTACAAGCAGGACGGCGTCGGCGGCCTGCGGGGCGGCTACGAGTACAGCCGCAGTGCCAACCCGACCCGCACGGCCCTGGAGGAGAACCTCGCGGCGCTGGAGGGCGGCCGCCGGGGCCTCGCGTTCGCGTCGGGGCTGGCGGCCGAGGACTGCCTGCTGCGCACGCTGCTGAGCCCGGGCGACCACGTGGTCATCCCGAACGACGCCTACGGCGGCACGTTCCGGCTGTTCGCGAAGGTCGTCGCCCGCTGGGGCGTGGCGTGGTCGGTGGCCGACACCAGCGACCCGGCCGCTGTACGCGCGGCGATCACCCCGGACACCAAGGCCGTGTGGGTGGAGACCCCCTCCAACCCGCTGCTCGGCATCACCGACATCGCGGCCGTCGCGCAGATCGCGCACGACGCGGGCGCGCGCCTGGTCGTCGACAACACCTTCGCGACGCCCTACCTCCAGCAGCCCCTGGCGCTCGGCGCGGACGTCGTCGTGCACTCGCTGACGAAGTACATGGGCGGCCACTCCGACGTCGTCGGCGGCGCCCTGATCACCGCGGACGAGGCGCTCGGCGAGGAACTGGCGTACCACCAGAACGCGATGGGCGCGGTCGCCGGGCCCTTCGACTCGTGGCTGGTGCTGCGCGGGACGAAGACGCTGTCCGTGCGCATGGACCGGCACAGCGAGAACGCGACGCGGATCGCCGACATGCTGACCCGGCACGCGCGCGTGACGAACGTCCTCTACCCGGGGCTGCCGGACCACCCCGGGCACGAGGTCGCGGCGAAGCAGATGCGGTCCTTCGGCGGGATGGTCTCCTTCCGGGTCACCGGCGGCGAGGAGGCGGCCGTCGAGGTCTGCAACCGCGCGAAGGTGTTCACCCTGGGCGAGTCCCTGGGCGGCGTCGAGTCCCTGATCGAGCACCCGGGCCGGATGACGCACGCGTCGGCCGCCGGTTCCCCGCTGGAGGTCCCGGCCGACCTGGTCCGCCTCTCCGTGGGCATCGAGAACGTCGAGGACCTCCTGGAGGACCTGAAGCAGGCGCTCGGCTGACCTACCAGCCGACCACGGGTGGGGTCGTCTCGGACGGCGGCTCCACCCAGGGCTGGGCCACGCAGGCCCACACGGCGAACGCGACGGCCCCCACGACCAGCAGCGTCCACATCACCCGGCGGGCCAGCCGACGCCACCACAGCAGCCGTCCGCCCCGCCGCACGGCCTCCTTGAGGACGTCCGCCGGCACCACCAGCACCGGCCCCTCCATCGTCCGCCGCACGATCGCCTCACGGTTGGACCGGCCGCTCATGACGGCACCGCCTTCGCCCCGCCCAGCGCGGGCGCGGGACCCCGGGGCGGGTGCAGGAGGGCCGTCATGGCGCGGTGGCAGATCGCGCGGGCGCGCTGAGGGGAGAGCCCGAGGAGGGCGGCGATCTGTTCCTCGGCGACACCCTCGTGGTGGCGCAGGACCAGGACCAGACGCTCCTGGGGGCTGAGCCGGGCCAGCGGGGAGCCGGGGTGGGTGGTGTGGTGGCGCCATGCGGAGTGCGCGAAGCGGGTGGCCAGCTGTCCGCGCGCGTAGTCGTACGGATCGCCGCCCTGGACGCGGTCCCAGGAGGCGTACGTGCGCGCGAGGGCGACCGCCAGCAGGCGTCGCGCGCGCGGGTTGTCGTCCGCGACCTCACCGGTGATGAGCGTGGCCGCCCACAGCAGCCGTCCGCCGGCGCCCGCGACGAACGCCTCGAACTCCCGCACCCCGCACCTCCCCCGCCGACACGCCGACCGCCCTCATCTGAGACCGGCGACCCCTCACCGGTCAACCCCCGTGCCCGGTGAAGCCTCTGGCGGCGGAGGAACCCTCAGGACTCCTGTGCGGGCTCCGCCCCGGGCAGGCCCTGGGACGACATCCGCGCGGACAGGGCGGTGTTGAAGCGGGTGAGCAGGGAGCAGAACGCCTCGCGCTCCTCGGGCTGCCAGTCCTGGGTCAGCTCGGCCATCAGCTGGCGGCGCGAGGAACGGACCTCCTCCAGGCGGGACTTGCCGCGGGGGGAGAGCTGGAGGACGACCGCGCGGCCGTCCTCGGGGTGCGAGGTGCGCTTGACCAGACCGGTGTCGACGAGGGGCGCGACCTGCCGGGTGACCGTCGAGGAGTCGATGCCCATACTCGCGGCGAGCGCCTTCACGCCCATCGGGCCCTCTTTGTCGAGGCGGTTCAGCAGCAGGTAGGCGGCGCGGTCCATGGAGTTGCGGACCTGTCCGACACCCCCGAGCCGGGTCTGTTCGGCGCGGCGCGCGAAGAGGGCCACCTCGTGCTGGAGGGCGTCGAGGAGACCGGTGTCGCCGACGGTCGTCATGTCCATCGACATTTCAGGTGTTGTGGGCATGGCCGGGGGCTCGCTCCATCATGGGGGTGCTGGGTTGGGGGACAGGGTACGCGGCCGGACGGGCCGTCGTACCGGCGCTGCGCAAACCCGTTCCACGCCTCGGTCGGGCGACTCGTTCCCGCCTGTGAACTGCGATGCTGGAGCCATGAACCACCGCACGGCCGACTCCTTGCGGCCCGTCACTCTCGACGACGTCCGGGGCGCCCAGAAGATGCTCTCGGGGGTGGCCCGTACGACGGCCATGGAGGGCAGCCGGCACCTCACCCAGCTCGTCGGCTCCCCGGTGCACCTCAAGTGCGAGAACCTCCAGCGCACGGGCTCGTTCAAGCTGCGCGGCGCGTACGTGCGGATCGCCGGTCTCCTCCCCGAGGAGCGCGCGGCCGGGGTGGTCGCCGCGAGCGCCGGCAACCACGCGCAGGGCGTCGCGCTGGCCTCGGCGCTGCTCGGCGTGCACGCGACGGTGTTCATGCCGCAGGGCGCCCCCCTGCCCAAGATCAGCGCGACCCGGGAGTACGGCGCGGAGGTCCGCCTGCACGGCCAGGTGGTCGACGAGACGCTCGCCGCGGCCCAGGAGTACGCCGCCGAGACGGGCGCGGTGTTCATCCACCCCTTCGACCACCCCGACGTCATCGCAGGTCAGGGCACGGTCGGCCTGGAGATCCTGGAGCAGTGCCCGGAGGTGCGGACGATCGTCGTCGGCATCGGCGGGGGCGGGCTCGCGGCGGGCATCGCCGTCGCCGTGAAGGCGCTGCGCCCGGACGTGCGGATCGTCGGCGTCCAGGCGGCCGGCGCCGCCGCGTACCCGCCGTCGCTCGCGGCCGGGCGGCCCGTGTCGGTGCGCTCCCCGCTGACGATGGCCGACGGCATCAGGGTCGGGCGTCCCGGGGACGTGCCGTTCACTCTCGTCCGGGACCTGGTCGACGAGGTGCGGACGGTCTCGGAGGACGCGCTGTCGGCGGCCCTGCTGCTGTGTCTGGAGCGGGCCAAGCTGGTCGTCGAACCGGCGGGCGCGAGCCCGGTCGCCGCGCTGCTGAGCGAGCCCGGCGCGTTCGCGGGGCCGGTCGTGGCGGTGCTGTCGGGCGGGAACGTCGACCCGGTGCTGATGCAACGCGTCCTGCGGCACGGAATGGCCGCGCAGGGCCGCTACCTCGCCGTACGGCTGCGGCTCACGGACCGTCCGGGTGCCCTCGCGACGCTGCTGGGGGTGCTGTCGGGGGCCGACGCGAACGTCCTCGACGTCAGCCATGTCCGCACCGATCCGCGGCTGGGGCTCGCCGAGGCGGAGGTCGAACTCCACCTGGAGACCAAGGGTCCGGCCCACTGCGGTGAGGTCGGGCAGGCGCTGCGGGCCGCCGGCTACACCGTCATCGACTAGGAATCCGCAGGTCATGGAAAGGGCGTTGACCCGGACGGGTGAAGTGCATTGAGCGACGCGATACATCGCGTTATGGTGTGTCGTGCGTCGCTCGAACGTTCTGTCGGGCGATCCGGATGCCACGAACTTACGCTTCTCGCACGACCCGTTTCACGAGATCCGAAGAATCCCCGAAGCCCCCGAAGACCCCGAAGACGTGGAGAGCCCAATGCCGGGTGCCATCTACGCCGAAGGACTCGTCAAGACCTTCGGTGACGTCAAAGCCCTCGACGGCGTCGACCTCGACGTCCCGGAAGGCACGGTCCTGGGCCTCCTCGGCCCCAACGGCGCGGGCAAGACCACCGCCGTACGCTGCCTGACCACCCTGCTGCGCCCCGACCGCGGCCGGGCGATCGTCGCCGGGCTCGACGTCCTCAAACAGCCCAACGACGTACGCCGCTCCATCGGCCTGTCCGGCCAGTTCGCCGCGGTCGACGAATACCTCACCGGCCGCGAGAACCTCGTCATGGTCGGGCGCCTCTACCAGATGGGCCCGAGGCAGGCGAAGGCCCGCGCCGCCGAACTCCTCGACCGCTTCGACCTCGCGGACGCCGCCGACCGCACCGCCAAGACCTATTCCGGCGGCATGCGCAGGCGCCTCGACCTCGCTGCCGCCCTCGTCGTCTCCCCGCCGGTCATGTTCATGGACGAACCCACGACCGGCCTCGACCCCCGCAACCGCCTGCTCCTGTGGGAGGTCATCAAGAACCTCGTCTCCGGCGGCACCACCCTCCTGCTCACCACGCAGTACCTGGAAGAGGCCGACCAGCTCGCCCACGACATCGCCGTCGTCGACCACGGCCGCGTCATCGCACGCGGTACGTCCGACCAGCTCAAGGCGCGCACGGGCGGCGAGCGCGTCGAGGTCGTCGTCCACGACCGCGCCCGCATCCCGACCGCCGTCGACCTCCTCACCGCCTCCGGCAAGGGCTCCGTCACCGTCGAGGAGCACACCCGCCGGCTCACCGTCCCCGTCACCGGCGGCGCCAAACTCCTCGCCGAGATCATCCGCGAACTCGACCTGCGCGGCATCGAGATCGACGACATCGGACTGCGCCGGCCCACTCTCGACGACGTCTTCCTGTCCCTGACAGGACACATCGCCGAGGAGAAGGACGAGAACGAGGACGAGGGCAAGGCCGAGAAGAAGGGCAGGGCCACGGCATGACCACCACCCAACCCCGCGTCGTCCCCGCCCCGCCGCACCCCGCCGTCCAGTCCTTCCGGGACTCCATGGTCGTCGCCAAGCGGAACCTGATCCGCATGTCCAGAATTCCCGAAATGGTGCTTTTCGGGGTCATCCAGCCCGTCATGTTCGTCGTGCTCTTCGCCTACGTCTTCGGCGGCTCCATGAAGATCGGCGACAGCACCGACCCCGACATCTACAAGAACTTCCTGATGGCCGGCATCTTCGCCCAGACCGTCACCTTCGCCACCGCCGGAGCGGGCGCCGGCATCGCCGACGACATGCACAAGGGCCTCATCGACCGCTTCCGCTCCCTGCCCATGGCGCGCGGCGCCGTCCTCACCGGGCGGACCCTCGCCGACCTCGTCCAGACGGCGTTCACCCTCGTCGTCCTCGCCGTCGTCGCCCTCCTCGTCGGCTGGCGCCTGGGCACCGACCAGCCCACCAACCTCGGCAAGATCCTCGGCGGCTTCGGCCTCCTGCTCCTCCTCGGCTACGCCTTCACCTGGATCGGCGCGCTCATCGGCCTCTCGGTGCGCACCCCCGAGGCGGCCACCTCCGGCGGCCTCATCTGGCTCTTCCCCGTCACCTTCATCTCCAACGCCTTCGTCGACTCCGGCCAGATGACCCCCTGGCTGCGGCACATCGCCGAATGGAACCCCTTCAGCGCGACCGTCCAAGCCTGCCGCCAGCTCTTCGGCGACCCCGGCCTCTCCCGCTCCGACGCCTGGCCCATGCAGCACCCCGTCTGGGCCTCGGTCCTCTACTCCCTGCTGATCATCGTCGTCTTCCGCACCCTCGCGGTCCGCAAGTACCGCTCGGCGACGGCATGATCTGATCCAGCTGGCTGCGCCTGACCGCCCCCGGAGCCCTGCCGCTGCCGCCGACGGCCCCGCACACGACGAAACCCCCGCCACCGGACGGGGCGGGGGTCTGCCGAGGGCGCGTGGCGGCTCAGCCGTTGTACGGGGCCGCCTTCAGGATGCGGACCATCGCCTTCCTGCCGTTGGGCAGCTCGTACTCCGCGTCCTCGCCGACCTTGTGGCCGATGACGCCGGAGCCCAGGGGCGACTGCGGCGAGTACGTCTCGATCTCCGTGCTCGCGTATTCACGGGAGGCCAGCAGGAACGTGAGGGTGTCGTCCTCGTCCCCGTCGAAGGCGATGGTGACGACCATGCCGGGGGCGACCGCGCCGTCCGCGGACTGCGGGGCCTCGCCGACCTTGGCGCTCTCCAGCAACTGCGTGAGCTGGCGCACGCGAAGCTCCTGCTTGCCCTGCTCCTCCTTGGCCGCGTGGTACCCGCCGTTCTCGCGCAGGTCACCTTCCTCGCGCGCCGCCGCGATCTTCGCGGTGATCTCCGAGCGCGCGGGACCAGTAAGGTGCGCAAGCTCGTCCTTGAGCTTGTTGTACGCCTCCTGGGTCAGCCAGGTGACGTTCTCGCTGGTCTGGGTCACAGGTGCTCCTCGTCGGTACTGGGAATACAAAGCATCGCCCTACCCCAAAGCATGTTCCTTCAGGGATGGGCGAAACCACGAGCCTAACAATTCGACGGCGGAAGGGGGAGGACATAAGACACCGGAAAACCGTCACCGCAGGTCAGAGCTACTCCGCAGGCGGGAAGGATCGAACGCGTGACCGTGGAAGGCCCCGCGCTCAGCTCGGGTGGCACCCCAGCAGCTCGGCCGTCGTCCCCCGGGACGTCGTACGGAGCGTGACGACCTTGTCGATGCGGGTCTGCGACCCGGTGAAGCGGAAGTCGGCGCGGCCCACCTCGGCGCCGTTCTCGGCCTGCGAGCGCACCGTGCAGTAGCCGCTGGTCCCGGAGTCCTTGCGCACTTCGAGGTGGACCTCGACGGAGGAGTCGGAGACCTGGAAGGCGATCAGCTCACCGCTGATCTCGTTCTGGCCGACGTAGTGCCAGCCGAACCAGCCGATGAGCCCGAGGAACAGCACGCCCAGGACCCCGCCGAGGATCTTCAGCCGGTGATCGGCCCGCGCGTCGGACGTACGGCCGTAGCGCCCCTCGGGCGCACCCGCACTTGCCGTACTCATGATGGTCCTCCGGGCCCCGGAACAATTCGCCCCCCGATTCGGTCACTATAGAAGCCCCCCGCGCGCGGGCGACCACCGCCCCTCGGCGACCTCTTCATGGGGCGGACCGACGTGATTGCACACCGGACGACCGGGTGCCGACTGACTGAGGATGAGTCTTGACTGACCAGCTGCGACTGATGGCCGTCCACGCCCACCCCGACGACGAGTCGAGCAAGGGCGCGGCCACCATGGCGAAGTATGTGGCCGAGGGGGTGGACGTCCTGGTGGTCACCTGCACCGGCGGGGAGCGCGGCTCCATCCTGAACCCGAAGCTCCAGGGTGACCGGTACATCGAGGAGCACATCCACGAGGTGCGCAAGAAGGAGATGGACGAGGCCCGCGAGATCCTCGGCATCAAGCAGGAGTGGCTCGGCTTCGTCGACTCCGGCCTGCCCGAGGGCGACCCGCTGCCCCCGCTCCCCGAGGGCTGCTTCGCCCTTGAGGACGAGGACAAGGCGGCCGGGGAACTCGTACGCAAGATCCGTTCGTTCCGTCCACAGGTGATCACCACCTACGACGAGAACGGCGGCTACCCCCACCCCGACCACATCATGACCCACACGATCTCGATGATCGCCTTCGAGGCGGCGGCGGACACCGAGAAGTACCCCGAGTCCGAGTACGGCCCGGCGTACCAGCCGAGCAAGCTCTACTACAACCAGGGCTTCAACCGGCAGCGCACCCAGGCCCTGCACGACGCGATGATCGCCCGCGGCATGGAGTCCCCCTACGAGGAGTGGCTCAAGCGCTGGGACGAGTTCGAGCGCGTCGAACGCGTCCTGACCACGCATGTCCCGTGCGCCGACTACTACGAGATCCGCGACAAGGCGCTCATCGCGCACGCCACCCAGATCGACCCCGACGGCGGCTGGTTCCGCGTCCCGATGGAGCTCCAGAAGGAGGTCTGGCCGACCGAGGAGTACGAGCTCGCGAAGTCCCTCGTCGATACGTCCATCCCCGAGGACGACCTCTTTGCGGGCATCCGCGACAATGCCTGACATGAGCGCAAGCGTGAGCCCGGCAATGACGCACTTCGTCCTTCTCGCCAAGGAGGTCGACGAGAACAAGGTCACCCCCGGCGTCCTCGGCTTCATCGTCTTCGCCGCCATGGCCTTGGCGGTGTGGGGGCTGATGAAGTCGATGAGCAAGCACATGAACCGGGTCGACTTCAAGGAACCGGGGGGTTCCGGCGCCGGGGAGGCAGCGGCGTCGGCGCCTTCGGCCTCTGCGGGATCTTCGGCTCCTTCGGCGTCCTCGGCTCCTTCGGCGCCTTCGGGTCCTGAGAAGCCCGCCAAGGGCTGATCGGGCCGCAGGGGGCCTTCTCGACATCGCCCGGTGTCCGGCGCGTATGCCGGAGGCCGGTGGCTCGGTCGTACTACGGGTACTACCCCCACGGGGTGACACCTGCGTGGTGACGACCGGGCCGCACCGTGTCAGGTCCCCGACGGGATCCGCTCCAGCCGCCGGTCCATCCCGCAGTGCAGCGCGTACGCGAACCCCAGCGGGCTGCGGAACGTGTCCGCGAAGTGCCGGGCCAGCGTGTGCGCGATCTCGCCGGCCGTGTCGGCGGCGCCCAGGTAGCGGGTGACGAACGCGTACGCGTACTCCGCCGCGAACACCTGCGGCATCTCGATCTGCGGGCCCAGCACACCGCCCGCGCCCGCCGCGATCAGCGCCCCGCCCAGATACGTGAGGTCCGCCCCGCCCGGCAGGCCCGCGTAGCACGCGTTGAACAGCACCAGCGGCCGGTGCGGCAGCAGGCCCTCCGTGTGCCGCGCCAACACCGTGTGCGCGTCGATGTCCTGACTGTCCGTCAGGCGCACGAGGAGCAGCGGCGCACCCGCGTCCTGCGCCGCCTCGAACCTGCCGTGGCACCAGAAGTACATCAACTGGTCGTCCATCCGGCCCGACTTGAGCGCCGCGAGCAGCTCGTCGCGGCGGGAGCGCTCCAGGAACACGGTGCCCTCCGCGAGGGCCGTCGCCACGTCCGCCGCCCTCGTGCGGCCGTACGGGTCGATGTTCTTGTCGTGGTTCAGGCTCACCACCGGGAGGGGCGGCGGGAGTTGGGACTCCGCCTCGTCCGCGAAGTCCGCGTATCTGCCGCCCGTCTGCTCCATCTGGTGCCGGTATCCCAGGAAGCGGTGCAGCGGGCTTTCCTCGACGCCCTTCGGCAGGGCCAGCATCGGCCACGGCAGGAACAGCGCCGAGTCCACCCTGATCCGCAGTGGCTTCTCCCCGTCCAGTGCGTCCCGTACGACGCCCCGCAGCCGGTCCGCGCCCCGGCCGCCCGCGCCCAGCAGCTCCCGCCACAGCAGGTACGCGCCCTGTTCCGCCAACTCGTCCAGGATGTCGTCGAGTTCGGGGGCGTCCGTGAGGTCCAGGCGGGTCGCGTACGGCTCGCCCGCCGGCATTCCGGTCATCGGGTCCACGGGCTCGTACGCCACCAACTCCCGCTTCCACAGGGCCCGTAGACGCGCCGCGCTCGTTCGGATCGTCGCCGGGGAGACGTCCAGGCGGGCCGTGTACTCGTGCGGGGACGGGGGGAGCGCCGTGCCGTACGCGCGGGCCCTGATGTGGTCGTCCGCGTACGTGTCCAGGGTCAGCACCAGGTCCGGGTGGCGGATCGTCGAGGCGGGGTGCCGGGTGAAGCCGTGGCTGGGGTCCTGGGTGATGCGCAGGGGGAGTTCCTTGGGCACCGGTCAGGTCCTTCTGAGGGAGGTGGGGGTGGTGCCGGTGAGGGGGCTCTCGGCCGGGCCTGTCACGTCGACATCGGCCTCCACCTCTTGCAGGACGGTGCCGGTGAGGTGGTCCTCCACGGTGAAGCGGATGCGGTGGCGTCCTGGACGGCGGGGTGTGAAGCGGAACTCCGCGCCGGCGTCCGTGTTGCCCACAGGGCCGGGGCGGACGGGGACCGCGTGCTCGGGGACGAGGTCGGCGGGGGTGAGGGGGATGGCCCGGACGGAGAGCCAGGGGAGAGCGGGGGCCTCGGCCCAGGGGTGGTGGGAGCCGGGGACCACCTGGAGGGTGAGGCGGGTGGGGTGACCTGGGGTAGGGGGGTCGTCGTCCTGGAGGGTGAGGCGGACCCGGGACTCGGTGGCGGGGAGACGGAAGACGGTCTCCCGGTAGCGGGGTTCGGGGATGAGGAGGCGGGCGGCGAAGGGGATGCGGAGACGGCCGTGCTTCCAGGGCCATTCGGTGCGGGCGAGAAGGGCGGGCGGGTAACGGCGGGAGAGTTCACGGAGGGCTTCTACGGGCGGGTCCTTGCGGCGGGCGAAGGCTTCGGCGACTTCTGTCCAGGCGAGCCCCGCCTCGTCGCCGATGGAGGCGAAGAGGCGCCGGGCGTGGGCGAAGGAGCGGTCTTCGGCGCCAATGCCGTGTTCGAGATGGGCCCAGGCTTCGCCGTGGGCGCAGCCGAGCCGGGCGAACGTGATGACGTTCTGCTCCAGGCTCTGAGGACGGGAGTAGTAGTACGACGGTCCGTCCTCGTGCCGGACGGCCCTGTGGTGTTCCGTCCAGGCCGACACCAACGGGTCCGTCCAGGTCCAGAAGCCGAGTTCCGGCCAGAGCCGTTCGTTCGCCAGGGCGGTCGCGGGAGAACTGCCGGTATGCGCGTCCTGGCCGGGCGGCAACTGCTCGGGCAGCGTGGTGAGGAGGCCAGAAGCGGCCAAGAGTGTTGTCAGCCGGGCCTGTTCCGTCTCCGCCCGGCGGACGCCCTCGGCCTCGTGAAGATCCAGGAACGCCACCCGCGCGGCGTCGAGCACCTTCTCCGCTTCGTCGAAGTCCCCGCTCAGCAGCCGCCACCGTCCGTAGTGCAACATCGCCCACACCTCGCCCGTACGGTCCCCGGCGACCTGGTGGGCTTCGATCGCCCGCCGCAGCAGCGGTCCCACGCCGCGTAGATCGCCCCGGTCGCAGGCGACGGCGGCGCGGGTGTGCAGAAGCCGGCCGTCGGCGTGACGGTGGTCGGGGAGCGTGGAGAGCAGCCGCGTGGCTGTGCGGAGGTCACAGGCTTCCCAGCTCTCCGAGGCGTGGGTGAGACGGGTGTCCGGTGGGGCGGTGGCGAAGGGGAGCGGACCTCCACAGCGCCACAGGGCGGCCAATTCGATTACCAGGCCCCGTCGTTCGAGCGTTCCGGCGAGGGAGCGGACGAGGCTCTCGGTCTCCCGGCTCCGCGAGAGCGAGAGGAGCCGGGTGGCCGCCAGGACGAACGTCCACGTGTGCCTTTCCACCAGCGCGGGCTTGTCGAGATGGTCCCGGAGCAGTGTCGTCAGCACGTCGACGGCCTGGTCCCGACGTCGGTCGGGAGACCATCGCCGGGTGACCTCGGCGGCCACCGCGCCGCGCAGCCGTATCCCGGGCCCGGTCGACTCGACCAGCTCATGGTGCCCCAACCGGTGCCGGGCGGGTCGGCCCTCCGCGGGTTCGTGGTAGCGGCCCAACAGGGAGTCGGGCACCAGGAGGGTGCCGGTGGAGGAGGTCAGTGCGGCCAGGTCTTCGCACAACCTGGCGGCTCGGGGGCTCAGTTGCCGCTTCGCCCGTCTGACGGACTTGCGCAGGTCGCTCGCGGAGACCGACTCGACGGTGTACGCGATGGGCGGCACCTCTTCGCGGGCGGCCACGGCCAGCACCAGGACCGGGGCATGGGCCGCTACCCGAACCAGGGAGTCGAGCAACGGACGCCGGGCGCCGTCGACGGCCACGATCACCCGTTGGCCGAACCTGTTCAACGCCCGGATGCAGAGTTCGACGGCCTGGTCGAGGAACTCCGGTGCAGCGCCCAGGAGTTCGGCCTCGTCGATGCGTTCCCGCGTGATGCTGTGCGACATTAGCCGCAGCAGCGTCACCTCCGCGGGTTCGGCCATGCCGATGTCCCCGACCCGGATCGCCGCCGGACCCCCGGCCGCGCCGAGGCGGTCGACGGCCCGCCGCATCAGCCACGTCCGCCCGCTGCCCGGCTCCCCGGTCACCACAACCAGCCGGTGAGGCCGAGCGAGGCTGAGCAACTCCTGGATCTGCCTCTCGCGCCTCTCGTCCGTCATCCCGTCCCCTCCTGCCTAAGCCGCCCCCGCCGACACCACCACCCCCATCACTTCCCGCGCATGCCTCCCCGGCACCATCCGCAGCCGCCAAGCCTGCCATCCCGCCTCAAGGTTCACCCCCCGTTCCAGGACCAGGCCGTACGCGTCGACGAAGTCGCCGAGCTTCTCGTCACGCAGATCGTGCGGCTCGCGGCCGAGTTGGAGCAGCTCCTCCTGGGCGACGGCGGTGCCGATCTCGACGCCGCCGGGGGAGGCGTAGGGGAGCAGGGTGCAGCGCAGGAAGCGGGCCCAGTCCTCGCCCCGGCGGTCGCCGTAGGAGGCGAAGAGGGAGATCGCCTCGTCACAGAGAGAAAGGGCTTGGGCCGTACGGGCGTTGCCCGCGTCGACCACGGCCAGTTCGAGGCAGGTCCATGCCTCGCCGTGGGCGACCCCGATCCGCTGGAAGTCGGCGCGCGCGTCCATGAGCAGCTGACGGGCGAACCCGGAGTTGCGCAAGGAACCCGTCTGCGCGGCCCGCTGGTCGCGGGTGACGCGGGCGGACTGATGGCGGGCGCAGGCGAGCCCGTAGACGTCGCGCATACGGGAGAACATGGTCCGGGAGCGCTCCAACTCGCGCACGGAGCGGTCCAGTTGGCCCGTCTCCTCCAGGGCGAGGCCCAGGTAGTAGACGGTCCACGCCTCCCCGCGGGCGTCCTCGTTCTCCCGGTGCCGGGCGGCCGCGGCCCGCAGCTCCTCCGCCGCGAGCGCCGCGTCCCCGGCGATGAGCCGGGCCCGCGCGAGCTGGGTGAACGCCCACGCCTCGCCCCGGGAGTCACGGGTACGCCCGTACAGTTCGAGCGCCCGGTTCAACTCCCCGACCGCCGCGTCGAGTTCACCGCGCCGCAGATTCAGCTGCCCCAACTGGTAGTGCGCCCACGCCTCCCCGTGCACGGACCCGCCCCGCCGGTGCAGGACCAGCGACTCGGTGAGCAGCGCCAGCGCCTCCGGCAACCGCGCCCGGTCCCGCTCGACGGCGGCCAGCGCGTGCATCGTCCACGCCCGGTCGGTCGCCAGCTCCGGTGCCTGCTGGATGTCGAGAGCCTCCCGCAGTTTTGTCGCCGCCTCCCCCAGGTTGCCCTGATGGTGCAGGGTGATCCCGAGCGAGCACAGCGCCCGCGCGGCCCCGGCGTCGTGATGCGACTGGAGGTACAGGTCGACGACGGACGTCAGGGTCGTCCGCGCCTTGTCCAGCTCACCGAGCTGCCGCGCGGCGATCCCGGTACGCCACTGCACGGACCGCACGAGCAGCCCCCGGTCGATGGACTGCGCCAACTCGCTGATCTCACCGAGCCGGTAGAGGTCGCCGCGCAGCAGGCAGTAGTCGCACAGCGCGCCCAGCAGACTCAGTACGGCGGCCTGGTCGACGCCCTCGGCGTGCCGCAGCGTCGCGGTGATGAAGCTGGACTCGTCGTCGAGCCAGCGCAACGCCTCGTCGAGGGAGGTGAATCCGTGCGGGCTGAACCGGTCGGACCGGGTGGACATGTTGCCGTCGACCAACCGGAGCACGGAGTCGGCGAGTTCGGAGTAGCTGACGATCAACCGCTCCTGCGCGGCGACGAGTTCACCGGCCTCCTCCTCGTCGTGCAGCCGGGCGGCGGCGAACGCGCGCACGGTGTCGTGCAGCCGGAACCGGTCCCCGCGCACCCGGTCGATCAGCCCGGCCCGCGCCAACTCGCCCAGCAGACGGGCCGCTTCGGACCGGTCCGTGGCGAGCAGCGCGGCAGCGGCGGCGGCCCCCAGCGAGGCCCGCCCGGCGAGCGCGAGCCGGCGCAGCAGCCGCCGGGTCTGCTCGGGCTGGTCGGTGTACCGCAGCCACAGGGCCCGGTCGGTGGGCTCCACGGGGCCGTACGCGCCGAGTTCCGTGGCGAGCCCGCGCGGCGAACGCGGGCCCAGCGCCGAACCGGCGATCCGCAGCGCCAGCGGGAGCCCGCCGCACAGGTCCAGGACCCGGTCGGTGGACTCCGCGTCGTACGGGCCCGTGCTGTCCTGTGCGACCGCCGCGAGGAGTTCCTCGGCGCCGGCCGCCTCCAGCGGGCGTACCGGCAACTCGTGGACCCACGCGCCGAGTTCGGCGGGCAGCGGGAGCGGGGTGCGGGACGTCACCAGGATCAGGCTGTCCGAGCGCTCCGGGATCAGGGTGCGGACCTGCGCGACGTCGGAGGCGTCGTCCAGGACGACCGTCACCGGCAGTTTCGTCAGGTGCTGGTAGTACAGCTCGCTCAGCCGCTTCACCTGCTGGTCCGCCGACGACCGCTCCCGGAACAGGAGTTGCTCGCGCGGCGCCCCCAGCCGGTTCAGCAGGTGCAGCAGCGCGTCCCGCGTCGGCAGCGGGCCCTCGTCCGAACCGCCGCGCAGGTCCACGACACACGCGCCCCGGAACTGGTCGCGCAGATCGTGCGCCGCGCGCACGGCGAGTGCCGTACGCCCGCTGCCCGGTTCACCGTGCAGGACCACCACCGTCGGCCGGGTCCGCGTGGACGCCCGGCCCGCCTGCACCCACTGCCGGATCCGCGCCAGCTCCTGCCGCCGCCCCGCGAACACCCCGGACGACTCCGGGAGTTGCGCGTACGACTGCTCCAGCAGCGTACGGCCGCGTGCCGCCGCGCTCTTGTCGGCGCCCTTCAGCTGGGGGCCCGTCGCCTTCGGGCCCGTCGACGCGCTCAGCACCCGCTGCTGGTCCAGGAACGGCCTGATGCCCCGCACCTCCAGCGCCGTCAGCCACTGGAGTCTCAACTGCTCGGCCCCGCCCGGCTGTCCGGCCGCGCCGGCCCGGCGGTGCGCGGCCGGCAGATGGGTGCCGGCCACCTTCACGACCGTCGCCGCCGCCCCCACGACGCCGACCGCGAGGCCCGCGCCGAACGCCGTGCCCGTGCCGGTGCCGAGCACCAGATCGGCCACCGTCGTCGTCACCGCGGCAACTCCCGCGATCAGCAGGGGAGTCCGGCCGCCCTCCTCGGCGTACCGCTTCCCGAAGCTCACATTCGCCGCCTCGGTCTCGCTCAACGCCCGTGTGTACGCCTCGTACTCGGCGCCGGCGGTCTGCGCCATGGCGTCCAGCGCCCCGCGCGCCCTGCCGAGCAGCACCTTCCCGTCCGTACGGCCCCCCGAGCGCCGTACCTCCTCCTCGACGGCCCGGACCACCAACCGCTCGGCCTCGACCCGATGACTGTCCCGCATGTCCCGTCCCCCTCCGGCGGCAACAGCTGTCCTTGGTCAAGTGTGCGGCGGGGGGCGCCCGGATGCGAAGGGGCGAACTGGCACCGTCCTGTCACAACTCGTTGCCGGGGGTCGGCAAGGAGGGGGCGCGGAGCGCGAGCGCGGCGACGAGGGCGTACTTGTGTCCGTCTTGTCTCCATGCCGGGGTCGAGAGAGGGGCCCGAACGGTTCGGCTCCTGGCGGACCGTCCGCGGATGATTCGCCCGCTGGGCCACCGACGGCACCTTCACGGATTCAGGGCACCGGCCCCCGGGCACCAGATGGGCGTGCGGTGGGCGGGTGGACGCCGGGCCCGGATCGGGGCCCGTGTCGCGTACTCCATCGGCACCGGGTCGGTGGACCTGCGCCGCACCGGCTTCGCCCCCGTCGGCCGGGACATCTACTGCACGGTGACCACCGACGCCCCGCCATCGGGGTGATGGGCATGAAACGGGGGTGGCTCCCCACGCGGCTCGTCCCCGGCGGGAACGTGCAGGTCGGCACTTGGGGCATGCCTTAGCCCACAGGCCGTCGGAGGCGCGGAGGGCGCGGACGATTCCTCGTTGCTCACAGGATCCCGAGGTCGACCGTGACAGGGAAGGGTGCGGTGGCCTTCACGGTGCCGGTGAACACCTCGCCGTTCCGGTAGGCCCCGTTGGCTGGGTCGAGGACGTAGGTGTAGACGATCGGAACGCCGGTGGCGGCCTGTTCGATCCGCCAGTAGAAGGGGATGCCGGCCTTGGCGTACTGGTCCACCTTCACGATCCGGTCGGTGGTCTCCGAGCCAGGGGAGACGACCTCGACGACCAGGAGGACGTGTTCCGGGCGGGTGGGCGTGAGGTCGATGGTCTCCGCCCGGTAGACGATGACGTCGGGACGGCGGTTGGTGAGTGGGACGTCCTGGAGCCGGACGTCGAAGCCAGTGTCGGCGTTCCAGTCCGGGCCCGCGGCGGCGTCCAGGGCATTGGCCAGGAGCCGGGCCGGCCGGTTGTGCCGCGTGGACGCGCTCGGGCTCACGACGACCATTCCGTCCACGATCTCGATGCCGGCGCACTGCTCCTCGGTCCAGGAGTCGTACTGTTCCGCGCTGATCTGGGTGTGCATCCACGCGGGCGCCACCATTTCGGCGGTCGTGGTGTGCCTCCTCCGAGGAGCTTCGGCAGTTCCGGTGCTTGGCTCAGCCTACTGGCCGGTGGTACGAGGCCGCCCGATTCGGCCGAGGCACTCTCTGGTTCGCCAGGCAGGCCGGAGCCCTGTGAGAGGCTGGACCGCATGAACCGGCTAGCGGGTGTGACCTCGCCGTATCTGCTCCAGCACGCTGACAACCCGGTCGACTGGTGGCCCTGGACACCGGAGGCTTTCGAGGAAGCGCGGCGGAGGGACGTACCCGTTCTGCTGTCCGTCGGCTACTCCGCGTGCCACTGGTGTCATGTGATGGCCCACGAATCCTTCGAGGACCAGCAGACAGCCGACTACCTCAACGAGCACTTCGTCAGCGTCAAGGTGGACCGCGAGGAGCGGCCCGACGTCGACGCCGTCTATATGGAAGCCGTGCAGGCCGCGACCGGGCAGGGCGGCTGGCCGATGACTGTCTTCCTCACCCCCGACGCCGAGCCCTTCTACTTCGGTACGTATTTCCCGCCCGAGCCGAGGCACGGTTCGCCCTCGTTCCGGCAGGTGCTGGAGGGGGTGCGGCAGGCGTGGAGCGGGCGTCGGGACGAGGTGGCCGAGGTCGCGGGGAAGATCGTACGGGACCTGGGCGAGCGGGAGTTGTCGTTCGGGGACGCTCAGCCGCCCGGCGAGGAGGAGCTGGCGGCGGCGCTGCTGGGGCTGACCCGGGAGTACGACCCGCAGCGCGGCGGGTTCGGGGGCGCCCCGAAGTTCCCGCCGTCGATGGTGGTGGAGTTCCTGCTGCGGCACCACGCGCGGACGGGCGCCGAGGGCGCCTTGCAGATGGCGGCGGACACCTGCGAGCGGATGGCGCGGGGCGGGATCTACGACCAGTTGGGCGGCGGCTTCGCCCGCTACTCGGTCGACCGCGACTGGATCGTGCCGCATTTCGAGAAGATGCTGTACGACAACGCCCTGTTGTGCCGCGTCTACGCCCACCTGTGGCGCTCGACCGGCTCCGAACTGGCCCGCCGGGTCGCCCTGGAGACGGCCGACTTCATGGTGCGGGAGCTGCGAACTCCTGAAGGCGGCTTCGCCTCCGCGCTGGACGCCGACAGCGACGACGGCACCGGGAAGCACGTGGAGGGCGCGTACTACGTCTGGACCATGGACGAACTCCGCGACACCCTCGGCGCGGACGCCGAACTCGCCGCCCACTACTTCGGCGTGACGCAGGACGGCACCTTCGAGGAGGGCGCCTCCGTCCTCCAACTCCCGCAGACGGAGGGCGTCTTCGACGCGGACAAGGTCGCCTCGATCCGCGCCCGCCTGCTCGCCCGGCGTGCCGAGCGCCCCGCTCCCGGCCGGGACGACAAGGTCGTGGCCGCCTGGAACGGCCTGGCGGTCGCGGCGCTCGCGGAGACGGGCGCGTACTTCGGCCGCCCGGACCTGACCGAGGCCGCGCTCGGCGCCGCCGACCTCCTGGTCCGCGTCCACCTCGACGACCACGCCCACCTCTCCCGCACCAGCAAGGACGGCCAGGCCGGCGCGAACGCGGGCGTGTTGGAGGACTACGGCGATGTCGCGGAGGGCTTCCTCGCGCTGGCCGCCGTGACCGGCGAGGGCGTCTGGCTGGACTTCGCGGGCCTGCTCCTGGACCACGTCCTGACGCGTTTCACTGACCCGGAGTCGGGCGCCCTGTACGACACGGCCTCGGACGCCGAGCAGTTGATCCGCCGCCCCCAGGACCCGACCGACAACGCGACGCCCTCCGGCTGGACGGCGGCGGCGTCGGCGCTGCTGTCGTACGCGGCCCACACCGGCTCCGCACCTCACCGCAGCGCCGCCGAAAAGGCACTCGGCGTCGTGAAGGCGCTCGGTCCCCGGGTGCCCCGGTTCATCGGCTGGGGGCTGGCCGCGGCGGAGGCCCTCCTCGACGGACCGCGTGAAGTCGCCGTCGTGGCAAGGGAGTTGGACGATCCGGCCGGAAAGAAACTACACCGACAGGCACTTCTGGCCACCGCCCCCGGGGCAGTTGTGGCCTACGGTGTGACCGACAGTGACGAGTTCCCCTTGATCGCCGATCGGCCGCTTTCGGGAAGTGAACCCACGGCCTATGTCTGCCGTAACTTCACCTGTGATCTTCCGACGACCGACCCCGATCGCCTGCGCACCGCACTGACCGGTGGAAACGTTCAGGCGGGTTGATCAATAGCGGTCAGAAGAGTGACCACGTGTCCGGATATGGGCAGCTAAGAGCAAGTCGGCTCTGAAACAAGCTATTTATCGGAAGACCTCCCCCCGTTCACAGTTTCCACTTAGCCTCAGCACATGACGCGACGCATGTGACGCGCCGTCGCGACAGGGGGCTCTGAGATCTGGGGGGATCTTTTCTTGTTCACGTCCATCTTCATATCCGCCGTCTCGCTGGCCCTTTTCGGGATGGCGGCCTTCACCCTCTGGTGGCAGATGCACGCCTGGCGCACGCCGGACGTCCTCGCCTCGACCAGTTTCGGCCAGCCCGACGGCGGTCAACACACCTCGTTCTCCCTGCTGTTGCCCGCCCGGCACGAGCAGGCCGTCCTCGACCACACCATCCGCCGGCTCCTGGAGTCGACCCACACCGACTTCGAGATCATCGTGATCGTCGGCCACGACGACCCCGAGACCACCGAGGTCGCCGAACGCGCCGCCGCCCGCGACCCACGCGTCCGCGTCGTCGTCGACACCCACGAGAAGAAGAACAAGCCGAAGGCGATGAACACGGCGCTCCCGCACTGCCGCGGCGACGTCGTCGGGGTCTTCGACGCCGAGGACCAGGTCCACCCCGAACTCCTCGCCCACGTCGACCACGCCTTCCGCACCACCGGCGCCGACGTCGTCCAGGGCGGCGTCCAGCTCATCAACTTCCACTCCAGCTGGTACAGCCTGCGCAACTGCCTGGAGTACTTCTTCTGGTTCCGCTCCCGGCTCCACCTGCACGCGCAGAAGGGGTTCATCCCGCTCGGCGGCAACACCGTCTTCGTCCGCACCCACGTGCTCAGGGAAGCCGGCGGCTGGGACTCCAACTGCCTCGCAGAGGACTGCGACCTGGGCGTACGGCTGTCGTCCGTCGGGAAGAAGGTCGTCGTCGCCTACGACTCCGACATGGTCACCCGCGAGGAGACCCCGGGCTCGCTGATGTCCCTGCTCAAACAGCGAACTCGCTGGAACCAGGGGTTCCTTCAGGTCTTCCGGAAGAAGGACTGGAAGCAACTCCCGGGCTTCGGGCAGCGGTTGCTGGCCCGCTACACCCTCATGACCCCGTTCCTCCAGGCGTACTCCGGCGTCGTCATCCCGCTGAACGTGGCGATCGCGCTCTTTCTCGACGTCCCCGTCGGCGTCGCCTTCATCACCTTCCTGCCGGCCGTCACCGCGCTCGTGACCTTCGTCTTCGAACTCGTCGGACTGCACGACTTCGGCAAGCAGTACGGCCTGCGCGTGCGCTTCGTCCACTACGTCAAGCTCGTCGTCGGCGGCCCCTTCTACCAGGTCCTCCTCGCGGGCGCCGCGATCCGTGCCGTCTGGCGCGAGCAACGCGGGCGCAACGAATGGGAGTTGACCGAGCACACCGGTGCGCACCTGACCACCCGAGAGGACGTTCACGCGTGACCTCCACGCTCCCCGAGGTGACCACCCCGAAGATCCCCGTACAGCGCACCGTCCCGCCGATACCCAGGCCCGCGCGACCTTCGAGGAAACCCGATCTCCTGCTGTGCGGCGCCCTGTTGACGGCGATCCTCGTCGTCCAGGGCTGGAACATCGCCGCCTACCCCACCTTCAGCGACGACGAGGGCACCTACCTTGCCCAGGCCTGGGCCGTCCAGGAGGGCAAGGGCCTCGCCCACTACACCTACTGGTACGACCATCCCCCGCTCGGCTGGCTCCAGTTGGCGCTGCTGACCTGGATCCCCAAGGCCCTCGACCCCGCCGCGATGACCGTCGGCTCGATGCGCGCGGCGATGCTCGTGGTCACCGCCGCGAGCACCGTCCTGCTGTACGTCCTCGGCCGCCGCCTCTCCCTGCCGCGCTGGGCCGCCGGGCTCGGCATGGCCCTCTTCGGGCTCTCCCCGCTGTCCGTCGTCCTCCAGCGGGAGATCTTCCTCGACAACCTCGCGGTCATGTGGACGCTCGCCGCGTTCGCGCTGGCCGCCTCCCCGAGCCGGCACCTGTGGCACCACTTCGGCGCCGGGATCGCCGCCGCGACCGCCGTCCTGACGAAGGAGACGATGCTCTTCGTCCTGCCCGCCGTGCTGCTCACGATGTGGCGCCACAGCCACCGCGACACCCGCAAGTTCGCGCTCACCGGCGCGATCACCGCATGCGTCCTGATCGGCGTCTCGTACCCCCTCTTCGCCCTGCTCAAGGGCGAGTTGTTCCCGGGCGGCGGGCACGTCTCGCTGTGGGACGGCATCAAGTACCAGATGACCAGGCCGGGTTCGGGCTTCATCCTCGACAACGGCTCCGGCGCGCACGGGGTGTTGCAGTCCTGGCTGTACTACGACAGCGTCCTGATCGTCGGCGGCCTCGGGGGCGCGCTGCTGCTCCTGCTCACCTGGCGCTGGTCGGTCACCGCCCGCGCCCTCGCCGGGCCCTCCCTCGCGGTCGCGATCCTCGCGGCCGTCGCGCTGCGCCCCGGCGGCTACCTGCCCGCGATGTACGTCATCCAGGCGCTGCCGTTCCTCTCTCTGGTCCTCGCCGGGGCCGTCGCCTCGCTCGCGCACACGATCCTGCACAAGCGGCGCGGCAGCGCCGAGCACCACTGGATCGGGTACGGGCGGTACGCGGTCGCGGCGGGCCTCGCGACCGCCGCCGCGCTGTACGTCGTACCCCGCTGGTACGACGGCGACCGCACCGCCGTCACCGCCGACGCGAACGGGCCCTACCGGTCGGCCGCGCAGTGGCTGGACCACGAGGTCGCCGACCCCTCGCGCACCCGCGTCCTCGTCGACGACGCGCTCTGGCTCGACCTCGTGCACGCCGGATACGAACCCGGGCTCGGCGCGATCTGGTTCTACAAGGCCGACCTCGACCCGGCGGTCAGCAAGACCCTCCCGAACGGGTGGAAGGACGTCGACTACGTGGTGGCATCGCCGACGGTACGGCGCGACGCGCGCGACCTGCCGACCGTGAAGGACGCGCTGGTGAACTCAACGCCCGTCGCCGTGTTCGGTGTCGGCGAGGACCGCATCGAGATCCGCAAGGTCGGGAGTGCGCTGTGACCCATGAGTACACCGCGCCGGTCCCCGACGTCCGGGAAGACGACCTCCCCGAACCCGGCGCCGTCACCATCGTCGTACCGACCTTCAACGAGTCCGCGAACGTCCGCCGACTCCTGCGCCAGATCCGGGAGTCCGTCCCCCGCAGCCTGCCCTGCGAGGTCGTCTTCGTGGACGACTCCACCGACGACACTCCCGAGGTGATCCGGGACGCGGCGAAGGACTGCCCGTTCCCGGTGACCGTGCTGCACCGCGAGGAGCCGGTGGGCGGGCTCGGCGGGGCGGTCGTCGAGGGGATCCGCGCGGCCGGCTCCGACTGGGTCGTCGTGATGGACGGCGACTGCCAGCATCCGCCGTCCCTGGTACCGGAGTTGGTGGCGACCGGCGAGCGCTCCGGGGCCGAACTCGTCGTCGCCTCCCGGTACATCGAGGGCGGCAGCCGCGCCGGGCTCGCCGGGGGCTACCGGGTCGCCGTGTCGAAGGGCGCGACCTGGCTCACCAAGTCCCTCTTCCCGCGCGGGCTGCGCGGGATCAGCGACCCGATGAGCGGGTTCTTCGCGATCCGGCGCAGCATGGTCAGCGCCGACGGCCTCAAGCCCCTCGGCTACAAGATCCTCCTCGAACTCGCCGTGCGCGGCAGGCCGCAGCGGGTCGCCGAGGTGCCGTTCGTGTTCCAGGAGCGGTACGCCGGGGAGTCCAAGTCCACGGCGAAGGAGGGCGTCCGCTTCCTGCGCCACCTCCTCGGCCTGCGCACCGCCTCGCCGCTCGCCCGCATGATCGGCTTCGGTCTGATCGGCCTGAGCGGCTTTCTGCCCAACCTGGTCGCCCTGTGGGTGTTCACCCGCACCGGCCTGCACTACCTCCCCGCCGAGATCCTCGCCAACCAGTTCGGCGTGGCCTGGAACTTCGTCCTCATCGAGCACCTGCTCTTCCGCGACCGGCGTGAACACCGCCGCTGGTGGGACCGGGTCAGCAGGTTCGCGCTCCTCGCCAACGCGGACCTTGTCCTGCGCATCCCGCTGATCGCCCTGTTCGTGCACCGGTTCGGCATGGGCGCGCTGTCCGCGACGGCGCTCGCGCTGGTGACGACGTTCGTGCTGCGGTTCGCGGGGACCGAAGCGCTGGTGTACCTGCCGAAGAAGAGGAAGAAGCGCGTCACCGCGTAAGCAGAAACAGCCGACGCCGGTCAAGAGCCGCCCGGCGTACGGCAGTTGCACATCCCCGAAGGGAGCCGCATGAAACTGCCCCTCAAGTACCGCAGAAAGACAGCCCTGTTGGCCGTCACCGGCCTCACCGGTGGCCTGCTCCTCACCTCCCCGCAGCCCGCCTCCGCCGCCAACCTCGTCCTCAACCCCGGCTTCGAGACGGCCGGTTCGGGTGACATGCCGTACTGCTGGGAGAAGTCGGGGTGGGGTGACAACGACTTCACGTTCACCGCGACCTCAGACGCGCACTCCGGGTCGAAGGCGATGAAGGTCGAGCTGACCCGCCGTGTGGACGGTGACCGCAAGGCCCTGATCACGGAGTCCGCGGCCTGCGCGCCGACGGTGACGCCGGGCAAGCAGTACGACCTGTCCCTCTGGTACAAGTCGACGACGCCCGACACCTCCGTCACCCTCTTCCGGCACGACGCGACCGCCGGCTGGCAGTACTGGACCGACCTCAAGACCCTGGACCTGGCGGCGACCTGGACGCAGGCGAGCGTCCGCACCCCGGAGATCCCGGCGGGCACCGACCGGATCACCTGGGGTGTCTCGGTGTACGGCACGGGCTCGGCGACGACCGACGACTACACGATGGAGCAGGTCCCGGACGTCACCCCGCCGCCGACCTGCACGGGCACGAACGCCCAGTGCGCGGACGGCAGTTGGAGCGTCCTGCCGACGCAGAACCCGGTCCGCTCGATGCACTCGGTCGTCCTCAACAACGGCAAGGTCCTGATGATCGCCGGGTCGGGGAACAGCGAGGAGCAGTTCCAGGCCGGCACGTTCACCTCCGCCGTGTACGACCCGGCGAACGGCACGTACAAGGTCATCCCCACGCCGAAGGACATGTTCTGCTCCGGGCACGTCCAGCTCCAGGACGGGCGCGTGCTGGTGATGAGCGGCAACAAGGCGTACCCGGTCGTCGGCGGCCACGGCTACGAGGGGTACAAGGACTCGTACGTCTTCGACCCGGTCACCGAGACGTACAGCAAGACCAACGACATGAACGACGGACACTGGTACCCGTCCGCGACCGTCCTCGGCGACGGCGACGTCCTCTCCTTCGGCGGGCTGCGCGAGGACTCCTCCGGCTCGGTGACCGCCGAGCGCTGGTCGGACGCGCAGCAGCAGTGGCTGCCGCTGTGGCAGGTCAACCAGACCTGGTCCTACTGGGGCCTGTACCCGGCGATGGTCCTCATGCAGGACGGCCGGCTCTTCTACACGGGCAGCCATGTCTTCGGGAACAACATCCCGGGGACAGGTTCGGCCGTCTACGACTACGACGCGAACACCGTCACCCAGATCCCCGGCCTCCAGAACAAGGACGAGCGCGACCAGTCGGCGAGCGTGCTGCTGCCCCCGGCGCAGGACCAGAAGGTCCTCACCCTCGGCGGCGGCAACATCGACTCCAACCCCGAGGGCAACCGCCTCACCGACGTCATCGACCTGAAGCAGCCCAACCCGTCGTACGTCGCCGGCCCGCCGATCCCGCAGGGCACCGTCGACCTCGGCGCCGGCCCGGTCCAACAGACCGGAAACCAGGGCAAGATGTACGTCTCCGCGGTCCTCCTGCCCGACGGCAAGGTCCTGGAGACGGGCGGCGCCCTGCACAACCGCGCGAACCCCGTGTACGAGTCGTCCCTGTACGACCCGGTGACGAACACGTTCGACCAGGTCGCCGCCGACCCGGAAGCACGGGGCTACCACTCCTCGGCCGTACTCCTCCCGGACGGGCGGGTGTTGACGACCGGCGACAACCCGGGCAACGGCACCTGGAACCACGACGTGTCCGTTTACTCGCCGCCCTATCTCTTCAAGGGCCCGCGCCCGGCGATCACTTCACTCATCGACAACGAGTGGCAGTACGGCGACACGCAGCGCATCACCGTCGACCGGCCCATCGCCAAGGCCGAGTTGATCCGCCCGGCGGCGGTCACGCACTCCTCCGACCCGAACCAGCGCTTCGTGGACCTGCCGCTGTCGGTGGACGGCAACAACGTCGACCTGAACGTCACGAGCAACCCGAACCTGGCGCCGCCCGGCTGGTACATGCTCTTCGCGGTCGACGCCAACGGCGTTCCCTCGGTGGCGAAGTGGGTGCACCTGACCGGCCCGCAGGCCCTCAGCAAGACCGAGGCCGCACCCCATGCCCATGTCCACGCCTTCGCCGACAAGTTGACCGGCAAGGTCACCGGGCCCGGCGCCAAGAGGCCGTCGCAGAAGGTCAGTCCGACGATCTCCGGCTGCGACCGGCACTACGGCTCGATCAACGTCTGCGTACCGACGGCCTTCCCGGCGAACGTGAAGAAGACGACGGCCGCGCGCTGCGAGTGGCTCGCGAAGAACGAGTACGGGCGCCTGACCGTCAACGGCGGTGACGATCCGCTGGGGCTGGACCCGAACCGCAACAAGGTGGCGTGCGACGCGAAGGACATCAAGCGCGGCTGACCACGCCGACGGCGACTGGAGCCCCGTACCCGGCACTTGACCGGGCACGGGGCTCCGCTCACTCCGCCTCGCTCGTCTCCGGATCCGGCTCTGACTCCGCCTTGCGCAGCGGGCAACTGACGGGCAGGACCCGCTCGGTGAGCTGCCCGGCGAGGTGCGTGTCGGTCAGCTCGGCGTCGGTCAGCCAGTCCGCCGCCGTCAACTGCTCGACCAGGTCCTTCAGTTCGGCGGTGTCGACCGGGACCCAGGCGGTCAGCCCGTCCAGGGCGATGCCGCCCCCGCCGGGGCCGAGGCGGCCCGACGCGTCGGTCTGCGCGGCCAGGGCGAGGGCGAGCAGCCGGGTGGTGGCGGGGGCCTTCTTCTTGCGGAGCTTCTTGTCCGAGACGACCTTCTGGGCCCAGCCGGACAGCTTGGGCCGCATCTTCTTGCCGAACGTGAACGGGCCCGTGCCGTCCTCGCCGGGCATCAGCGAGGGGACGGTGATCGGGGTGGGGTTCTCCGGCCGGGAGGCGAGCAGCTCCTCGACGGTGCCGGGGATACCCAGCCAGCCGCTGCCGGTCAGCGCCTCGACGAGGCCCTCCGCGTCGGTGAGGCCCAGGCCGGCGAGGTCCTGGCCGACGAGGTTGCCGGTGCCCGTGTGCGCCGTACGCAGGGTCAGCATGATGACCGCGAGCCGTGCCTCCGGTCCCGGCAGCGGGGCGTGTTCGGCGACGTGCGCGAGGACGGAGCGGGCGTGCTCCCACTGCGTCAGCCCGGTCAGCACCCGGGCCACGGCCGGTCCCACGCCGTCGATGGCGCCGTCGACCTTGCCGCCCAGGATGGCGCCGGTGCCGGCGCCCGTGCGCTGGAGGTGCTGGAGGCGGATGGTGGCGGCGGCCTGCGCGGCGCGCTGCGCCTCGTACCGCAGGACGCCCTCGGAGGTGGCGTCGGCCCACGCGGTGAAGGCGCTCGCCTTGCGTTCCTGGAGGTCGGCGAGGATCGACAGGTCGGGCTGTTCGCGCTTCTGGTAGGCGCGGAACTGCTCGCCGAGCTCGATGAGTTCGTCCCGCAGGGACTCGGGGCGCAGGTCGTGCGGGATGATGCGGCGGGAGATCGTCGCCGGCGGGGGGCGGCGGCGGGCGGCGGGCGGGCGGGGGGCCTGACGGGGGGCCGGGTCGGAAGTTTGGCGGGGGCCTTGGCCGGGTAGCGCGCCGACCGCCCGGCCGGAAGCCGGGAACGCGCCCGCGACGGGCTGCTGGTCGGAGAACTGCGGCACGCCCGCGCCGGGAACCGCTGCCGTGGGGGCGGGCCGTCCGGCCGTCCGCGACCCGGCGGCCTCGGCCGCCTGCGAGGCGCCCGCCTGCGGGGCGGCCCCCTGGGAAGTGGCCACCGTCCTGGCCCCCGGCGTCGCGGCCGCGCACCGCGAGCAGCACTCCATGGCCTGCCACCAGCGCCCCTCCCGGTCGGTGAGCACGGCCAGCACGACCGGGCCGCCGCACCGCCACGGTTCGGAACGCGTGTTCCGGCCGGTGCTGGGCTGATGCGTACCGCACCCGTCGGCCCGGCACGCGCAGTACGCGTCCGCCTTCAGCGGCGGCGCCGCCCGCAGATGGGCCTTGAGATGGGCGACGGCCGCCGCACGGCCCTCGGCGGCGGACGCGAGGCGCTGCTCGGCGCAGGCGGGCCGGCTGCACGAGACGCGCACCGCCCCGCTGCCCCGGCCGACGGGGTCCAGCCGCACCGTCCAACGGCGCCCCGGCACCCGTTCGTCCACCTCACCCACCGCGCCCTGCGTCATCCTGGTCTTCCTCCCGTGCCGTGCCTGCTCCGCGACCACCGTATGGGGGCTCGGTGGCCGTGGAATACATGGTGTCGTACGCGGGGACCTGTCCGTGACCGTGTTATGCCACTGGCTTCCGGATGCCTACGGGGTTGCTCGCCCCGCCCCGAACCCCAACGCCTCCGTCACGATCGCCTCCAACTGCTCGTGATGCGCCCCTTTCCAGTACGCCTTCCCGCACTCCCCGCACTGCGCGAACACGTCGTACGAGGCATGGGTGCCCTCGCGGAGCCGGTCCGCGACCTCCGCTTTCGTCGCCGGGCGGAGGAGGCCGTTGCAGGAGGTGCAGCGGGTCCAGGGGGAGAGGGTGGGGGCGAAGCGGGTGAGGGTCTCGCGGAGCTGGGTGTCGGGGGAGGTGTCGTAGACGTACGCGCCCGCCCAGAGTTCGCGGCGGCGCAGGAGGCCCCGGTCGCGGCTGAGGAGGACGCGTTTCTCCGCCGCCGAGCGCGCGGCGAGCGCGGGATCGCCGATGTCCGTGGACTCGTACGCGGTGTCGACGCCCAGCAGGCGCAGGCGGCGGGCGAGGGTGCCGAGGTGGACGTCCAGGAGGAAACGCAGGGGGGCGCCGGGCACCCGCTGGGGGTGGACGTGCGCGCGCACCTCCAGCGATTCGCCGGCCGAGGGGACGTACGACGGCGGGACCTCGCGGCCGTCCACCAGCAGCGCGCCCACCTCCGTGAGCGGCACCCCGGCGGACTCCACGACGTGGCCCAGCGTCGAGACGCCGTCGATCCTGAGGGCCGTGGTGGCGCGGCGGACGAAGAGGGAGAGTTCGGGGGCGACTCGGAAGCGGATCTGCGGTGCGGTCGTCACCCGGCCAGCATGGAGGGGGCGCGCGGGTGGACTCAAGGGGTTTGCGTACGCGTCCCGCACGCCCCCGGCGGCCCCTGCTCCAGTACATCCAGCGCCCGGTCCAGCAGGTCCATCAAGTCGTCCCGGAAGTCGTTCTCCGCCCAGTACAGGGTGATCTCCGACAGACCCCCCATCAGCGACATCGTGTAGACCCGCGCCTCCAGCCCGTCCTTCTCCTGCCCGGTCCGGGACGCGACCGCCTCCGCGAGGAGCCGTCCCGTCACCGACATGCTCTCCATCATCCGCGAGCGCACCGCCGGGACGTTGGCGAGGAGGTGGGACCGCAGCCGGGTGCTGTGCTCCTCGTCCCCCTGGAGCGCCGCGTGGACGGCGAGCCGCATGACGTGCCGCAGCGACACCGTCAACGGCTCGTCCACCGGCCGCTTGGCCAGCTCCGCCATCATCAGCGGGTCGAACTCGTCCGTGAGGACGATGTCCTCCTTGGTCGGGAAGTACCGGAAGACCGTGGACGGCGACACCTCGGCCCGCTCGGCGATCTGCTCGATCGTGGTGGCGTCGTACCCCTGCTCCTCCACGAGCGCGTACGTCGCGGTGCGGATCGCCTGCCGGGTCCTGATCTTCTTCCGTTCACGGAGCCCGAGGGGGGAACCGGCGTCCAGGGAGAGGTGACTTGGGGGTGCCATGTACGTCATTGTCGTGCATCGGCCTGGTCAGGGGCCATGACCGGAGCCGCAGGTTCCGCAGGCTTGCCCCCGGGCAGGAACGCCGCCGCCAGCAGCGCCGCGACCAGCGCGCAGACGCCGCACACCAGCAGGGCGAGGCCCATGCCATGGACGTACGCACTGTCCGCGGAGGCCGACAGCGCCGCCGAACCGGTCCGCTCGGCCACCAGGTGCGCGGCGACGACGGACTCCCCGGCCGTGTGCCCGAGCCCGGACGGCAGGTCCGTCACGTCGAGGCGGTCGCGGAAGTCGCTCGCGATGAGGCTGCCGAGCAGGGCGATGCCGATCGCGGCGCCGACCTGGCGCAGCGTCATCAACAGGCCCGAGCCGCTGCCCGCCCGGTCACGCGGGAGCGCCCCGAGCGCGCCGTCCATCGCCGGGACCACGGAGAAGCCGAAACCGAGGCCGGTGACGGACAGCCACAGCGCGGTGAACCCGTACCCGGACTCCACCGTCGTACGACTGCCCAGGAACGCGGCGAAGGCGAGGACCACCAGGCCCGCGGTCACCACCGAGCGCGCGCCGAACCGTTCCACGACGGGCTGCGCGGCGCGCGCGGCGACGATCAGGCCGCCCATCATCGGCAGCAGCCGTACGCCCGTGCCGAGCGCGTCGTTGCCGAGGACGGCCTGGAGGTACTGGGGCAGGACGAACATCAGGCCGGACAGCACGAACATCACCAGCGTCGCGGCGAGCGTGTTGAAGAGGAAGCCGCGCTGGGCGAGCAGGGACATGTCCAGCATGGGGCGGGCCATGCCGCGTTCGCGCAGGACCAGGCCCGCGAGGAACACGGCGGACAGCGCGAACATCGCCACGATCAGCGGGTCGCCCCAGCCGCGCGCCGGCGCCTCGATGATCGCGAAGATCAGCGCGCCGAGGCCGGTCGCGGTGAGCGCCGTGGACACGGTGTCGACCTTGGGGGAGGAGGGGTCCCTCGTCTCCGGGAGCAGGAAGACGCAGGCGGCGATGCCGATCGCGGCCATCGGTACGTTCACCAGGAAGACCGAGCCCCACCAGAAGTGGTTCAGCAGCCAGCCGCCGATGATCGGGCCGAGTGGCAGGCCCAGCGAACTCGCCGCCGAGATGATGCCGACGGCCTTCGTCCGCTCGTCCGCGCCGAACAGGGACGGCAGCACGGACAGCGCGAGCGGGGTGACCAGTGCGCCGCCGATCCCCATGAACGCGCGGGCCGCGATGACCCAGTTCACGTCGCTCGCCAGCGCGCCGACCAGCGAACCGGCGAGGAAGACCACCAGCCCGACGACCAGCATCCGCCGCCGCCCGAACCGGTCGCCCAGCAGCCCTGCGGGGAGCATCAGCGCCGCGAACACCACGACGTACGCGTCCGCCATCCACTGCTGCTGTCCGGTGGACGCGCCCAGATCACCCGCCATCGTGGGCAGCGCGACGTTCAGGATCGTCATGTCGAAGCCGAGGGTGAGCATGCTCGCGACGAGCGCGGCCAGGGCCCACCAGCGGCGGGGGTCTGGAGTGACAGTGTCCATGAAATGAGAGTAACTCTCAAAAGGTGGTTACGGTCAATCGGGTTTGGCTGTCTCTTTGCTCGGGACGCGAAAAAGGCCACGACGATGAGCCGTGGCCTTGAGAGTCGTACCGCCCCGCGACCTACCCGTGCTGGTAAGCCACCAGCGAGATCCCCACGTAATGCACGACGAACGCCGCGAGCGTGAGCGAGTGGAACACCTCGTGGAAGCCGAACCAGCGCGGTGAGGGGTTCGGCTTCTTCATGCCGTAGATCACGCCGCCCGCGCTGTAGAGGAGGCCGCCGATGATCACCAGGACCATGACCGCGATGCCTCCCGCGCGCATGAAGTCCGGCAGGAAGAAGACGGCCGCCCAGCCCATCGCGATGTAGCAGGGGGTGTAGAGCCAGCGCGGGGCGCCGACCCAGAAGACCCGGAAGAGGATGCCGGCCGCCGCCGCGCCCCAGATTCCCCACAGCAGCCACTGCCCTTTGGAGCCCGGCAGCAGCAGCATCGTCAGCGGGGTGTAGGTGCCCGCGATGATCAGGAAGATGTTGGCGTGGTCGAGGCGGCGCAGGATGCCGTCCATGCGGGGGCTCCAGTTCCCCCGGTGGTACACCGCGCTCACGCCGAACAGCAGGCAGGCCGTGAGGACGTAGATCGCGCAGGCGATCCGGGCCTTCGGCGAGTCCGCGAGGGCGGTCAGGAAGAGGCCCGCGATCAGGACGGTGGGGAACATGCCCAGATGCAGCCAGCCGCGCAGCTTCGGTTTGATCGGCTCGGCGAGGTGCTGGGCCTGCTGCTTGAGCTGGTGTGGCAGGGAGGGCGCAGTCATACGCGAAATCGTACCTACGTAACCGTAAGTTACGCGTCAGTACGACGAGACGATCAGCGCCGAGTGGCCATCGTCTCACGGGTGTTGCGATCCATGTAAGCCCGCCGGACGGCCCGGGAACCCCCGCGATGTTCCGCCGTTCGCCCCGTCCGCGTCGCCCCCTGTTCCCCTCCGTGGTCAGGTGAACACGTGGCGAGCCTCACTCCGCTCATATGTGACGCCCTCTGGACAGATGCGCTGACCCAGCGGATGATCAAATGAGTGCGGTCGGCACCGGATGAGCGCCCTTCAGTGAAGCGTCCGGGTCGTGGCCCCCACGGGGCACACAACAGAAACCCTCGTCCAGTAGGAGCAAATCGTGGCGCGCGACATCGCGGCTCCCCCCACCGATCACCAGGACCTCGTCTCCTGGGTGAACGAGATCGCCGAACTGACCCAGCCGGACAACGTCGTCTGGTGTGACGGATCCGAAGCCGAGTACGACCGACTTTGTGCGGAGTTGGTCGACAAGGGCACGTTCAAGCGGCTCGACCCGATCAAGCGGCCGAACTCCTACTACGCCGCCTCCGACCCGACCGATGTCGCGCGGGTCGAGGACCGGACGTTCATCTGCTCCGAGCAGGAGGAGGACGCCGGTCCCACCAACCACTGGAAGGCCCCCGCCGAGATGCGGGCCATCTTTACCGGCGAGCAGGGCGTGTTCCGGGGTTCCATGCGCGGGCGCACCATGTACGTCGTCCCCTTCTGCATGGGCCCGCTGGGCTCCAAGCTCTCCGCGATCGGCGTCGAGATCACGGACTCGGCGTACGTCGCCGTATCCATGCGGACGATGACGCGCATGGGCCAGGCCGTCCTGGACGAGCTGGGGACCGACGGCCGTTTCGTGCGTGCGGTGCACACGCTCGGGGCGCCGCTGGAGCCGGGGCAGGCCGACGTCCCCTGGCCCTGCAACTCCACCAAGTACATCTCCCACTTCCCCGAGTCCCGTGAGATCTGGTCGTACGGCTCCGGGTACGGCGGCAACGCGCTCCTCGGCAAGAAGTGCTACGCCCTGCGCATCGCCTCCGTCATGGCCCGCGACGAGGGCTGGCTCGCCGAGCACATGCTCATCCTCAAGCTGACGCCGCCGCAGGGCGAGGCGAAGTACGTCGCCGCCGCGTTCCCGTCGGCCTGCGGGAAGACGAACCTCGCGATGCTGGAGCCCACCGTCTCCGGGTGGACCGTCGAGACCATCGGCGACGACATCGCCTGGATGCGGTTCGGGGAGGACGGGCGGCTGTACGCCATCAACCCCGAGGCCGGCTTCTTCGGCGTCGCGCCCGGCACGGGTGAGCACACCAACGCGAACGCGATGAAGACGCTGTGGGGCAACTCGGTCTTCACGAACGTCGCGCTCACCGACGACGGCGACATCTGGTGGGAGGGGATGACCGAGGAGACGCCCGGCCACCTCACCGACTGGAAGGGCAACGACTGGACGCCGTCCTCCGATGTGCCCGCCGCCCACCCCAACGCCCGGTTCACCGTCCCGGCCGCGCAGTGCCCCATCATCGCGCCCGAGTGGGAGGACCCCCGAGGCGTCCCGATCTCCGCGATCCTCTTCGGCGGGCGGCGCGCGTCCGCCGTACCGCTGGTGACCGAGTCCTTCGACTGGAACCACGGCGTCTTCCTCGGCGCGAACGTCGCCTCCGAGAAGACCGCCGCCGCCGAGGGCAAGGTCGGCGAGCTGCGCCGCGACCCCTTCGCGATGCTGCCGTTCTGCGGCTACAACATGGGCGACTACATGGCCCACTGGATCGACGTCGCCAAGGACAAGGACGCGGCCAAGCTGCCCAAGATCTACTACGTCAACTGGTTCCGCAAGGACGACTCCGGGCGCTTCGTGTGGCCCGGCTTCGGCGAGAACTCCCGTGTCCTGAAGTGGATCGTGGAACGCCTCGACGGCAAGGCGGAGGGGGTGTCCACCCCCATCGGCGTCCTCCCGACGAAGGCGTCCCTCGACACGAAGGGCCTCGAACTCGCCGACGCCGACCTGGAGTTCTTGTTGACGGTCGACAAGGAGATCTGGCGCGAGGAGGCTTCGCTGGTCCCCGCCCACCTCAACACCTTCGGCGACCACACCCCGAAGGAACTCTGGGACGAGTACGAGGCGTTGGTGTCCCGCCTGTCCTGACCCCCTGTACCCCGCAGCCGGTTCACCGATCAGTCCCTGACCAGACGCGTCGTCACGAACCGGCTGCGGTACTACCGGCGAGGCCCTGTACAACGGCGTACGGGGCCGGGCCCACCGTCCTTCCCGTCAGCCCCGACGGGGTGGGGGTGGTGGGCCTTCGCCTTGTCCGGGGCGCCGGTTCAGGTCGTCACCCCGGCGACGATCCATGCGACGGTCACGATCCACATCAGCGCGGCGAGGACGACCACGACGGTGCACACGGCCCTCATGCGGGCCTCAGCTCGGACGGCGGTGCGTCCCATTCGATGCCGCCGCCCTCGGGGCGGACGTAGGCCATGAGCTGTGCGCGGGGAGCGGACGGGAGTCGGTCGGGGCTCTCCCAGCGGAGTACGTCCATGAGGACGCCGGTGCGTTCGCCGTCCGTGACCAGCTTGCCGATGTGTTCAGCGGTGACCATGGGCCGCCTCGTGCGTGCAGTCGGGGCAGTTCTCGCAGGGGCAGGGGGTGTAGGTGGGGGTGGGGAGTTCGACCTTGCCCGTCGTGGGGTCGAGGGTGCCGCCGTACTCGGTTCGCCAGTCGGGGTCTTCCGTGCCGTCGAGGAGTTGGACGAGGTGGGGTACGCCCAGTGCGCTCACGCGGGCGTTCGCGGGGGTCACTTCGCCCTCTCGGGGTGCGTGTTGGTGACGTGCATCTTCCAGAGGACGGCGGCGTCGCTGGCGGCCGAGGGGTCGTAGTTCTTGTTCGGGGCGCCGTCCTTCGTCTTCGTGGCCATGTGCCGGAACCACTTGTTGACGAAGACCGTGCAGTCGGCGCAGTCGTCGATGATTTCGGGCTTGATGAAGTCCTGGGGGTACGGCGTGCTGTTGTTCATCGCCGTCGGCCTCCTGGCGGTCGGGGTTTCTCCTCTTCAGGGAACGACCCGTTCCGTACGCCTCGCTACTGGCATCCTCGTTACAACGGCACTGGAACAAGGGGGAGTTAGGCTGTGGCCACGACTTACGGCGAGTGGTTGAAGGAAGCGCGGACCGCCAAGGGGTGGACGCAGCAGCAGTTGGCGGATGCCGCGATCATGTCCCGCTCGCACATCGCGGCGATCGAGAACGGGACTCGCCATCCCGGCGAAGAGGATGCCAAGAGGCTTGACCAGGCGCTGGGTACGGGGAATGTGCTGGCCACTTTTCGGCCGGGGCGGAAGGGGGAGGTACCCGATTGGTTCGAGCGTGCGCGTGAGTTGGAGCAACAGGCAACGCACCTTCGTGTATTCGGACTGTCGTTTGTCCCCGGACTTCTGCAAACCGAGGAGTACGCAACGGCGGTCATCGATGCCGGGTACCCCCGAACGAGCGAGGAGGAGCGTCACAAGGCTGTTGTGACACGGCTTGAGCGGGCCAAGGTTCTGAAGGACCCGATGACCCCGGAACTGTGGGCGCTGCTGGATGAGGCGGTCATCAGGCGTCCCACCGGAGGGCCTAGAGTCATGGCGGACCAACTGGCTCACATCGTGGCGCTTGCCGAGTCCGGGCGGATCAGGGTCAACGTGCTGCCGTTCAGCGCGACTCCGCACCCGTTGCTGGACGGCATGACAATGCTGATGTGGTTCGCGGATCAGCCACCCGTTGCGTACTCCGAGGCCATGCGTACGGGTGAGCTGCATGACTCCCCCGCCCTGGTTGAGGAGATCCAGGGAGCCTACGATCTTGCTTTGAGCGAGGCCCAACCCCTCCGGGAGTCTGTAGCCTTGTTGAGGACGGCAGAGAAGGAATACAGACACCATGGCTGAGCAGCGCATCAAGGACGCGTCCACTCTGAGGGGTTGGCGCAAGTCCTCGTACAGCGGGCCGCAGGGCGGCGAGTGCGTCGAGGTCCTGGATGGCTACGCGTCCGGCGTGCCGGTCCGGGACAGCAAGAACCTCACCGGCCCGGCCATCGTCGTCCCGGCGGGCGGCTGGACCTCGTTCCTGGCGGCCGTCAAGCGCGGACAGCTCTGACCAGCCCCGAAGAGCGCGTGCCCGCCGAGGACCTGCCCGCACTGCTGGAGAGCCAGCGCGTGTGCGCCCGTCCTGCGGTGTCCGGGCCCCGTTCGCTGGGCATGGGGCGCTCCGGGCACAGTGACTCGTCCGAGCGTGTGGGCGAGACCCTGTGAAGGATCGGGTTCGACGAGTGATGGGGCATGCCGTGAGTGGTACGCCGAGGTGAACCCGCGCAACCTCGCGGTGCCCGCCCCGGTCATTGCCGACGCCGAAGCGGTCTTCCTCTCAGACAAGGACGCCGCTGCGCTCGGCCAGGCCGCGTAGCTCTGTCGAAGTCGGCCCGGAGACCAGCAGACCGGAGATCAAGGACTTCGTCGCCGGACGGGCGTGGGTCTCCTGAGGAGCACATATTTCCGCAGCCAGAAGGGTTCGAACACACTCGCTGCGGCGGCCGAGGCGGTCGTAGGTGACGGCGATGTCGCCGAGAGCGCGGGAGCGGCGCTCGACACTGGGCAGTGCCTCCAACGAGATCGTGCGGGCAGCAGCCAGTGCGGCCAGAGGGTCCCCTGCGTGGTTCTCGGCGCTGATCTTGTGGAGTTGCACGGTGAGGGGGCTGAAGCCTCCGCCGTGGTCGCGTAGCAGGGTGGCGCCGCCGAGTTCCTTCGCGATCGCCGCGGCCTGGTCGGTCAGTTCTCGCATACCGTCCCGGTCACCCCGGCGCGCAAGGGTATAGGACGCACTCTGAACCAGGAGCCCTTTGAGAGCCAGGCCCGCGCGGCCGGCGCTGCGCAGGTCCGGGTGGTCGGCTGCTGTCAGGGCGATCGACAAGGCTTCGTGGTGCCAACCGGCTTTTCGTGCCAGAACGGCGAGTTGCCGGGAGGACTCGGCGACCGCGAGGGCATCGTCGCCGGCTTCGGCGAGTTGGCGGGCGCGGTCGGCGGCCATCCAGCCGAGCTGCTGCTCGTCCATTTTGACGAGCATGCGGGTCGCCAGGAGGTAGCTCTTGGCGAGGAGTACGTGGTCCTGTGCTTCGCCGGTGCCGGCGGTGAGGGCATGCCCGGCCCGGATGAGGCGGGGCAGGCGGACGGCGAGACTGGCGTAGCGGCAGGCGTCGAAGTCGGCGAGCGCACGGGTGAAGTCCGTCGCGAGCGTCACGGCCGGAACAGCCGCGGGGGCGTGGCCGATGCCGAGCATGGCATCGCGCAGACGCGCGACGAGCAGCTCGCCGAGCAGGGCCTCGTCCGCCTGGGCGGCTGTGCCGGGCCCAAGGAACGGGGAGGTGGCGGCCGTGCCGGCTGTTGCCGCCAAACCCGCGATCAACTTCCTGCGCCGCAAAGGGGCCTCACCGTCCTCCCACCCTGAACTACCCAGCCTAGGGGCGGGCATCCGAGGGAAGGCGGCAGTTGTCCCGATCGGCTGACCGTGTCGTACCTCGGGCCGGGGCGGGGGCGGCACGAGCCCGAGCGCCTGGTGGGGAAGTTCGAGAGCGTCAGCGAACCGGCGGCGCACGCCGACATCGTTCATCGAGGAGACGCCTCGCTCGTATCGGGAGACCTGGGCGCCGGAGTATCCGGTCATCTCGCCCAACTGCGCGAGAGTGAGGCCCTTGGCCTGCCGGGTCTGCCGTACCAGTTCCCCGGGCGTCACACCGGACCCACAAGTCGCTCGTGTCCTGATGACCGCATCGGTACCCCGTTCCCGCCGATGGCCGAGGCTACGCCGCTCACACCATAGTCCTGGGACTGCAGCCCGGACATGGGCTTTGCACCTCATGCAAACGGCTTTGCAGGCCAGGACAGCGCCCCTCCCCCCAACAGGACGACGACGGAGACCGTCGACGGCAGACGGCTCACCTCCCTGGGCCGTCCCGGTCGGACTCTGGAGGTCCTGATGCAGTCCGCGTCTTCCGTCCCGTCCCCGGCGCTCGCCGCCGACCCCCGGCTCGCTCCCTCCTACTACGTTCAGCCCGACGGACTTGGGCTGTATGTCACCGCCCTGCTGAAGCGGTGCCACAGCGTCTTCGACATCAAGGCCGCCATGACCGCTGACCTCGACGACGGGGTGCTTCTGCGCTGCGACGACGGCATTGTCGAGGCCGGCGCCCTGATCCAGGGTGAGGTCATGGTCCAGGCCGGTGCTCGCATCGAGGCGGGTGCGCAGGTGATCGGTCCGGTTCTGGTATGCGCCGGATCCGTCGTCTCGGCCGGTGCGCTGGTCCGCGACCACAGCGTGATCGGTCCCGGCTGCCGGATCGGCTTCGGCGCGGAGATCACCCGCAGTCTGATCGCCGGGCACGTCTTCATGAAGCATCCCGGCTTCATCGGCGACTCGGTGATAGGACGGCGCGTCAACATCGGGGCGTTCTGCTCCACCACCGGACTGCGGTGCGACCGCGGTCCGGTCGCCGAACCGGCGATCGAGGAGATCACCGTCAACCTGGACGGTCGGCGCATCGCCACCGGGCAGACGAAGTTCGGCGCCGTCATCGGCGACGAGGTGGCGCTGCCCGCCGGCACTGTGCTGTCGCCCGGCACGCTGATCGGACCCCGCACCGTGCTCTACCCCCGCGACCACGTCGGCGGCTTCCTGCCCTCCGGCTCCCGGGTCCGGTGAGCGCCGTGACCACCACCCCCGCCCGCACCGCCGTCGTCCAGGTCACCGGCGGGCGCCCGCTGTCCGGCCGGATCACGGTGCAGGGCAGCAAGAACATCGCCCTGCACCTGTATGCAGCCTCCCTCCTGACCGACACCCCGCTCGACCTGAACGGGGCACCGGACATCATCGACACCGGCATCTGCCTGGAGATCCTGCGCCGTGCCGGAGCTGAAGCCGCTTACAGGGACGGTCATTTCACGGTGTCACCGGCCCACCGCATCCGCCCGGTCATCGACGCGGGGCTCGGCGGCCAGGTCCGTACGACCGCGGTGCTGGCCGCGGCGCTACTGGCGTGCGCCGGACAGGTCACCTTCCCCTATCCCGGAGGCGACGCGTTCTGTCCCCGGCTGATCGACCGGCACCTCGCGGCGATGCAGGCCGCCGGCGCAGAGGTCACCACGAGCGACGGCAGCATCCGGGCCGAGTGCGGACCCCGCGGGGTGCGGGCGTTCACCGTGGACGTGAACACCCCGTACGGGCCAAGCCTGGGAGCGACGGTGACCGCGCTGCTGCTCGCCGCTCGCGCCCGCGGCACCAGCCTGATCACCCACCCGTCGATCGAGCCGGAGGTCGCCGAGACCGCGCGTTTCCTCGCCGACCGTGGTGTCGTCGTGCACGTCGACCAGGAGGGGCTGCACGTCGGCGGCAGCGACTGGATCGCCGGCGGCAGCTTCCCGGTGGCCGGCGACCGCATCGAAGCGGCCACCATGGTCATGGCCGCCGCCGCGACCGGCGGTAGCGTCCACCTCGACAACATCACCGCAGCCGACTTCCCCGACTGCCTTTCGCACGTCCTCGCCCAAACGGGCCTCGTGCTGTCCGACGCACCGGACGGCGGTGTGCGAGCCCGGGCACATGGGCCGCTCCAGGCGGTCGAGGCAGTGACCGGCCCGCACCCGGGCCTGCCGACCGATACCGCTCCGCAGCTGGCCGCGATGCTCACCCAGGCCAACGGCGCCTCGGTGATCGCCGAGCGCGTCTATCCGCGCCGCGACACCCACGTGAAGGGCCTGCGGGCGTTCGGCGCCGATGTCACCACGACCGGCTCGGTGATCGGCGTACGCGGGCCCCGACGGCTGCACGGCGCCGTAGCGCAGGCCCAGGACATCCGTGCGGTGACTGCCCTGTTGATCGCCGCTCTGGCCGCCGACGGCACCTCTACGATCCGGGGGATGTTCCATCTCCGGCGCGGCTACGGCCGCCTGTTGCCGAACCTCGCCACGCTGGGAGCCGAGATCACCGCCATCCCCGGAGGCCCTTGATGCCCGTCCCGTTCACCCCCGACGACCACGCCCGTCTCGCCGAGACCTTCGAGGCGGTCGTGGCCGACAGCGCCACCCCGGGGGGCGTCCTCGCCTGCGGCACCCTCGGTTCCGACCCGCAGTACATCAGCGCAGGTGTGGTCGCACCTGAGTGCGGCGACGAGGCCCCCACGCTCTCCACGGCGTACGACATCGCCTCGCTCACGAAGGTCGTCGCCACCTGGCCCCTGGCCGGGCAGGCCCTCAGCAACGGCCTGCTCGACCTGGACGCGCCCATCCGTGACTTCCTGCCGGCAATGACCGGCGAGATGCCCAGCGCGGAGGCGACGGTGCGCCAACTCCTCACCCACACCTCGGGACTTCGCGCCTCCACCCGTCTCGACCACTACCGCGGATCAGACCTGCCGTTGCACGAACTGCTGTGCCGTGAGCCGTTGGAGGACGCTCCTGGCACCCACCGGTACATCAACCGCGGCTACATCCTCCTCGGACTGGCGCTCGCCCACGTCAACGATCTCCCGCTCGACGAACTGGGCAGCGTTCTGTGGAGCAGGCTCGGCATGACCGAGACGAAGTACGGGCCACTGGCCCGCTCCCACCGCGTCGCACCGACCGAGCAGCGCATCGTGGGCGCACCGCGCATCTGGGGCACGGCCCACGACGACAACGCCGCCCTGGTCGGCGGAATCGCCGGGCACGCCGGCGTGTTCTCCACCCCCGCCGACCTCGCGCTGTACGCCGACCGGCTGCTGACCGCGTACGCCAACGACGCTGATGCCGCCCTGGGCGAATGGCTGCGTGCCAGCCTCGTCCCGCAGGCTGCGATCGACCTGGGCCTGGAACGCGGGCTCTCCTGGATCCTGGCCACCGGCGGACGCGTCGCGTACCACCACGGCTTCACCGGCACGAGCCTCTACCTCGCCCCGGACACCGGCCGCTACCTGGTGATCTGCACCAACGCCGTCTACCACGGCAACGCCCGCACCAAGATCGCCCCGCTCCGCGCCATCGCACTGAAGACGATCTCCGCCACCTGACGAACCGGAGGCACCCCATGGGTGAGCTGCTGGCCGACCACACCACCTTGCGCCTCGGCGGCCCCGCCGACCAGTTCCTCACCCATACCGACCCCGCCACCTGGCCCGACCTCGCCCGCAGCGTGCCGGGCACCAAGGTTCCGTTCGTCCTCGGCGGTGGCAGCAACACCCTGGCCGATGACGCCGGGTATCCCGGCACCGTGATCCGCATGGCCACCCGCGGCATCACCCAGCACCCGTTGGACGACGGCCTCGTGGAGGTCATCGTCCAAGCGGGCGAGCCGCTCGCCGAGGTTGTCGAGTTCACCGCCGCCCAGGGCTTGTCCGGCATCGAATACCTCGGCGGCATCCCGGGCACCATCGGCGCCGCTCCGGTGCAGAACACGGGCGCGTACGGACAGCAGATATCCGACACCTTGAGCCGCATCACCGCCTACGACTGGCAGTTGCGGCGCACGGTCGAACTGCGGCCGGACAACTGCGACTTCGGCTATCGCACGAGTGCCTTCAAGAACTCGCCCGGCCGGTGGACGATCCTCGCGATCGCCCTGCGCCTGATACGGAGTCCGCTCGCGTCCCCCGTCAGCTACCCGCACCTGGCCGACGCGCTCGCGGTACCACTCGGCGCCCGACCACCGCTCGCCGAAGCCGCCCAGGCCGTCCTCGCCGACCGCCACCACCGCGGACTCACCCTTCCCGCCGAAGGACCGGACTGCCGCCAGGCGGGATCGGTGTTCCTCAACCCGGCCGTCACTCCGGCACAGGCGACCGCGATCCACCACGCCGGCGGGCCCGTTCACCGCACCTCGGACGGCTCCCTGCGCGCGAGCGCCGGCTGGCTGCTCGAACAAGCGGGGTTTCACCCGGGCCGCCGGATCGGGACCGGGGTGTACTGCTCTGATAGCCGCACCCTCACCCTCGCCGCCCGCGAGTCGGCCACAGCTGCTTCCTTCGCCCACGCACTGCGCGTTCTTGCCGATGCCGTCGTCGCGACCCACAGCATCCGGCTGCGGCCCGAGCCAGGAGGAATGCTCAAGACCTAAGACCTCGCACGGTGACCGCGATCATGCCTCAGGACCACGAAGGTGTGCACGGTGGACCGTCGTCGCTTCACCGCTGTACGCCCACCGCGCGCTCTGGCGTTCGAGCTGTACCCGGTCAAGCTGTAGCGGGTGGAGAACGCTCCGCATCCCGACCCTCACCCGGCGCCCAGAAAAGTGGCACCCGGCCCGCGCGTCGCTGCGGGTGCGCGCGGGCCGGGGCCGTTCGGGGGTGGACCCCGTGGGGGGAATCAGTGGGCGGCGAGGGCCGCCGTGTGCGCGTCCATGCGCTGCGCCGCGAGGATGGCCGAGGTGGTGTCCGCGCGGGACGCGGCGACGACCAGGGCGCGGCCGGCGAGGGCGTGGGCGCGGCGGTGCAGGGTGGTGGGGGAGTGGCTCGCGGCGTCGGTGTGGGAGCGCAGCGGGGTACGGCCGCCGCGCAGGCGTGTGACCTGGTGGGCGAGGCTGTTCGCCGCCCGTTCGAGGTCCGGCGTCGACGCGTGGGCCCGGAGTTCGTCGGTCACGGCCAGCAACGCGGACAGGTGGCCCGCGAGCTGGATGTCCAGTTCCTCTTCGCGTGTGCGGTGCGGGACGTCGGAGGCGTGCACGGGCGTGCTGTGGACCGACTTCGTGCGGATCGGCTCGTACATGAGGATGGCCTCCTGTGCTCTGACAGGAAACCATCCTAGCTTAGATTCTGTCTAAAGTTGGCAGGACTACAGAACTAACGCCCTTCGTCACCGACGGTCAGTGCTGGGCGTACCCGTCCAGGAAGCGCCCGATCCGGGTGACCGCGTCCTTGAGGTCGGCGGCCGTCGGGAGGGTCACCACGCGGAAGTGGTCCGGCTCGGGCCAGTTGAAGCCGCTGCCCTGGACGACCATGATTTTTTCCTGGCGCAGGAGGTCGAGGACCATCCGCCGGTCGTCCTTGATCTTGTAGACCTGCGGATCGAGGCGGGGGAAGAGGTAGAGCGCCCCCTTGGGGCGGACGCAGCTGACGCCGGGGATCTGCGTGAGCAGCTCGTACGCGGTGTCCATCTGTTCCTTGAGGCGCCCGCCCGGCAGGACGAGGTCGTTGATGGACTGGCGTCCGCTGAGCGCGGCGACGACACCGTGCTGGCCCGGCATGTTCGCGCACAGGCGCATGTTCGCGAGGATCGTGAGGCCCTCGATGTAGGAGTCCGCGTGGGCGCGGGGGCCGGAGATCGACATCCAGCCGACGCGGTACCCGGCGACGCGGTACGCCTTCGACATGCCGTTGAAGGTGAGCGTGAGGAGGTCGGGGGCGACGGACGCGGTCGCCCTGTGCGTGGCGCCGTCGTACAGGATCTTGTCGTAGATCTCGTCGGAGCAGACGAGGAGGTTGTGGCGGCGGGCGATGTCGGTGAGGCCGCGCAGCATCGCCTCGTCGTACACCGCGCCCGTCGGGTTGTTCGGGTTGATGATGACGAGCGCCTTGGTGCGGTCGGTGACCTTGCGCTCGATGTCGGCGAGGTCGGGCATCCAGTCGGACTGCTCGTCGCAGCGGTAGTGGACGGCGGTGCCGCCGGAGAGGGATACGGCCGCCGTCCACAGGGGGTAGTCCGGGGCGGGGACCAGGACCTCGTCGCCGTCGTCCAGCAGGCCCTGCATCGCCATGACGATCAGCTCGGAGACGCCGTTGCCGATGAAGACGTGCTCCACGTCCGTCTCGATGCCGAGGGTCTGGTTGTGCATGACGACCGCGCGGCGGGCGGCGAGGAGGCCCTTCGCGTCGCCGTAGCCGTGGGCCGTGGAGACGTTGCGGAGGATGTCCTCCAGGATCTCCGGCGGGCACTCGAAGCCGAAGGCGGCCGGGTTGCCGGTGTTGAGCTTGAGGATGCGGTGACCTGCCGCCTCCAGCCGCATTGCCTCTTCGAGGACCGGGCCCCGGATCTCGTAACAGACATTGGCGAGCTTTGTGGACTGGATCACCTGCATGTCAGGGAGCTTACGGCGCGGTTACCGGGGTAGGGACGTGTTTTGCGCCACGTGGGGGTCAAAGGTGCCCGGCTGAAAACGACCGCTTGTTCCCGGCGGTACGGATGTTGATGATGTGCATGACAAATCCCGTCACCGGCACCAGTCACCAGCACCAGTCATCAGCACCAGTCACCAGCATTCAGTCACCAGAGGGGACCCCCACATGAGAAAGCCTCTCGTCGCCGCGTTCTTCGCCCTGGCCCTGGCCGCGGTGGGCGCCGCACCCGCCGTCGCCGCGCCGGACGCGCAGCCTGCGACCGTAGGGAAGATAGCGACGGCGCCCGCCACGCAGGCCAAGGCGGAGACGCCCACGCTGAAGGCCGTCACCCTCGCCGGGACCGTCGCGCTCAGCAACTGTTCCGGTTCGGTGATCCGCTTCCCGAACTCGCTCGACACGGACCCGGCGCTGGTCATGTCCAACGGCCACTGCCTCACCGCCGGGTTCCCGGCCCCGGGCCAGGTCATCGTCAACCAGGCGAACAGCCGGACGTTCGGCCTGCTCAACTCCGCCGGTACGCAGGTCGCCACGCTGCGCGCCAGCAAGATCGCGTACGCGACGATGACCGACACGGACGTGTCGATCTACCAGCTGACCAGCACCTACGCGACGATCCGCAACAACTACGGGATCTCGCCGCTGACCGTCCAGAACACCCACCCGACCGCCGGCACCGCGATCACGGTGGCCTCCGGGTACTGGAAGCGGCTCTACAGCTGCAACATCGACGGCTTCGCCTACCGGCTGAAGGAGGGCGACTGGACCTGGAAGGACTCGATCCGCTACACCTCCGCCTGCCAGACCATCGGCGGCACCTCGGGCTCCCCGATCGTCGACCAGGCCACCGGCAACGTCGTCGGCGTCAACAACACCGGCAACGAGGACGGCGCTCGGTGCACCGTCAACAACCCGTGCGAGGTCAGCGAGTCCGGGACCGTGACCGTCCGCCAGGGCATCAACTACGGCCAGGAGACGTACCAGATCCCGGCCTGCTTCACGACCGGCAACCAGCTCAACCTGAACGCGAGCGGCTGCATCCTGCCGAAGCCGTGACGCGGTAACTCCGGCTGCCTGCGGGGGTGTTCCGTCCCACGGGACTGAGACGGACCGCCCCCGGCCGGGCTCGCTTTTTCAAAAAGCGGTCAGAAGAACGTGCGTACGTATTCGGCCACCGTGCCGTCCGCCTCCACCACCGGGATCAGCGGCCACTTCTCGAACGTCGTGCACGGATGCGACAGCCCGAGCCCCACCCAGTCACCGACCTCCAGATCGACGCCGGCCTCCGTACCCAGCCAGGCGTGCTGATCGGAGAGCGCGGTCACCGAAACGCCGTCAGCCGTACGCTCGTTGCCGCCCCGCCGGATCACCTCGACGACCGGCAGCCCCAGGTCGTACGCCACGTCCCGCTTGCCCGCGTTGATGAACGCCTGGTGCGCGGTGGGCCTCGACACGACCTGCGCCCACAGTCTGAACGCCGGTTCCAGCGCGCCCTCTTCGGGGACCCGGTTGAAGGGCGTGCGGTCGCGGTAGTGCAGGTGGTCGTGCGTGACGTACGCCCCCGAGCGCAGCAACTTCAGTACCGGCGCCGACAGTTCGGGCACCTCCGCGAGGACGTCGCTCACCGCGTCGAACCACTCGCTGCCGCCCGCGCTGACGACGATCTCGTCGAGCCCGGCGAACCTGTCCGAGCGGTCGAACTCCACGGCCAGCGCGACGAGTTCACGCGTCCAGGCACGGACGGTGTCCGCCGAGGCGTCCGGGACCTGTGCCTCGTACCCCGCCACGCCCACGAGCCTCAGCGTGGCCGTCTCCGCGACGGCGTCGGCCACCGCGTGCGCCTCCGGGGCCGTACGCGCGCCCGTGCGGCCCTCGGGGCCCGCGGCGAGTTCGACGACGACCTCCAACGGGCGGACCGCGCCCGCCTCCTGGAGCGCCGCGTCCATCAGCTCGACGCCGCGTACGGAGTCGACGTAGCAGATGTGGCGGAAAGCGGGGTCGGCGTCCTGTTCCGCGGCGAGCCAGCGGAGGGCCGCCGGGTCCACCAGTTCGTTGGCGAGGAGGATGTGCGAGATGCCGAACCGCCGTGCCACGCGGACCTGGTGGGGCATGGCGAGGGTGATGCCCCAGGCGCCGTGGTCGAGTTGGCGGTGGAAGAGGGCCGGGGCCATCGTCGTCTTGCCGTGCGGGGCGAAGGTGAGGCCGTGGCGGGCCGTGTACGACTCCAGGAGCGCGAGGTTGTGGGCCAGGCGCTCGGCGGAGAGGGTGAGGACCGGGGTGGGGAAGCCGTCCGCGAAGAGGTTGCGGCGCTCGGCCGTCAGCTCGGCGACCGTACGGCCGTCGGCGTCCGGCGGGAGGCCCTTGAAGCGGTGGTCGAGGCGTTCCCGGTCGAGGTCGGCCAGGGCGGCGGGGCGGGGCACGGGCACTCCCGGTCGTAGCTCTGTCGTATAACGAAGTCGGGGTCGACTGTGTGCGGCACAGGATCTTCGACCATACTGCCCGCTGTGGAGCAGCGCATAGGACCGAGCAGCAAGCCCCTGGAAGGCGCCGGGTTCGACCCGGCCTTCATCCCCGGGCTCACCTCGCCCATGGCGGCGGAGCCCGACGGGACGAAGGCCGAGGGGGAACCCGAGGACGCGAAGCCCGCGGAGGAGAGCGCCGCCGAGGAGTCTCTCGTCGAGGCGGACGAGGAGGAGGCGCCGGCCGACGGCCCCGTCTTCGAGGCGTCCGACCGGCGTGCCTCCTTCACCGCCGACCACAAGGGCGTCCGCCTCGCTCTCGACGACCAGAACTGCGAGTTCCGGTGGGACGAGATCGGCGCGGTCGAGACGGAGACGACCCGCTTCGGCAAGCGGTTCACGATCACCGTCCACACGCCCGACCGCCGCTGGTACCCGATAGAGATCGAGGCCAAGTCCCGGTCCGTGTTCCCCGAGTGGGAGCGCGAACTGGACGCCGTCCTCGACGCGTACTTCGAGGACGACGCCCAGAAAGAGCAGCCGGAGCAGCCGGAAGAGGCAGGGTCAGAGGACTAGCAGTACTGCGCCTGCTTCCCGATCGACCGGTACATGCAGTCGGAGTTCTCCAGGAGTTGCAGCACCGCGTCCCGGTTGCGTGACGTCTCCCGCTCGATCACCTCGTCGGGCGGGTAGAAGCCGCCGCCGGACGCGGAGGCCGGGTACATCTCGAAGGTGTACGCGAAGATCTTCTGCGAGCCCCAGAGGTAGTCGTCGATCGACCCGTCGGTGATGTACAGGTCGCTCGACTGCTCCGGCGTGTACCCGTTGCTCGTGGCCATCTTCTGCCCGACGGCCTTGAACGCCGCGTTGTCGTCGACGGTCATGCCGGTCGCGGTGTCGGCGGTCGTGTAGCCGTACGGCCACAGCACGAGCTGGCTGTACGTGTGGAAGTCGATGCCCGTCTTGATCTGCTGGACGCCGCCCACGACCCGGCTGCGCACGAAGTCGGCGACGACCTTCACCTCGGGCGCGGACTCGGCGGCCGGACCCCGGTAGGTCTCGGAGGACGTCGAGCCCGAGGAGCCGCCGCAGCAGCCCCAGCGGTAGTTCCAGTTCCGGTTGAGGTCCGTACCGACCGCGCTGGAACCGGAGTTGGGCTGCCGGTTCTTGCGCCAGGAGCGGTAGGAGCCGGTGGCGATGTCGTACTCGCCGCCGTCCGGGTTGAGGTCGGGGACGATCCAGATCTCGCGTCCGTTGACCATGCTGGTGACCCGGGAGTCGCTGCCGTACCCGGCGCCGAGTTCGCGGATCAGGTAGAGCGCCATCTCGACGGTGAGGTGCTCGCGGGCGTGCTGGTGGTGCGTGAACAGCACCTCCGGCTCGGCCTCGTCGGTGGCGACGTTGTCGCTGATCTTGATCGCGTAGATGTCGCGTCCGCCGTACGACTTGCCGATGACGCGCTTGCTCATGATGCCCGGGTAGGCCGCGAGGCGCTGGTCGATCTCCGCGTTCATCTCGGCGTAGTTGTGGTACCGCGAGTCCGCCGAGGGGAAGTCGAAGAGCCGCAGCTCGTCCTCGGCGAGCCGGTCGGGGGCCGCGCCGAGCGGGGTCACCTCGTACCCGGCCGCCTTGAGCTGCTTGATCTGCTCGGTACGGCCCGACACGACGACCGTCTCCGAGTCCACCTCGTCGATGCTGACCCCGGCCCGCATGATCGCGGTGCGGACGGGCGAGGTGTTGTTGTGGACGTGGATCTCGTACTGGCGGATGTCGTCCGACGCCGGGGCCGCCTTGGTGGCGCTGTCGGCGGTGGCGCTGGTCACCGAGGCCGAGACGGGGGCGGCGAGCGCGAGGGCGAGGAGGGCGGCGAGGGCGGCGGAACGTCTGCCGCCTCGGGGGCTTGAGCCGCGGATGCGAAGGCGCATGAGGTCTCCTTGTGTCTCCAGGTCCGTCCGGATTGTCCGGAGGGGTGGGGGTGGAGCAGGGGAGCTTTGCTGTGTACGGGCTGTGCGGCGTGTCGCTCATGGTCGGGGTTGTGGCATGAGCAGGTCAAGAGTGCAAAGACGTCACCACTTCGTGTGGATCTCGTGCGGGCCCTCTTGTCACACCCGCGACTTTGCGCATCCTTGACGTTCATGGCGGACACCACGGGAAACCCCACGACCGAGGCCCCCTTCAACCCGGCGCAACGCAAGTCCAGTTGGCGTCACATCGGCCCCGGCATCGTCGTCGCGGCGACCGGTGTCGGCGCCGGCGACCTGGTCGCGACCCTCATCGCGGGCAGCAACTTCGGCTACACCCTGCTCTGGGCGGCCGTCCTCGGCTGCCTCGTCAAGATCTCCCTCGCCGAGGCCGCCGGCCGCTGGCACCTCTCCACCGGCCGCACCCTCTTCGACGGCTGGGCGAGCATCGGCCGCTGGACCTTCTGGTTCTTCGGCGTGTACGCCGTGGTCTGGGGGTTCGTGTACGGCGCGGCGGCCATGTCGTCCAGCGCGCTGCCCCTCCAGGCGCTGTTCCCGGACGTCATGGACCTCAAGTGGTGGGGCGTCCTGTGCGGCCTCTCCGGTCTCGTCTTCGTCTGGTTCAACAAGTACGCCGTCTTCGAGAAGGTCATGACCGTCCTGGTCGGCGTGATGTTCGTCGTCACCGTCTACCTGGCGATCCGGGTCACCCCCAACCTCCCCGACGCCCTCGCCGGGTTGCTCCCCGTCCTGCCCGACGAGAAGGACTCCGTCCTCAACACGCTCGGCCTCGTCGGCGGCGTCGGCGGCACCATCACCCTTGCGGCGTACGGGTATTGGGTCAACGCGAAGGGGTGGACCGACTCCGGGTGGATGAAGGTGATGCGGTTCGACAACCGGGTCGCGTACGCCACCACGGGCGTCTTCGTCGTCGCGATGCTCTTCGTCGGCGCGGAGCTCCTCCACTCCGCGAACATCGCGATCGCCAGTGGGGACAAGGGACTTGTCCAGCTGAGCGGCATCCTGGAGGACGAGTACGGCTCCGCCACCGCGAAGTTCTTCCTCATCGGCTTCTTCGCGACGTCGTACACCTCGCTGATCGGGGTGTGGCACGGGGTGAGCCTGATGTTCGCGGACTTCGTCTCCCGGATCAGGGGGGCCGGTGACTCCAAGGGGGAGGACATCGCGTCCGGCGCGCGCGAGCGGTCGTGGCCGTTCCGGGCGTACCTGCTCTGGCTGACGTTCCCGCCGATCGTGCTGCTGTTCCAGGGGCAGCCGTTCCGGCTGATCATCCTGTACGGGGTGCTGGGCGCCGCGTTCCTGCCGTTCCTGGCGCTGACGCTGATCTGGCTGCTCAACTCGCGGCGTACGCCCGTGGAGTGGCGCAACGGGTGGGTCAGCAACGGGATGCTGGCGGTGGCGGGGGTGCTGTTCGTAGTGCTGTGCGCGAAGCAGGTGTGGGATCAGCCGTGGTCGGAGTTCTTCTGAGGCTGCCGGGGCTGAGGCTGCCGGGCCTTTGCTTGCCGACCGGCCAGTAGAAGGTTGAGTTTCGCAAGCACCTCTCCTAGGGTGAAGGTCCGTCCAGGAGAGGTGCCGCACCATGGCCGTGACCGTGCTCGACGACCGCACCGCGCTCGTCCTCATCGACCTCCAGGCGGGCACGCTCGCCGCGCCCACGGTTCCCCACCCGGCCGCCGACGTCGTCGCGCGCGCCGCCGAACTCGCCGCCGCCTTCCGGGAGTCGGGACTGCCCGTAGTCCTCGTACGGATGACGAACTCGCCCGACGGTGCCGACGCCACCCCCGGCCGCAGCGAGGCCGCGCGGCTCGCGGGCGGGGCGCGGCGGCCCTACGACCTCGGGCCGATCGCCGAACCGCTGGCCGGGTACGAGGGTGACGTGCTCGTCGTCAAGCGGGCCTGGGGCGCCTTCCACGGCACCGACCTCGACCTCCAGCTCCGGCGCCGGGGGATCACCCAGATCGTGCTGGGCGGCATCGCGACGAGCCTCGGCGTCGAGTCGACGGCTCGGGCGGCCCACGAGCACGGGTACCACGTCTCCTTCGCCGTCGACGCGATGACCGACATCCGTGAGGAGGCGCACCGGCACAGCGTGTCGTACCTCTTCCCGCTGATCGGCGAGCCGGGGACGGTGGAGGAGATCGTGGGCCTGCTCAAGTCCCGCCCTACTGGAGCCACTTCGGGCTGAGGGCGATCGTCCGCAGCTCCTTGATGCTCAGCGCCGGGGTGGTGCGGGTCGCCGGGGTCTGCTGGGTCGCCGCGTTGAAGGCGCTGATGACGACGCGGAATCCGTCCGTGCGCATCGTGTCGACCGTCCACATGACGACGCCCGCGCCGCCCTTCTCGCCGGGGCCCTGGTGGACGGCCACGAGGGTGCCGTCGGGGAGGGTCTCGGCGCCGGAGCCGAACAACTGGTCCTTCACGTCGGACATGTCGGGCTGGACGTTGATCTGGACGTAGCTCTCGCCCTTGCCGTCGTTCACGACGGCGTACGCGAACTCGGGGTCGGCCCCGGGGCTCCTGGTGACGACCTTGAGGTTCTTGGGCAGCAGGCCGGTGAGGGTCTTGCCGATGTTCGCGGCCGGCTTGGCGGGAGTCGAGGGCGAGGCCGACTTGCTCGCCGTCAGGGCGTGCAGGGCCGGCGCCGACACCACCTTCGTCAACTGGTCCGGGGAGAGCGGGGGATAGGCCCGGGTGACGTCCTCGCCCTTCCGTGCCGGGGCGTTCCACTCCATCAGGGTCACGTACTTGCCGTCCGGCGTGACGAGGTCCGCGTACCAGAGCCGCTTCTCCTTGAGGCGGTCCGGGGACTCGAAGCCCTGGAAGACGGTGACCCGGGAGCCGTCCGCGAGCTGCCGTGTCGTGCAGGTGTCGTCCAGGGCCGGGGTCGGGTCCGGGCAGCCGTCGGTGGCACGCCGGGAGGCGGGGCCCAGGGAGAGGGAGAGGGCGGCGGCGCCCTTGCCGTCGTCGAAGACGCCGAAGACGCTGGAGCTGTCGCTCCGGCCCACCGTGAAGGTGCCTTTCGGGAGCAGCTTCCTGAGGGTCTCCGCGGCGGCCGAGGAGGCGGGGGCCGTCGCGGTGCCCGTGCCGGCGTCCCGGGGTGTGTCGCCGGGGGCGGTCAGCAGGGTTCCGCCGACGCCCAGCGCCGCCACCCCGGCCACGCTGCCGCCGATCACCGCGAGGCGGCGGCGCAGACGCCGGGCGCGGCCCTTGCGGACGCCGCCCTCGACGAGGCCGGTGCGGTCGGGGGTGAAGGTGTCGCCGGTCGCGCGGAGGGTCTCGGCGAGGTGCTGCTCGAAGGGATCGGGCATGGTGAACCGCCGTTTCTGGTCAGGTCGGTTGATTCAGGGGCGTGCGTACTCGTCGATGCCCTCGCCCAGCAGCTCCCGCAGCCGGCGCAGGGCCCGGCTGCTGCGGCTGCGGACGGCGGACGACGTGGTGTGCAGCGCGTGCGCGGTCTCCTCGACGGAGCGGTCCTCCCAGTAGCGCAGGACGACGACCGCGCGGTCCTTGGGGGAGAGGCGGGCCAGCGCCTGGAGCAGGGTCAGCCGCAGGGGCGCGTCCGGCTGGTCGGTGGCCGGCAGGTCGGGGAACGCGTCCGTGGCCCGCTCACCGCTGCTGCGGCGGCGCCGGTGCGCGAGGAAGACGCGGGTCAGGACGGTCTGCGCGTACGCCGCCGGGTTGTCGGCACGCGAGACCCGCCCCCAGCGGACGTAGATCCGGCCGAGGGCCTCCTGGACCAGGTCCTCGGCGAGGTACGTGTCCCCGGCCGTCATCAGGCACGCCGACCGGTACAACTGCCCGGCGCGCGCCGCGGCGAACTCCGCGTACCCGTCCGCCCGCGCCTGTCTCATCCGTTCCCCCTGTGCGTCGCCGCCTTCTGTACCTGTCGATGCGACGGGACCCCGGAAATGTCGCAGAGAACGCGCCCCCTCCGCTTGTGCGGATCCCGTGGAGCCGACTTGGCCCGCTTTGCGGCGAGTTGGCCGGTGGCGGATCGGAGAAGAGTTCGTTACCGGCTCACGAAAGCTGTTCTCCCGGTGGTGAGGCGTGGTTACAGTGCTGAGGTAGTCACGCAATGAAGTCAGCCCGGTGCACCGGAGTAACGCCGATGTGCCGGGTCGCGGGAATCGGGGAGCTGCGCGTGCCAACTGCCATTGCGGTGACCGGCGCGGGCCTCGCGCTGCCGGCGCAGGACGAGCGGACGGTGCCGGCTGTCGTGCTGGAGGGCATCGAACGCCAGCCGCTGGAGCAGGCCGTGGCCACGGTGCAGGGTGCCGTGGAGAGTTACGGCCACCTGGTCGTCGTCTGCGCGAAGGCGGCCCCCGCCGCCGTGGTCCAACGCCTGCACACGGTCCGCTCGTTGCTGGAGAGTGACCGGATCGCCCTGCTCCAGCCCGATCTGCCGCCCCTCGGACTCGCCGTGCTGGCCCGCCAGTTGAGGCAGCTCGCCTCCTGCGACCTGGGCCCCGGCGTCCTCGCCTCCGCGGGCAGACTCCTCACCCACTACATCCACGCCGGCGCCCTGCTCGGCTCGGTCGCCCGCCTCGATCACGTCCCGGTCACCCTCACCTCGCACGCCCGCTCCTGGGTCCCCGGCAGCCAGTTCGCCGTACTCGCCCACCCCCAGCCGACGTTGGTGAAGGCCGGCCCCGGAGTCACCGTCCCCGGGCCCGAGTTCGGTACGTGGCTGCTGTTCGCCAAGGGACAGCTCCCCGCCGAGTGGGTGACCGAGACCCTCGCCCCGGCCTGGCGTACCCAGGGCCTGCGCGAGACCCCGCTGCCCGCCGAGTCCGCTGCCTGGTGGGGCACCGGCAAGGTCGTCGAGTTCTGCGCCTACCTGCCCGACCTGTCGGTGCTGTACCAACTCGTCACCTCGGTACGGCAGTCCGTGTGCCACTGGTGCGGCATCGACGTCATCGGCGACCGCTGCGTCTTCTGCTCCGCCACCCCGCCCCCCGTCCCCGCCGAACCGGTCCGCGCGCTCACCACGGGCGGCCCCCGCCACGCGCTCCCGGCAGGCTAGCCCGCCCGTCCGCTGGACCCGATCCCCCAACGAGGTTGCACGGCTCATGAACTCCCGTCAGCGCCGCGGCGTGATCCTTCTGCTCCTGTCGGTCCTCGCCGCCCTCGGCGCGTTCGCCGGCGTGCTGTCCGTCGTCGACGACGTGAAGTCGAAGGTCGGGCCCGAGGTCGCCGCCTACCAGGTCAAGAGCGACGTGGCGCCCTACACCGCCCTGTCCGCCGGGCAGTTCGAGAAGATCTCGATGCCGAAGCGGTGGCTGTCGGACAACGCCGTCACCGACCTCGCCGCGATCCGCGGCAAGATCGCCGTCACCACCCTCAAGGCCGGCTCCCTCCTCCAGAGCGACATGGTCGTCGACCAGCCCGCCCTGCGCCCCGGCGAGCAGGAGGTCGCCATCATGATCGACGCGGCGACCGGCGTCGCCGGGAAGATCACGGCGGGCGCCTCCGTCAACGTGTACGCCACCTTCGAGGGCGCCCGCGACGCCGACCCGGACGTCTCGAAGATCATCGTCACCAACGCGCGCGTCCTGGACGTCGGCAAGCTCACGGCCCTCGAACCCGACCGCGACGACCGCGCCACCGGCCCCACCCAGGCCGTGCCGATCACCTTCGCCCTCTCCACGCTGGACGCCCAGCGCATCACGTACGCCGAGTCGTTCGCGAAGCGGGTACGGCTCGCGCTGGTCGCGCCCGGCACCGGCACGGCGGTCCCGGAGAAGGACCGCACCTACCAGCTCGCCACGGACAAGTGAGAGGCCGACCATGCCCACGAGGATCCTCCCGGCCGTCGGCGACGCGGACGCGGTCCGCTCCCTCGTCTCCCTGCTGAGCCAGCTCCCCGACGCCGAGCCCGTCCCGCCGGTCACCGACTCCACCCAACTCGTCGACACGCTCGCCCGGTTGGCCGCCGAGTCCGTCGACGAACTCCCCGAGGTCGTCGTCGTCCACGAACGCATCGGCCCCGTCCCGGCGTTGGAGCTGGTCCGTGAAGTCGCCCTGCGTTTCCCGGCGGTGGGCGTCATCCTCGTCACCACCGACGCGTCCCCCGGCCTCTTCTCCGCCGCCATGGACTCCGGCGCGCGCGGCCTGATCACCTTCCCCCTCGCCTACGACGACCTCGCCACCCGCGTCCAGGCCGTCGCCCAGTGGTCCACCGGCGTCCGGCGCCATCTCGGCGGCTCCACGGACGTGTTCACGGGACCCGGCGGCACGGTCGTCACGGTGAGCGGCGCGAAGGGGGGCGTCGGCACCACCCTCACGGCGATCCAACTCGCCCTCGCCGCGCAGGCGTCGGGCCGGACGACCGCCCTGTGCGACCTCGACCTCCAGACCGGCGACGTCGCCTCCTACCTCGACGTCCAGTTCCGCCGCTCCGTCGTCGACCTCGCCGCGATCACCGACATCTCGCCCCGCATCCTCGCCGAGGCCGTCTTCCGCCACGACACAGGTGTCGACCTCCTGCTGGCCCCCGGCGACGGGGAGCGCGGCGAGGAGGTCACCGACCGGGCGGCCCGGCACATCGTCGGCGCGCTGCGCGCCCGCTACGAGGTGGTGATCGTCGACTGCGGCGCCCACCTCAGCGGCGCGAGCGCGGCGGCGGTCGAAACAGCCGACACGGCCCTGCTGGTCACCACCCCCGACGTCGTCGCCGTCCGGGGCGCCAAACGCACCGTCCGCATGTGGGACCGCCTCCAGATCCGCAAGGCGGAGGAGACGACGGTGGTGGTCAACCGCCACTCCCGCGCCACGGAGATCCAGCCGGCCCTGATCCAGAAGATCACCGGAACAGCCCTCGCCACGACGGCGGTTCCGGCCCACTTCAAGGAACTCCAAGCGGCCGTCGACTCCGGCCGCCTGCACGCCCTCGACCCCAAGGGCTCGGTACGCCAGGCCCTTTGGTCCCTCGCCGGCGAACTCGGCCTGGCCAAGGCTCCGGAGGCGGCCCAGGGACGCCGGGCGCGCGGCGGGGACCGGGGGTCGGCGGGCTTGAGGCGGCGGAAGGAGTGAGCGCGATGAGACACCGGGTGATCGGCGTGACGGACCGTGAACCCTCCGCCGGAGGGCGGCGCGGGTTCGCCGGTGAGGCGGGCCGTGGGCTTCTCGGCGTGGTGGAACGCGGGCTCACCGGGGCGGCGGCGTGTGGGTCTGTCGACGGGGCGGAGCGCGAGCGTGCCCGCGTGGTGGGGTGCGGGGGCGCCGACGCCGTGCGACGCGGGCGCGGCGGCGCGGTCGGGTCCGGGCTCGCCGGACGGATCAGGCACAGGTTCGCCGGTGCGACGGGCGCCGTGGGGCGCCGCCCCTACGGGTTGCCGGGTCGTGTGCTCGCCGGCGTGGTGGGACGCCGCCCCACCCACCCGCCGGACGACCCCGGCACCGCCCCTCCGCCGCGCCGCCTCACCGGCGACCGCGGCCAGGTCGCCGTCGAGTTCACCGGCATGCTGCCCGTCATCCTCGTCACGCTCATCGCCATCTGGCAGTGCGTGCTGGTCGGTTACACGTTCACACTCGCCGGGAACGCCGCCGACGCGGCCGTCCGTGCCGGTGCGGTCGCGGACCCGGGTGCGCGGTCGGGGGCGTGCGAGCAGGCCGGGACCGAGGATCTGCCGGGGGCCTGGCAGGGGGACGCGGAGGTGAGTTGTGGCGGGTCCGGGTTCGTGACCGCGACCGTGCGGCTCCAAGTGCCCGTGCTCTTCCCCGGAGTTCTCTCCCTGCCCTTCGAAGTGCGGGGGCACGCTGGGGCCGTCGAGGAATGGAACGGGCCCTGACATGAGGAAGCGTCGTGGAGACCGCGGCCAAGTCGCCATCGAGTACGTGGGGTTCCTGCCGATCCTGCTCATCGTCGGCATGGCCGTCGTGCAGCTGGGGATCATCGCGTACGCCGGACAGCAGGCCGGTACGGCGGCCCGGGCCGGTGCCCGCAGCGAGGCCCGCGCGGCCGGGACGGCCCAGCAGGCGTGCGGGAACGCCGTCAGCAGTTGGATCGACGTCAGCTGTGTCGCCGCGGACCTCGGCGACGACGTCCGGGTCACCTCCTCCGTCGCCATCCCGTCCGTCTTCTTCGGCTGGGGCGACTTCGGCCCCGCCCAGCGGACCGCGACCATGCCGAACGACCAGCGAACGGAGTCCCCATGAGCCTCAGGGCACGGATCAGCACGCCCGAGGAGAACGGCAGCCGGGGCGAGGACGGTCACCTGGTCGCGACGTACCGCGCGAAGCTCCTGGAGGAGATCGACCTCGCCGAGATGACGGCGCTCGCGGCGGCCGAACGCCGGGCGCGGCTGGAGCGGGTCCTCGGGCACATCATCAGCCGTGAGGGCCCGGTCCTGTCGACGTCCGAACGGGCCAGGCTGATCAGGCGAGTTGTCGACGAGGCGCTGGGGCTCGGCATCCTGGAGCCGCTCCTCGAAGACGCCTCGGTCACCGAGATCATGGTCAACGGACCGGACGCGATCTTCGTCGAACGCGGCGGCAGGGTCGAGCAGTTGCCGCTCCGGTTCGCCTCCGCCGACCAGCTCATGCAGACCATCGAACGCATCGTCTCGACGGTCAACCGCCGGGTGGACGAGTCGAACCCGATGGTCGACGCCCGCCTGCCGTCCGGCGAGCGCGTCAACGTCATCATCCCCCCGCTCTCCCTGACCGGCCCGATCCTCACCATCCGCCGCTTCCCCCGCTCCTTCACCCTGCACGAACTCGTCGGCTTCAACTCCCTCGACGAACACATGCTGTTCCTGCTCGCGGGCCTCGTGCAGGCCAAGTTCAACGTGATCGTCTCCGGCGCCACCGGCACCGGCAAGACGACCCTCCTCAACGCCCTGTCCGGACTGATCCCGGAGGGCGAACGCATCATCACCATCGAGGACTCCGCGGAACTCCAGCTCCAGCAACAGCACGTCGTACGGCTGGAGTCGAGGCCCCCGAACGTCGAGGGCAAGGGCCACATCACGATCCGCGACCTGGTCCGCAACTCCCTGCGCATGCGCCCCGACCGGATCGTCGTCGGTGAGGTCCGCGGCGGCGAGTCCCTGGACATGCTCCAGGCGATGTCGACGGGCCACGACGGCTCGCTGGCCACCGTCCACGCCAACAGCGCGGAGGACGCCCTCACCCGGCTCCAGACGCTCGCCTCGATGTCCGACGTCGAGGTCCCCTTCGTCGCCCTGCACGACCAGATCAACAGCGCCGTGGACGTCCTCATCCAGCTCACCCGGTTCGCCGACGGCGCCCGCCGCATCACCGAGATAGCGCTCCTCGACAGCCACGGCGGCGAACCGTACCGGCTCGCGACCGTCGCCCGCTTCGACGCCCTCCCGATGTCCTCCGACGGCCGCATCCACGGCAGCTTCCGCTACTTCCCCCTCCCGCGCCGCACCGCCGACCGCCTCTACATGGCCAGCCAGCCCATCCCCCAGGCGTTCGGCGTGGCCCAGAGCCCGGCCGAACTCGCGATCCGAGAAGCCCGCTAGGCAGGACGACCCCATGGACCTCGACCAACTCACCACGCTCACCACGGGGCTGACCGTCCTGTGCCTCACCCTCGCCGTCGCGGGCCTGCACGCGTACGCCACCGGCCGCGCCCAGCGCGCCGCCCTCGTCGACCGGCTCTCCTACACCGGCCAGTTGCCGCCCGCCGGACGCCGCCGCCGCTTCCGCGACCTCGACCGCCGTATCCGCCGCACCGGCCTGGGCCGTTCGCTGGAGCGGCGCCTCGCGACGACCGGACTCGACGTCACCCCGGGGGAGTTCACCGCGTACATGCTCGGCGCGGTCGCCGGGCTCTGGCTCGTCAGCCAAGCCGTCCTCGCCCCCTTCTTCGGACCGATCGCCGGACTGATCGCGATCGGCTCCGCGTTCCAGTTCCTCAACTGGCAGCGCCAGAAACGCATCGAGCGGTTCATCAACCAACTCCCCGAACTGGCCCGCATCCTGGCCAACGCGACCCAGGCGGGCCTCGCCCTGCGCACCGCGATAGGGATGGCCGCCGAGGAGCTGGAGGCGCCCGCCGGGGAGGAACTCGCCAAGGTCGCCAACCAGTTGGCGGTCGGCCAGTCCATGGACGACGCCCTCGGCGAACTCGCCGACCGGCTGCCGTCCCGCGAACTCGTCGTCCTCGTCACCACGTTGGTCCTCTCCAACAAGGCCGGTGGCCAAGTCGTGGGCGCCCTGCGGAACCTGACCGAGACGCTGGAGGAACGCAAGGAGACCCGACGGGAGATCCGCACCCAGCTCTCCCAGGTGAACCTGACCGCGTACGCCGTACCCCTCCTGGGCGTCGGCTCGTTGTTCCTCATGGACGGTGTCAAGGAGGGGGCCCTGGACCGGATGACCGGCTCGCCGCTCGGCCAGGCCGCCGTCCTCATCGCCTTCGGCCTGTACGCCGTCGGGTTCGTCCTCATCCGGCGCATGTCCCGGATCGACGTCTGAGCGGGGGGAGTTGGACATGGCTCTGCTGCTCGCGTTCCTGATGGCGGCCTCCGTGTGGGGCGCCTTCACCGGCATCCGCATGTACCGCGCGGACGTCAAACTGCCCCCCGACCTCGCGCTGGCCCTGGAGGTCGGCGCGACCCGAACAGGCGCGGTGGACTCGCTGGTCGACCGCATGGGCATGCGGTACGCGCCCGCCGTCCTGCGCCTCATGGGCCCCCGCCTGGTCGCCAAGTACCGCCGCCGCATCGACCTCGCCGGCAACCCCGGCGGCCTCACCATCGACCGCTACGCCGCCCGCCGCGCCGTCTACGGCACCCTGGGCGCCGTAGGGGCGCTGATCTTCTTCCTCCGCGGGAACCCCCTCATCGCGCTGCTGATGCTCGCCTTCGGCGCCGTGTGGACCGAGGTCGGCATCTGGTCCGCGATCCGTGTCCGCAAGGACGTCATCGAACGCACCCTGCCCGACTTCCTCGACGTCCTCGCCGTCGTCGTCAGCGCGGGCCTCGGCTTCCGGCAGGCCCTCGACCGCGTCGCCAGCCGCTACGAGGGTCCCTGGGCCGACGAGATCCGCATCACCCTGCGCCAGATGGACCTGGGCATGAGCCGCCGCGAAGCCTTCGCGGAACTGCGCCGCCGCAACGACTCCGAGCAGGTCGCCATGTTCGTCACGGCGTTGCAGCAGGGCGAGGAGCTCGGCGCCCCCATCGTCGACACGCTGGTCGCCATCGCCAAGGACATGCGCCGCACGGACGCCCAGAACGCCCGCCGCAAGGCCGCCCGCGCGGTCCCCCGGGCGACGCTGATGATCACCACGTTCATGGTCCCGGCGACGATGCTGCTGCTCGGCGCCGGCCTGCTGCTGGGGTCGGGCACCGACTTCGGCACGATCACGGGGAAGTAGGGGGCGGCATGGGGGTGTCGAGGCGGAAGGGGGTGCCGCGTCCGGTGGCGCCCCTCGCCCTCCAGGTCAACGCCCTCCAGGCCCTGTCCCGGCAGGTCTTCGGCTTCCGGCTCGCGATGATCGCCCTGGCCGCCCCCTCCGCCCTCCTCAACGCCTCACCCGGCGTGGGCGTCCGCCTCGTCGGCACCGCCGTCGTCGTCACCTTCATGGTGTCGTACGCCCTCCTGCGCGACTGGGAACGCTTCGGCCCGCTGCTCCTGAGGCACCCCAGCCTCCTCGCGGCCGACACCCTCCTCGGCTCGCTCCTCCTCGTCTCCGCCGGCCCCGACACGACCCTCGCCTACGTCAGCGTCTGCACCCCCCTGCTCGCCGGAATCGCCTACGGCTGGCGCGGCGCCGCCTGCTTCGCCTCCCTGCAAGGGGTCATCCTGCTCATCGTCCACACGACGCTGGAGGCGCGCTCCGGCGCATCGGTCGCCGAACGGCTCCTGCTCCCCGGCTTCTGCGTCATCACCGGCGCCCTCGGATCCGCCCTGCGCGGACTGATGCTGAGGTTCGGCGAGGCCACCGAGGCCCTCGCCGAGACCCGCGCCCGCCTCGCCGCCGCCGAGGCCGTCACCGCCGAACGCGACCGACTGGCCCGGGAGATGCACGACTCGCTCGCCAAGTCCCTGTACGGCATGGCCCTCGCCGCCGAGGCGCTCGCGGCCGGCGCCGACCAACGCGTCCGCGAACAGGCCGAGTCGATCGCCGGGGCGGCCCGGCGCGCGGCGGGCGAGTCACGGGAACTGCTGACCGACCTGCGGGGCGGGGAGAGCGAGGACGGCGATGAGATGGACGTACTCGACGAACTGGCCGTGCGGACGACGGACTTCGCGTCCCGCACCGGGCTGCCGACGACCTACCGCGCGACCGGTGAGCGCAGCGCCGTACCCGTACCGCCCTTCGTGGCACGGGAGTTGCTGACCATCGCCGCCGAGGCCCTCGACAACGCGCACCGGCACGCCCGGGCGAGCCGGGTCGAGGTCAGTGCCGGGGTGCACGGGGACGTCCTGCGTGTCACCGTCCACGACGACGGCACGGGGCTGCCGCCCGGCACCAGCCTCGACGCGCTGCGCCGGGCCGGGCACTTCGGGCTGCTCGGGATGAGCGAGCGGGCCTCGGCCCTCGGGGCGCGGCTGCGGATCGGGCGGGGCGGGCGCGGCACCGAGGTCAGCGTGGAGCTTCAACTCCCGCCCAGGGTGGGACAGTCCGAGAAGAGGGCGGCGTGACGGAAAGGGAGCGGCGGATGAAGGTTCTCGTGGCCGACGACAATCCCGTGGTCCGCGCGGGCCTCGCCGCGCTGCTCGGCGGGCCCGGCGGCATGGACGTCGTCGCGCAGGCCGTGAACGGGCGCGAGGCGTACGAACTCGCCGAGCGCCACCGGCCCGACGTCGTCCTCCTCGACGTCCGGATGCCCGAGGTCGACGGGCTCGCCGCGCTGCCCCGGCTGGTGCGGCTCTGCGCCGTCCTCATGCTGACGTACAGCGGGGAGTCGGCGACCGTGCGGGAAGCGCTGCGGCTCGGGGCGCGGGGGTATCTCGTGCACGGGGAGTTCGGGGTCGAGGAGTTGGTGCGGGCCGTGCGGGACGTCGTGCGGGGGCGGGCGCACTTGACGCCCACCGCGGCCACCGCGGTGCTGGAGGGGCTCTGGGGGACCTCCCGTGAAGATGCGACTGCACACAGCATCGATCTCCCAACTGCCCATTATCCAGGCACTTTCAGCAAAGTGCTTTCGCGAGTGCAACCACTTGTGGGACAGTCTGCTTCAGGCCGGGAGCGGCATCGTCTGAGTGCGAGGGAGGCGGAGATCATGGACCTCATCGCGTCCGGCATGTCGAACCAGCAGATCGCCGTGTCCTGCTTCATCAGCGAGAAGACCGTCAAGAACCACATCAACCGGATCTTCGCGAAGCTGCACAGCACGAGCCGGGCCGAGGCCACGGCGAAGTGGCTCGGCACGGCGCCGCCGCCGGTGCGGGGGGTGAGCTGAGCGATGCGTTCCCTTTCTTGGGCCCACATTTGGGCCCCCGGACCCTCCCCCTCCTCTTGCCCCGTCGCCTACGCTTCCGCCGAACGCGGAGAGAGCGGCGCGGCTACCGGAGGACAGGGCGATGAACAGACTGCGGAGACTGCGGTACGACGTGGGCCAGACCGCGGTGGAGTATCTCGGGATCATCGCGGTGGTCGTGGCGATCGTGCTCGCGATCACCGGCACGGACATCGGGCAGACGATCCTCACCGCCATCAAGAACCAGATCACCAAGGTCACGGGAGCCTGACACCGGCCCGTAGACGAGGTGACGCGGGGCAGGCTTTCCCCATCTACATCACGGTGGTGGCGGGCCTGCTCTTTCTGGCGTTCGCGTATCTCGCGGTCGGCCAGGCCGGGGTGAACAGAGGCGACGCGCAGGCCGCCGCCGACGCCGCAGCGCTGGCCGCGGCGCAGGAGACACGGGACCAGCTCGCCGGTGACTGGGTGGCCGATGTCCTCGACCCCACGAAGTGGGACGACATCTTCGACGGCGTCGGCGCGGGCAACGACTGCTGGCGCGCGTACCAGCTCGCGGAGGCGAACGAGGCCACGGCGACCTGCAACCCCGGCATCATGCGGTACACGGTCGAGGCGAGGACGAAGGAGTCCGTCGGTGACTCGATCGTCCCCGGTACGGAGGATCAGCACTCGAGGGCCCGCGCCACGGCCGAGATCGAGTCGCTGTGCACCTTCGACCCGCTTCCCAGTCCCACCCCCACCCCTACCCCCACACCCACGGGGGACGAGGGCGGCGAGGAGCCGGGGGACGGCGAGACACCTCCCGTCCAGCTTCCCGTCCTCGACTGCGACGGCGGCACGTGGACCCTGGACCCGCAGAACCTCCACCTGCCGGAACCGCAGGACCTCTTCGACGTCCACCTGGCCGCGTGAGAGACAACCACGAAGGAAGCAGAGGCATGAGCATGCGGTTCACGACGAAGGCCCGCAGGGGGATGGTCGCGCTGACCGTTGCGGCCGGTCTGGCCCTCGGCGTGGCCGGATGCGGCGGTGGCGGGGGAGACGACGGCGACAAGGCCGAGAGCAAGCCGTCCGCAGGGCGGTCGAGCGACGGGTCCCAGCCGAGCGCGCAGGAAGGGAAGTCGGAGCAGCCGTTGGCCGAACTCAAGGGCCCGGACGGCCTGTTGCTCCAGATCACCGGCGCCGTACGGGACTCCGGGGGCTTCGTCACGGTGAACGGGGCGATGAAGAACGAGGGCGGTGAGGCGGTGAACGTACCCGCCCAGGTCAGCGGGAACGAGACCGAGATCATCCGCAACGGCAGCTCGCTCGGCGGAGCCACCCTCGTCGACGCCAAGGGCAAGAAGCGCTACTACGTCCTGCGCGACACCGAGGGGCGCCCCCTGACCACCACCAACCTCCCCGCGCTGAAGTCCGGCGAGTCCTTCCCGGTCTTCATGCAGTTCCCCGCGCCCCCGGCCACCACCACCGAAGTCGCCTTCCAGCTCCCCATGTTCCCCACCGCCACGATCGGCATCTCCGGGTGAGGCCGCCGATGAAACACACGCTCACCCTCACCGCCACCCTCCTCCTCACCCTCACCACCCCCGCCCACGCGGACGACGCCCCCAGCGTCCCCCCGGGCACCGAACCCTCCGCCTCCGCCCCCGTCCAGGTCGACCCCAACGACCCCGACCTGAAGCTCCCGCAGGGCGGCACCCTCGCCACCCCCAAGGTCCTCGACATCAAGCAGGTCGTCGAGGACCAGACCGGCGACGAACGCAGGGAGGACACGAACGCGGACGTGAAGTTCGCCCTCCAGGCGGAGGTCCTCTTCGGCAAGGACAGCTCGAAGATCACCCCCACCTCCCGCTCCCGCATCGCGGCGATCGCGGCGGAGATCAAGAAACAGAACGCGACCCGCATCAGAGTCTTCGGCTTCACCGACGACCTGGGCTCCTCCGCCCACGGCGACGTCCTGTCCCGCCAGCGCGCGAACGCCGTACAGGCGGTCCTGGACGACGAGTTGAACGACCCGAACCTGACGTTCGACGTCCGCGGCTACGGCGAGCAGTACCCCATCGCGGACAACGCGTCGGAAGCGGGCCGCAAGAAGAACCGCCGCGTGGAGATCACGTTCCCGAGGGAGGGCTGACGGTCCCGCCTACTTGGAGTGGTCGATGACGTTCCCGTTGGAGCAGTTGTTGACATGGTCGCCGACCCAGTCCCCGACGACGGGCACGACGGCGACCTCCTGGAGACAGACGGCGCCGGCGCTGAAGTTCCAGTTGTCGGCGGCGTTCACACCCCCACCGAAATCGGAGTCGTTGTCGGCATGGGCCGGCACAGCGGTCAGGGCAAGGGCGGCGAGCGGCAGAACCGCGAGAACGATCTTCTTCATGCGCCGGACAACGAGCCGGAGCCCTTCAGGACACGCCCACCACCTCCACCCGCACCCCCGCCACGACCCCCCACCCCGCCATGGCCCCCGCCTCCGCCTCCAGCACATGCCGGGCCCGCACCCGGGGCAGCCCCAGCCGCCCCGGGACCATCGTCCGCACGGCCAGCACCTTCAAGTCCCGGGACAGATAGGCCACATCGATGGCCATTCGCATCCGGAACGTATGGATCCCGGAGGCCGGCGACAGCAGCAGGGCTCCTTCGACGGAGGATCGCCCCAACAGCCCTTTCGCGCGGGCCCGGTAGGAGGCGGCGATCTCCAACGGCACCTCCGTCGGAGACGGCCCGTGCACGACCAGCACCCCACGCCCGTCCCGCCACCGCCCCACAACGCACCTCCCGATCAGGATAAGGAGTTGTAGCCACCCGCCCCCGTGGATAGTAAGTCCCCATGACGATCAGCCTCGGTGCCATCCTCCGCCCTCAACTCCCGCCGGAAGCCCTGAAGTCGGCGGTGCGGGCAGCCGACGACGCGGGACTGGACGAACTCTGGCTGTGGGAGGACTGCTTCCTCCAGGGCGGCCTGACCGCCGCGTCGGCCGCGCTGGCCTGGACCGACCGCGTACGCATCGGCGTGGGCCTCCTCCCGGTCCCCCTCAGGAACGTCGCCCTGACGGCGATGGAGACGGCGGCCCTGCACCGCATGTTCCCGGGCCGCCTGTCGCTCGCGGTCGGCCACGGCGTCCAGGACTGGATGGCCCAGGTCGGCGCCCGCCCGGACTCCCCGCTGACGCTCCTGACGGAGTACACGAACGCCCTGCGCGCCCTCCTGGCCGGCGAACGCGTCACCACCAAGGGCGCGTACGTCTCCCTGGACGACGTCGCCCTCGACTGGCCCCCGCAGACCCCCGCCGAGGTCCTGGTGGGCGGCATCGGCCCCCGCACCCTGCGCCTCGCGGGCCGGATCGCGGACGGCACCGTCCTGAACGAGTCGGCGACTCCGGACCGCGTACGGGAGATCCGCGCCGCCGCGCAGACCCCGCACCGCGTCGTCGTGTACGTCTTCGCCGCGACCGGCGCGGACGCGGCCCCGCGCCTGGCCCGCGAGCTGGAGAAGCAGAACCTGTCGGGGGTCGGCGTCGCCGGGGACGCGGAGACGATCGCGGCGGAGGTCCGCCGGTACGCCGAGGCCGGCGCGGACAGCGTCGTCCTCCTCCCGACGCCCGACGAACCCGACCCGGAGGGGTTCCTGAGGTTCACGGCGCGGGAGGTCCGCCCGCTGCTCCCCTGAAAATGAGCGGCGCCCCCACCCGCCTCCTTGCCACCATCCCCGCATGACCGACGATCCCACCTACGAGTCCCTCGTGGCCGAAGCCGAGGCCGCCCCCACCGACGGCTGGGACTTCTCCTGGTTCGAGGGCCGTGCCACGGAAGCGCGGCCCTCCTGGGCCTACGCCGTCTCCCTCGCCGCCCGCCTGGACGGCGCGGACGCCGCCCTGGACGTGGACACCGGGGGAGGGGAGGTCCTGGAGTTCGCGCTGTCCCGTACGGCCACCCCGCCCCGCGTGCTGGCGGCGACGGAGGCGTGGCCCCCGAACGCGGCGCGGGCGGCCCAACTCCTGCGCCCCCGGGGCGTGGTGGTCGCGCGGCCTGGGGAGGACGGCGAACTTCCCTTCCCCGACGCCGTGTTCGACCTCGTCTCCAGTCGCCACCCGATCCGTCCGCCCTGGCCGGAGATCGCCCGCGTCCTCACCCCGGGCGGCACCTACTTCGCCCAACACGTGGGCCACCGCAGCGCGTTCGAGCTGGTGGAGGAGTTCCTCGGGCCGCTCCCGGAGGAGGTGAGCCGCGACCGGCACCCGGAGGCCGAGGCGGAGGCGGCGCGGAAGGCGGGCCTGGAGATCGTCGGCCTGAGGGTGGAACGCCCGCGCATGGAGTTCTACGACATCGGCGCGGTCGTCCATTTCCTGCGCAAGGTGGTGTGGATGGTCCCCGGCTTCACGGCGGCCCGGTACGAGACGGAACTGAGGGCGCTGCACCGCCGTATCACCGCCGGGGGACCCTTCGTGGCGTACAGCGCGCGGCACCTGATCGAGGCCCGGCGGCCGGTCGCCGGATAAATGGCCAAGAATCGTCGCCGATCCTCCCCGATCTCCACAGGGTTTCCACATCGTTATCGCGAACGAGTGCCCGGAGCCCCCGGCATCACGTAGATTCAGCGTCGGCAATTCGCGCAAGCAAAGCTGCGTGGGCGTTACCGCGCAGCGGAGGGGGCTGCGCGGTGACGCCTTCGTCAAGGAGACGCCGCGCGCCGCGTTCCCCCGTGCGAGGGACCCCCGTACGCCCGCGTTTTCTGGCCACGAAACCCCCACGAACAGGGCTTCCACCCCCGGATCGGCGTCGTCGCGCGACTCCGGAGAGTAATAATTCGGCGTCGATGTGCACGACATCCCTCACGAAGGGTTATGGTGGAAACCCCCCCTCGGGCCGGTCCGTATCCCCCCCACGGACCGGCCCGTTTTATTGCCCGCCGGACCCCCGCCCGAACCGGCCTCCGCACAAACAGAGATCCCTACCCCGGATTAGGCGCCCCAACTCCCCCTGGGGGTAAGCTCCCCGCCTGCGGGGACCGCCGTTTAGGAGGGGCTGAACATCACGTGATCCTGCGCGACAAACTGCGCGGCCTGCTGGTCAGGCTCTACGCACGCCGGGTGGAAGGCCATCTCGACCACACCCAGGTGCCCAAGCACATCGGCGTCATCATGGACGGCAACCGCCGCTGGGCGAAGGCGTCGGGCTCGACCACGGTCCACGGCCACCGCGCCGGCGCCGACAACATGTCCGAGTTCCTCGGCTGGTGCGCCGAGACGGATGTGAAGGTCGTCACGTTCTGGCTCCTGTCGACGGACAACTTCGACCGCCCGAAGGAGGAGCTGATCCCCCTCCTCGGCATCATCGAGGACGTCGTGCGCACGCTCGCCTCGGACGGCCGCTGGCGGGTCCACCACGTCGGCACGAAGGACCTCCTGCCGGACCAGATGCAGCTGACGCTGAAAGAGGCGGAGCAGGCGACCGAGGACGTCGACGGGATACTGGTGAACGTCGCGATCGGCTACGGCGGCCGCCAGGAGATCGCCGACGCCGTCCGCTCGATGCTCCAGGACGCGCAGGACAGGGGCGTGTCGATGGACGAACTCGCCGAGTCCGTGGACATCGACATGATCGGCCGCCACCTCTACACGAGCGACCAGCCCGACCCGGACCTCGTGATCCGCACCAGCGGGGAACAGCGGCTGTCCGGTTTCATGCTGTGGCAGACCGCGCACTCCGAGTACTACTTCTGCGACGTGTTCTGGCCCGCCTTCCGCAAGGTCGACTTCCTGCGCGCCCTGCGCGACTACGCGGCCCGCCACCGCCGCTTCGGGGGCTGAGGGCGAGCCCGTCACCTCGGCGGGGACCACACACGTAACAAGCTGTTCACCAGGACGCCGCGCTTTGCCGTGGCATGACGGCGCAAATTAGAGGGCATAAGCCAAGCAGGTCGACACCCGACCCACGGGTGTCGGATCTCAGCGGACGGCACGGGGCCGTCCGCCCGGGAGGCCCTTTGCACCAGCCCGACCGTGCGGTCACGGCACGGACGAAGCAGTGGAGGGCCGGTCCCCGGCCCGTGCAAACGGGTCTCGGACCGGTCCAGCTCCACTCCGTCGCTCCCCGACCTCATCCGAGGGGGTACGTCCTTCCGTGGTGACCAGCACAAAGCGCCACAAGTCCGACCGGCGCACCTATGTTCTCGACACCAGCGTCCTGCTGGCCGACCCGTCCGCGATGACCCGTTTCGAGGAGCACGAAGTCGTGCTCCCGATCGTCGTCGTCACCGAACTGGAGGCCAAGCGGCACCATCCCGAGCTCGGCTACTTCGCCCGGCAGGCCCTGCGCCAGCTGGACGACTACCGGGTGAAGTTCGGCCGCCTGGACGCGCCCATCCCGATCGGGGAACTGGGCGGCTCGATCCGTGTCGAGCTCAACCACTCGGACCCCAGCATCCTGCCGAGCGGCTACCGGCTGGGGGACAACGACACCCGCATCCTGGCGGTGGCACGCAACCTCCAGGCCGAGGGGTACGACGTCACCGTCGTCTCGAAGGATCTGCCTCTGCGCATCAAGGCGTCCTCGGTCGGCCTCCTCGCCGAGGAGTACCGCGCCGAGCTCGCCATCACGGACTCCTCCGGCTGGACCGGCATGTCCGAACTGACCCTGCCGGGCGACCAGGTGGACGTCCTCTTCGAGGAAGGACACGTGTACGTCCCGGAGGCCGCGAACCTCCCCGTGCACACCGGCCTCACGATCCAGTCCGAGCGCGGCAAGGCGCTGGGCCGGGTCACCCCCGAGGGCAACATCCGCCTCGTCCGCGGCGACCGCGAGGCGTTCGGCATCAAGGGCCGCAGCGCCGAGCAGCGCATCGCGCTCGACCTGCTCCTCGACCCGGACGTCGGGATCGTCTCGATGGGCGGCCGGGCCGGCACCGGCAAGTCCGCGCTCGCCCTGTGCGCGGGCCTGGAAGCGGTCCTGGAGCGCCGCCAGCACAAGAAGGTGATGGTCTTCCGCCCGCTGTACGCGGTCGGCGGCCAGGAACTCGGCTACCTGCCCGGCTCCGAGGCCGAGAAGATGAGCCCGTGGGCGCAGGCCGTCTTCGACACGCTGTCGGCCGTCACGAGCCGCGAGGTCATCGAGGAGGTGACCGCGCGCGGGATGCTCGAAGTGCTCCCCCTGACCCACATCCGGGGCCGCTCCCTGCACGACGCGTTCGTCATCGTCGACGAGGCCCAGTCCCTGGAGAGGAACGTCCTTCTGACGGTCCTGTCCCGGATCGGCGCCAACTCCCGGGTCGTCCTCACCCATGACGTCGCCCAGCGCGACAACCTGCGGGTGGGCCGGTACGACGGTGTCGTGGCCGTGGTGGAGAAGCTGAAGGGCCACCCGCTCTTCGCGCACGTCACCCTCACCCGCTCCGAGCGCTCCCAGATCGCCGCGCTCGTGACCGAAATGCTGGAGGACGGCAGCATCTGACCCGGATCAGGCGGCAGTTCGGCGCCGTCCCGCAAAGGCCGAGAGCCTAGCGGGACGGCGCCCCTGTGCGGGAGGGTTCGCCGAAATCCCTTGCCCCACAGGCGATGTGAGCTTTCACACCCACCCCGGAATTGTCATCGGCGGCTGGTTACGGCAGAGTCTCGGTTCTGTCAGGCCCCGCGTACGACACAGCTGTACCCCCAGCGGTACGGCGCCCCAAACTTCACATACGACGTCGTACGCCGCCCAAGTACCACAAGGCGGCCCCTGTTTGAGGTCGCCGGTGGGCCAGCGCTTCCCGTGACCCCGTAGTTGGAGGCCAGCGCCAGGGGCACGTCGCGTCCGCCAGGGTCACCGAAGCGGGCGATGCTGGAAGGAAACCGTGTGAGCCGGGTCTCGGTCCGGGGGTTCGCAGTGGCTTCGGCCACCGCGGTCACCGCCGTCGGAAGCGTCGTGGGCGTTGCCTCGGGCAGCGTCGCCGCGCAGCAGAACAACGACGCACAGACGACGTCGGACGACGCCCTGCTCCTCGCGGACATCCCCGTGGGCCAGCAGGCCGAGGTCCAGACCGCCTCCCTGACGCAGCAGGCCGCCTACCAGGCCATGGCCGCGGACGAGAGCGCGAAGAAGGGCGCCGAGGAGGCGGCCCGCAAGGCCGCCGCCGAGATCGCCATCGCCAAGAAGGAAGCCGCCGAGGAGGCGGCCAAGGCGAAGGCCGAAGCCGAGGCCAAGGCGAAGGCCGCCAAGGGCGACTTCCCGATCCAGAGCTCCTACTCGATCTCCGAGATCCAGTCGATGGCCCGGCAGATGGTCGCCGGCGGCCAGTGGCAGTGCTTCTCGAACATCGTCGACCACGAGTCGAGCTGGAACTACCGCGCCGTGAACGCCTCCTCCGGCGCCTACGGCCTCTTCCAGGCGCTCCCCGGCTCGAAGATGTCCTCGGTCGGCTCCGACTGGCAGACCAACCCCGCGACGCAGATCAAGTGGGGCCTGAACTACATGAACGAACGTTACGGCAGCCCCTGTGACGCGTGGTCGTTCTGGCAGGCGAACAACTGGTACTAGGCGTACCGATCTCTCAACCTTCTTCAGCCCCTCCCGGTCCTTAGGGAGGGGCTGTTGCCCTGTACGGTCGGGTGCGGACGACTCCCAAGGAGGGAGTGGTGCGAAGACACGGGGTAAGAGGTCGGATCATGTCGCGGGTACCAGGGTGGCTCGGCAGGCTCGGTGCGGGCCTGTCCGAGATGGGTGAGCGGCTCGACGAGCGGCGCGCGGAGGTCGAGCGGGACGGCGGGGTGCTGGACGAGCCGAAGCCGAAGCCGGACCCCTCGCCGCCGGAGCCGAAGGCCCCGCCCCAGCAGGCTCCTCGCCGGGCTCCCCGCCCGGCCGTCCCCCGTACCGACCCCGCGACCGCCGTCCCCTGGGGGGTGCGGGTCGCCGCCGAGGCCGGGTGGCGGCTGCTGGTGCTCGCCGGGACCGTGTGGATCCTCATGCGGGTCATCAGCGCGGTCCAGCTCGTCGTCTTCGCCTTCGTCATCGGGCTGCTGCTGACCGCCCTGCTGGAGCCCGCCGTCGCCGCGCTGAAGCGGCGGGGCGTGCCGCGCGGGCTCGCGACCGCCCTCACCGCCGTCCTCGGCTTCGTCGTCATCGGGCTGCTCGGGTGGTTCGTCACCTGGCAGGTCATGGAGAACATCGACGACCTCTCCAACCAGATCCAGTCCGGCATCGACGACCTGCGCCGCTGGCTCCTCGACAGCCCCTTCCACGTCACCGACAAACAGATCAACGCGATCGCCAAGAACCTCCGCGAGGCGGTCGGCGACAACGCCGACGAGATCACCTCCGCCGGCCTCGAAGGCGTGACGGTCATCGTCGAGCTGCTGACCGGCATCCTCCTAGCGGCCTTCTCCACGCTCTTCCTGCTCTACGACGGCCGCCGCATCTGGGAGTGGACCCTCAAGCTGGTCCCCGCCGCGGCCCGCGAGGGCGTCGCCGGCGCGGGCCCGCGCGCATGGGCGACCCTGACGGCATACGTCCGCGGCACGGTCGTCGTCGCGTTGATCGACGCCATCTTCATCGGCCTCGGCATCTACTTCCTCGACGTCCCGATGGCCGTCCCCCTCGCCGTCTTCATCTTCCTCTTCTCCTTCATCCCGTTGGTCGGCGCGGTGGCCTCCGGCGCTCTGGCGGTCCTCGTCGCGCTGGTGACCCAGGGCCCCTTCACGGCCGTCATGACCCTCGCCGTCGTCCTCGCCGTCCAGCAGATCGAGGGCCACATCCTCCAGCCCTTCATCCTCGGCCGCGCCGTCAGCGTCCACCCCCTCGCGGTCGTCCTCTCGGTCGCGGCGGGCGGAATGGTCGCGGGCATCGGCGGCGCGGTGGTCGCCGTACCGCTGGTGGCGGTGACGAACACGGTGGTGGGGTATCTACGGCGGTACGCGAGCGAACAGGCGGAGCTGGAGGCGGAGTTGGAGCCTGTGACGGATACGCCCCTCAGGCCCGACGAGGAGTGAGGCGCCGGCGGGAAGGCGCTCTACGGCTGCGGGACCGGCTCGGCGTTCGGGATCTCGGTGGCGGCAGGACGATGGATGCTGCCGTCTGTGGCGTCCACGACCGCGGAGAGCTGCGTGCTGCCGTCGCGGGCGGAGAGGCGCCAGTGGATGCGCCATCGACCATCCCGGCGCTCAGCCAGATGAACAGGTTCCGCGCGCTCACCTCGACCCGGTGTGAGCTTGTACTCGGCCTCGAATATCTCCCACGCCTTGCGTTCGTCGATCCGGGGTTCTGGAAGTTCCGGGTCTTCGATGTGGCGTGCCATCAAGTCGATCATGCGGCCGGACGGCTCGATGGCGATGTTCAGCCGCATGGGCATGAGTACGTCACCACGCCAGCGGCGCCACTCGACCATCCACCCGATGTCCGTGGTCTCGTCGATGGCACGGACGCTCACCTTTGATCCCGCGATGGCCCAAGGCGCATAACCGGCAGCGTATTCCTCGGCGATCTTCCTGGCGCCGTCCGCGGAGTTGACGCTGCGGCTGATCCCCGGAATCTCGTAGGCGTAGACACCCTCACCGAGGTAACTGGGAGTGAAGTGAGCCGTGAACTGTTCACGGTCGGGCCAGGTAATCTCGGCGTACCCTCCGCCCTTGAGTGGCATCGAGACGACCGCAGTCCCGTCGCCATTGTCGAAGGACAGGGCACCCTTCACCGCGGGAGCCGAAACGAAAGCCTTTCCCAGAGCGTCATCGAGTGCGCGGGCCTGGACGGAACTCGCGGTCGGCACATTCGAGGGCTGCATCACGTGCGTGGGATGGATGACCATCACCCACGCGGCACCGACAAGGGCGAGGACGGGGACACCGGCGAACGCGGCGCGTCGTACGTATGCTCCGGGAATCGGGCGACCGATGCGGATACGGCGGTTGATCAGCAGGCCGATGACTGCTCCCGCGAGAGCGCCGGCAGTGTTGGCGACCAAGTCGTCGCTGTCACAGAGGCGGCTGATGAAAGGAACCGTGGCCTGCGCGGTCTCGATGGTGACCGTGAAGAGAATCCCGGAAGCCACGGCGAAGAGGGAACGCCGGGTCGCGAGTGCGGCGAACAGCCCGAAGGGAGCGAACAGAAGGACGTTGAGCTGCCCCTGGGTGCTGGTGAACGCCACAAGAACGTCGGTGTTGACGGCACATTCGTACGTCATCACGCCGCTTCCCGACCACGAGGTGAGCATGACGGGTCCAGCTGTCGATGACCCCCACAGCGCATAGAAGACAGCTTGCGTCCGGCTCATTCTGCCGGCCACAAAGAAATAAGAACCGAGGCCCACCGCCACGGTTACCGATACAGCCAGGGCCAAGAACATGAAGTGGCCTTGGAAAACGGCGTCAATCAAGGTGTTTCCTCATTCTGAAGCGCGAGACACCCCACAAGGCGTCCCGCGCTACACAGCCAGAATACAAGCGGTCAGATCAGCACGGATCTGCCGGAGGTGTGATGTAAGTGGTGCCCCCACTGGTGACCAGCTTTCCATAAAAGGCCGAGCAGCTGGCGCTCACGTTCCAGCTCCGCTCGTAATGGAAAGGCGCGCTGGTCATATTGATGAATCCAGAGTAAACGCTGGAGCCGGAACGCTCATAACCGAGCCGAGCGGAGAGGCTACTGCCGCCGGTGCGGTAGTAGTTTACCGTCACATAGTTTCCGGAGGTCTGGGTTCTCACGCTCAGAACACCATTCGAAAGACTGGTGCAGCGGTCCCACTGAGTAATGCGACCATCGCTGGGGCAGGAAGTGGCGCCGGCTGCGGACGCGGGTACGGCATTAATGCCGAGTGCCGCTAACGCTGCTACTCCGACTATTGCCGCACGTGCACCTGATTGCATGGCTTGAACCTCGTTATCCGAAAGAATTGAAATGATCATGGATGCGTCGCAATTTATCACGGACCTCATGAGCGGTAGTCGTCGATTTCGGGCGTCGATCCAATGATGTCCAAATCTGATGGCCGCTGTCCGAAAGGATTCACCGCGCTGCATCGTGGGGCCTGGGGCGCTCCTGAGCCCGCCCCCTCTGCTGTGACCCTGTTTCGAAGCCGTGACAATCCTCCCTGACCTGCGGAAACAAAGCCCAGGTCAGGGGCTACACACCCCGCGTATACCTACCGCGTATACACCGCATGTACAGTCCTCCCCATGTCCATCGGTCACACCCTCCTGGGTCTCCTGGAGTCCGGGCCCCGTCACGGTTACGACCTGAAGCGGGCCTTCGACGAGAAGTTCGGTCATGATCGGCCGCTGCACTACGGCCAGGTCTATTCGACGATGTCGCGGCTGTTGAAGAACGGCCTTGTGGAGGTCGACGGTATTGAGGCCGGTGACGGCCCGGAGCGGAAGCGGTACGCGATCACCGGGGCCGGCATCACCGATGTCGAGCGGTGGCTCGCGACGCCGGAGAAGCCGGAGCCGTATCTCCAGTCGACGCTGTACACGAAGGTCGTGCTGGCGCTGCTGACGGGCCGCGCCGCGGGCGACATCCTCGACATGCAGCGCTCGGAGCACCTGCGCAGCATGCGCATCCTCACCGACCGCAAGCGCAAGGGCGACCTCGCGGACCAACTCATCTGCGACCACGCCCTGTTCCACCTGGAAGCGGACCTGCGCTGGCTGGAGCTCACCGCCGCGCGCCTGGAGAAGCTCCGCGAGGCGCTGACCCGATGACCACTCAACTGACCCTCTTCACAAGGACGGTGGCCCCGTGACCGCACCCGCCGGCTCCCTCCTCGCCGCGGAGGACCTCCGCAAGGCGTACGGCCCCACCATGGCGCTCGACGGCGCCGAGTTCTCCATCCACCCCGGCGAGGTCGTCGCCGTGATGGGGCCCTCGGGATCGGGGAAGTCCACGCTGCTGCACTGCCTCGCGGGGATCGTGACGCCCGACTCGGGCTCGATCCTGTACGACGGCCAGGAGATGGCGACGATGAACGACGCCCGCCGCAGCGCCCTGCGCCGCTCGGAGTTCGGGTTCGTGTTCCAGTTCGGCCAGCTGGTGCCGGAGCTGACCTGCGTCGAGAACGTCGCCCTGCCGCTCAGGCTGAACGGCACGCCCCGCAAGGCCGCCGAGAAGACGGCCCTGGGCTGGATGGAGCGCCTTGAGGTCGACGACCTGTCCCGCAAGCGCCCCGGCGAGATCTCCGGCGGCCAGGGCCAACGCGTCGCGGTGGCAAGGGCGTTGGTGACCAGCCCGCGCGTCCTGTTCGCCGACGAGCCGACCGGCGCGCTGGACTCCCTGAACGGCGAGCGCGTGATGGAGCTGCTGACGGAGGCGGCCCGCACGACGGGCGCGGCGGTCGTCCTGGTCACCCACGAGGCCCGCGTCGCCGCCTACTCGGACCGCGAGATCGTGGTCCGCGACGGCAAGTCCCGGGACATGGAGCGCGTCGTATGAGGAGCTGGACCCGGGACCTCGGCATGGGGATGCGGTTCGCGTTCGCCGGGGGCCGCGAGGGCTGGTCGAGGGCGCTGCTGACGGCCGTCGGCGTGGGCCTCGGAGTCGCGCTGCTGCTGCTCACGGCGGCCGTGCCGAGCGCGCTGAGCGCACGGGACGCGCGGGAGGACGCCCGCTCGGACTGGACGTACAACGCCGACACCGAGCCGAAGAAGTCGGACCGCACGGTCCTGGTCGCCCGCGCCGACTCGACGTTCCGCGAGGAGTCCGTACGCGGCCGGCTGGTCGAGCCGGAGGGACCGCACGCGGTGCTGGCGCCCGGCGTGAAGGAGTACGCGAAGGCGGGCGGCATGATCGTCTCGCCGAAGCTGAAGGAACTCCTCGCCTCCGACTCGGGGAAGCTGCTGAAGGAGCGGCTGCCGTACGAGGTCGTCGGGACGATCGGGAACCAAGGCATCGTCAACTCACAGGAGTTGTCGTACTACGCGACCGTCAAGGACCTGAAGGCGAAGACCAGCGAGGGCCGGGTGATGCGGCTGGACCACTTCGGGGACAACCGGACGAAGCAGTCCCAGGCGCCCGACCCGATCCTCGTGCTGCTCACCGTCATCGTGATCGTCGTACTGCTGATGCCGGTCGGCGTGTTCGTCTCGGCGGCCGTACGGATCGGCGGGGAGCGCCGGGACAAGCGGCTCGCGGCGCTGCGGCTGGTGGGGTCGGACGCGCTGATGACACGGCGGATCGCGGCCGGCGAGGCGCTCGCGGGGGCGCTCCTCGGGCTCGTGTTCGGCGCCGTGTTCTTCGTGACGGGCCGTCAACTCGCGGGCCAGGTCGAGCTGAGAGAGATCAGCGTGCAGTCCGGCGACCTCAACCCCTCGCCGCTCCTCGCGCTCCTGGTGATCGTCGCGGTACCGGCGGCGGCCGTCGGGGTCACCCTGCTCACGCTGCGCGGCGTCGTCATCGAACCGCTGGGCGTCGTCCGTACGGCCCGCCCCTCGCGGCGCCGGCTGTGGTGGCGGCTGCTGCTGCCGATCGCCGGGGCCGGGGCGCTGTACCCGATGATCGGGCAGGGCCGCGACCGGGGCACGTTCAACGAGTACCTCGTCGTCGCCGGTGTGATCCTGCTGCTCGTCGGCGTGACCGCGCTGCTGCCGTGGCTCGTGGAGATGACCGTCTCGCGGCTCGGCTCCGGCGGGGTCGCCTGGCAACTGGCCGTCCGACGGCTCCAGTTGAGCAGCGGTACGGCCGCCCGGATGGTGAACGGGGTCGCGGTCGCGGTGGCCGGGGCCATCGCGCTCCAGATGCTGTTCGCCGGAATCGGCGGGTACTACACCAAGGACACCGGGCAGGACACCACGCGCGCGGCCATGGAGGTGCAGGTCCCCTCCTACGACCGGCTCACCGCGTACAAGACCGCGCTCGACAAGACGCGGGGCGTGGAGAAGGCCGTCGGCCTCGCCTCGACCTACATGGGCGACCAGACGTACTTCAAGTCCGAGGACGGCAGCGGGCGTTACGTCCGGGTCACGCTCGGGGACTGCGCGAGCCTCCAGGAGGTCGCCAAGCTGCCCTCCTGCCAGGACGGTGACGTCTTCCGGATGCCCAGGGACACGGTGGTGGGCGAGGATTACAGCGACGGCCTGGACGTGGGCCTCCTCAAGCCCGGCTCCACCGTCTACTTCAGCAAGGACCAGGACCGCCCCGGCCTGGCGCCGTGGACCGTCCCGGCCGGCATCAAGTCCGCCCGCGCGGTCGACGACCCCACGGGAGACCGCCGTTTCGGCCTGCTGATGACGCCGAAGGCGATGCCCGAGAACATCGAGAAGACCGCGTACGGCAGCGTCTTCGTCACCCTCGACAAGTCCCTGCCCGACGCGGTCGAGTACGCCCGCAACACGGCGGCGGTGCTCAGCCCGACGTACGAGCCGATGATGTGGCACGAGACGCGGACCTCGGACGAGTACGCCAAGATCCGCACCGGGCTGCTGGTCGGCGCGACCTGTGTCCTCGGCCTGATCGGCGCGAGCCTCCTCGTCTCGCAGCTCGAACAGCTGCGGGAGCGGCGGAAGTTGCTCTCCTCGCTGGTCGCCTTCGGCACCCGGCGCCGGACGCTGTCCCTGTCCGTCCTGTGGCAGACGACGGTCCCGATCGCCCTCGGCCTGGTCCTCGCGACGGGCATCGGTATCGCCCTGGGCTCGATCCTGCTGGCCATGACCGGTACGCAGATCCGCATCGACTGGTCCGGCGTCCTGACGATGACCGGGATCGCGGCGGGGGTCGTCTTCGCGGTGACGCTGCTGAGCCTGCCGCCGCTGCTGAAGCTGCTGCGGCCGGACGGGCTGCGTACGGAGTGACTGAGTAGCAACTCCGGTTCCCCGTCGGCACCTTGGGCGGGACGAGGGGGAACCGGTACAGGGCGGCGTGGGGAATCAGGGCCGCCCTCGGGCGAGCGGGCCGTGGGGGCCTGCTCGCCCGATTCCCTTTTACGGACGCTCAGTTCACGGTTCGGACGGGCAGCGGCCGCAGCGACTCCCGCAGGGCCGCCGCCAGTTCGCGGTACTCGCCCGCCCGCGCCGCCCCGGTCCGCGTCACCAGGGCGATCCGGCGGGCGGGCGCGGGAGTTGAGAACGTCGAGACGCGCAGGTGCGGATTGCGCGCGGTCTCGACGGTGACGGCCGTACTCGGCAGCAGCGTGCAGCCGAGGCCGCCCGCGACGAGTTGGACGAGGGTGAAGAGGCCGGCGGCCGTCGTCGTGACCGGGGTGTCGCCCCGGCCGACCTCGCGGCAGATGTCGAGGGCCTGGTCCCGCAAGCAGTGGCCCTCGTCGAGGAGCAGGAGATTCACCTCCCGCAACTTCTCGCGGGGGACGTCCTGTTGGCCGCCGAGCGGGTGGCCCAGCGGGGTCACCAGGACGAAGTCCTCGTCGAACAGGGGGAGTTCGACGACGCCCGGGACGCCCAGGGGGACAGCGAGGAGCAGGAGGTCCAGGCGGCCCGTCGTGAGGCCGTCCAGGAGGCTCGTCGTCTGCTCCTCGTGGACCTGGAGGTCGAGCGCCGGGTAGCGGCCGTGCACCAGCTCGATGACCGTCGGCAGCAGGTACGGCGCGACCGTCGGGATGACCCCGAGGCGCAGCGCCCCCGTGAACGGAGCGCGGACCGCCTCCGCCTCCTCAAGCAGCGAGCCGACCTCCGCGAGCACCGACCGCGCGCGGACGGCGATGCGTTCCCCTGCCGGGGAGAGCAGCACCTTGCGCGTCGTCCGCTCCAGGAGCGTCACGTCGAGGGCCTCCTCCAGCGCGGCCACCGCCCCGGACAACGCGGGCTGGCTCATGCCGATCGCGGCGGCGGCGTCCCGGAAGTGCAGGTGTTCGGCGACTGCGGCGAACGCGCGCAACTGGGCCAGACTGGGCTGGCGCCTTCTGGCCCCGACGTTACCCACGGTCACTGATAACCACCTCCGATCAACACTCCCGAGTGTATCTATTTCCGTAATTAATGCACCTTGTGCAAGCATCTGCCTCGTCCGAACCCCTTGATTCAAGGAGCGCTCGTGCTCACTGTCGGTGACAAGTTCCCCGAGTTCGAACTGACCGCCTGTGTCTCGCTGGAGAAGGGGAGGGAGTTCGAGACGATCCACCACAAGTCGTACGAGGGAAAGTGGCTGGTCGTCTTCGCGTGGCCGAAGGACTTCACCTTCGTGTGCCCCACCGAGATCGCCGCGTTCGGCAGGCTGAACGACGAGTTCGCCGACCGTGACGCCCAAGTCCTGGGCTTCTCCGGGGACTCCGAGTTCGTCCACCACGCCTGGCGCAAGGACCACGACGACCTGCGCGACCTGCCGTTCCCGATGCTGGCGGACTCCAAGCACGAGTTGATGCGCGACCTCGGTATCGAGGGTGAGGACGGGTTCGCCCAGCGCGCGGTCTTCATCGTGGACCCCAACAAGGAGATCCAGTTCACGATGGTCACCGCCGGCTCCGTCGGCCGTAACCCCAAGGAGGTGCTCCGCGTGCTGGACGCCCTCCAGACCGACGAGCTGTGCCCCTGCAACTGGACCAAGGGCGAGGCGACCCTCGACCCGGCCAAGCTGCTGGCGGGTGAGTGAAGTTGAGCGTCGACGCGCTGAAGTCCCGCATACCCGACTACGCCAAGGACCTCCGCCTCAACCTGAGTTCGATCATCACCAACTCCGAACTCACGCCGCAGCAGTTGTGGGGCACGGTTCTGGCTACGGCCATCGCCTCCCGCTCACCGATCGTCCTGCGTGAACTCGCCCCGGACGCACGGGAGATGTTGTCGCCGGAGGCGTATCGCGCGGCCAAGTCAGCAGCTGCGGTCATGGCGATGAACAACGTCTTCTACCGCACGCGGCACCTGCTCTCCGACCACGAGTACGGCAACCTCCGTGCGGGCCTGCGGATGAACATCATCGGCAACCCCGGCGTCGAGAAGGTCGACTTCGAGCTGTGGTCGTTCGCGGTGTCGGCGATCAACGCGTGCGGGGCGTGTCTGGACTCGCACGAACAGGTGTTGCGGAAGGCGGGAGTTGGCCGCGAGGTGGTCCAGGAGGCGTTCAAGATCGCCTCGGTGATCCAGGCGGTCGGGGTGACGCTGGAGGCGGAGGAGATCCTCGGGGAGTGAATGCGCGTACGGCGGCCCTGCGGTGCGGGGCCGCCGTGGTGCGTTCGGGGTCAGGCGGTGAACTGACCGTCTTTCACGCCGGCGGTGAAGGATGCGAACGCGGGGGAGGAGAAGCCGAGTACGGGGCCCTCCGGGGCCTTGGAGTCGCGGACGGGCACGAGGCCGCGAGCGGCGACGCCGAGGGCGACCTCGACGCAGTCGCCGCCGTTGTCGCTGTACGAGGACTTGACCCAGAGCGCGACCTCGACGCAGTTGCCGCCGTTGTCGCTGTGCGAAGACTTGACCCAACGGAGGGAATGAACGGTAGTCACGGGGTGCCCTTTCGAACCTGTCTGATCATGGCCACGGACTCTGCCTGGGACAGCGCTTCAGCCTGTAGTTGATGGTAGGCCGTCAACGCGCCAGCCACAGCGGGGGTTTCGCGGGCAAAGTTCCCCTGAGCTTGGGACTCGGCGTAGTAGAGCATCGTCCGGTCCGCCATCGTGATCAGGTTCACCGGCAGATTCAACGAGCGGCGCTCCCCCATCGCGAACGGCGCGATCTGAAGCATCGTCCGGGGACTGGCCGCGAACTCGATCAGGCTGTCGAGCTGTGCACCCATGACCTCGGGGCCCCCGACGGGCCGAAGGATGCAACTCTCGTCCATCACCACGAACATCATCGGCGGACGGAGGCGCTGGAGCAGCTTCTGCTGGCGATCCAACAGGAACGAGACCCGGTCGTCGGCCTGTTGCTCGGTGATCTCTCCCCGCTCGAAGGCACTGTTCGCCAACACCCGCGCGTACTCAGGCGTCTGCAACAGTCCAGGAATGATCCCGATGTTGTAAAGCCGGACCTCCGTGGCCCGAGCCTCATTGCCGACGTACTCCGGGAACCCTTGCAGCAGCGACCCGTACGTGATCTTCCGCCACTCCTTCTCGAAGAAGTCCCCTGTGCGGAGCACCACATCCATACTCTGCGCGAACGGCAGAGTCGGCTTCTTACGGGCGGTCTCCACCGCCGAGATGTGCGACGCCGAGTACTTCGCTGCCTCGGCGATCTCCTCCTGTACCAGCCCCTGTTCCTCCCGCACCCGGCGCAACTCCGCACCGAACTTCGCTTGCGGCGAGGCTTCCGGGTTCAGCTCCTTACGGTTCACCAACTTGCGTGCCCCCTTTGGTCAGTTGCTCTGCGCCTGACTGTAGGACACGGCAAGTGCTCCCCGTAGCGAAACGGCTACAAAGAGGAACCGGAACCCCCCGGCGGTCTCCCCCTCCGCGGCAGCGGCCCCGTACCCCCCGGCAACCTCCCCGCCTCCTGCAACGCCTTCCTCAACAGGAACTCGATCTGCGCGTTCGCGGAGCGCAGCTCGTCGCCGGCCCACCGGGCCAGCGCGTCGTAGACGGCGGGGTCCAGCCGCAACAGCACCTGCTTGCGCTGCGGCCGGCGTTCGCCGGGGGAGGGGGTGGAGGTCACTGGTAAAGGGTCCCGGTGTTGAGGACGGGCTGAGGCGCGCGGTCCCCGCAGAGGACCACCATCAGGTTGGACACCATCGCCGCCTTGCGCTCGTTGTCGAGTTCCACGATGTCCTGCTCGGTGATGCGGGCGAGGGCCGCTTCGACCATGCCCACCGCGCCGTCCACGATCTGGCGACGCGCCGCGACGACCGCGCCCGCCTGCTGCCGCTGAAGCATCGCGGAGGCGATCTCAGGAGCGTACGCGAGATGCGTGAAGCGCGACTCGATGATCTGGACGCCGGCGGTGTCGACGCGCTCGCGCAGCTCCGCGGCGAGCTTCTCGGTGATCTCCTCGGCGTTGCCGCGCAGGGAGAGGCCGCCCTCGTCGTGGGCGTCGTAGGGGTACTCGATGGCGATGTGGCGGACCGCTGCCTCGGTCTGGGTGGAGACGAACTCCAGGTAGTTGTCGACCTCGAAGCTCGCCTGCGCGGTGTCCTCGACGCGCCACACGACGACGGCGGCCAGCTCGATGGGGTTGCCGTACGCGTCGTTGACCTTCAGGACGGGCGTCTCGTGGTTGCGGACGCGCGTCGAGATCTTCGCGCGGGAGGAGAAGGGGTTGACCCAGCGCAGCCCGTCGTCCCGCAGGGTCCCCCGGTAGCGGCCGAAGAGCTGGACGACCCGCGCCTCGCCCGGCGCGATCATGTTCAGCCCGCAGAGCGTGAAGAGCGCGGCCACGGCGACGAGGATGCCGCCCGTGATGAGGACGGCCTTGACGGCGACGGCCGTGACGGCCGCCGCCGAGATCGCCGTACCGATGCCGCCGAACATCCCGAGGAGTCCGAGCGACAGGGCGAGCCCGCCGCCGACGCTGTGCGCCGGGAATTCTCGTACCGGATTGTCCGTCATGGGCTGTTCGGTCATGGGTTGTCCCCCCGAAGTCACTAGCGTTGGTCTAGCTAAGTGATATCACTTTTTCGGCTCGCGGCAACCCTTGGGCGTTCGGAAGCGTCGAAAACGTTGGGGAGGAACGGGTGTGACCCCGGGGGCTGTTGTGCCCGGGTGGGCAGTATCACGCCCGTAAGAGTCCGCATCGGCGGACGTTTGTCATAGAGAGCGATGTTAGTTTTCTGAGCTGACCTGCCGAGACGGAAGCGGAGCGAGCGGACTCATGGGACGAGCGGACGACAGACGTGCGCGACAGCGCGGTGGCCGCCGCGCGGCGCCCAGGGAACGCTCGGAGCGGGAGCCGGTGTCCGTACCGGAGGAGGCGGGCCCTCCGCAGGCAGCGCCCAGCGCCTCGGAGCCGATACCCGGCGGCCGGGCGGCAGCGCGCCGCGCGGCACAAAAAAGCGGTAAGAAAAAGGGCAAGGCGGCGGGCGGCAAGGACGGCCGCAGCTTCCTGCGCAGGATGTTCACCTGGAAGAAGATCCTGGGGACGTTCCTCGGGGTGTGCCTCCTCGGCATCGGCGCCTTCATCGCCGCGTACATGATGATCGACATCCCGGTCGGGAACGCCGACGCGCTCAAGCAGAGCAACGTCATCCGCTACAGCGACGGCACGGTCCTCGCCCGCGACGGCGACCTCAACCGCGAGAACGTCTCCCTCGCCAAGATCCCCAAGGACGTCCAGCGCACCTTCGTCGCCGCCGAGAACAAGTCCTTCTACCAGGACTCCGGCATCGACCTGAAGGGCACCGCCCGAGGCATCCTCAACACCGTCGCCGGGCGCGGCGCGCAGGGTGGCTCGACCATCACCCAGCAGTACGTCAAGAACTACTACCTCACCCAGGAACAGACGGTCACCCGCAAGCTCCAGGAGATCGTCATCTCCCTGAAGCTCGACCGCCAGAAGTCCAAGGACTACATCCTGGCCGGGTACATCAACACCAGCTATTACGGCCGTGGCGCGTACGGCATCCAGGCCGCCGCCCAGGCGTACTACCGGGTCGACGCCGACCGCCTCACCGTCGAGCAGGGCGCCTACCTCGCCGCGCTCCTCCAGGCCCCCAGCCAGTACGACTGGGCCGTCGCCTCCGACACCGGCAAGAAGCTCGTCCAGGCCCGCTGGAACTACGTCCTCGACAACATGGTCGGCCAGAAGTGGCTGGACAAGGGCAAGCGCGAGGCCATGAAGTTCCCGGTCCCGCTGGAGCCCAAGCCGGCCGCCGGCAACAAGGGCCAGGTCGGCTACCTCGTCGACGCGGCGAAGAGGGAACTCTCCCGGCAGCTCGTCGCCACCGGCCGCGCCGCCACCAGGTCCGACGCCGACGCCCTCGTCGACCGGGGCGGCTGGACCATCACCCTCAACATCGACAAGAAGAAGCAGGCGGCCCTCGAAGCGTCCGTCAAGGAGCAGCTCACCAGCAAGCTCGACAAGAAGAAACGCTCCGTGGACGGCGACGTCCAGGCCGGCGCCGTATCCGTCGATCCGAAGACCGGCAAGGTCGTCGCGATGTACGGCGGCACGGACTACCTGGAGCACTACATCAACAACGCGACCCGCACCGACTACCAGCCGGCGTCCACCTTCAAGCCCGTCATCCTCGCCGCCGCCCTCGCGCACGACGCGAAGACCCAGGACGGCGACACGATCAACGTCAACTCGATGTACGACGGCACCAGCAAGCGCCCCGTCGTCGGCAGCGCGATCGGGTTCGCGCCGGAGAACGAGGACGACCAGGACTACGGCCAGGTCACCGTCCAGACGGCGATGAACAAGTCCATCAACTCGGTCTTCGCCCAGCTCGGCGTGGACGTCGGCATGGACAAGGTGATGGAGACCGCCAAGGCGCTCGGCATGGACACCACCGACCTCAAGGCCGTCCCTGCGCAGACCCTCGGCACGATGGGCGCGAGCCCGCTCCAGATGGCGGGCGTCTACGCCACCCTCGACAACCACGGCAAGAAGGTCACCCCGGCGATCATCGAGGAGGCCGAGTCCTCCACGATGACCATCAAGCCGGACCCGATCGGCGACCAGGTCATCACCCGCGAGGCCGCCGACACGGTCACGTCCGTCCTGACCGGTGTCGTCGACGACGGTACGGCGAAGACGTCCGTGCGCGACAACCCCAACCGCAACGGGCAGAAGGTCGCGGGCAAGACGGGTACGTCCGACGACAACAAGTCGGCCTGGTTCACGGCCTATACGCCGGACCTGGTGACGTCCGTCGGCCTCTTCGGCGAGTCCGCGAAGCCGCCGCACCCGCAGGTGACGCTGACCGGCGCGACCGGGCTGATCCCCGGCAAGGGCCGTATCAACGGTGGTGGTTACCCGGCGCAGATCTGGGCCGACTACACGTTCGGGGTCTCCTCGAAGGTCTCCAAGTTCGAGCTGGAGACGACGCAGGGCGCGGCGGTCCAGCCGACGATCACGGCCACTCCGTCGCCGAGCCCGTCGCCGTCGCCGTCGAAGTCCTCGTCGCCGTCCCCGTCCCCGAGCAACTCCCCGTCGCCGACCCCGACGCCGACGCCGACCCCGACACCGACCCCCACTCCGACGCCGACCCCGACGAGATCCCCGTCACCGACACCGACGGGTGGGGACACGCTGGGGACAGGCGGGGGGAACCCGTTCAATCCGGGCGGAGACCAATAGAAAAGGCGCCCGGTACTGGAAAGTACCGGGCGCCTTTCTGCCGCCAGGGGCGCGGGGCTGTGTCAATTTGCGGCTACCGCCGCGTGGGCGCGACCAGCCCCCACCAGGCGGAAAGCCGAAACTCAACTGCGATTCAGCTCGAACCAAACAACCTTGCCGGTGCTGAGCCTCGTCGCACCCCACCGCCGCGCCAGCTTGTTCACGAGGTACAACCCCCGCCCACCCTCATCGGTCGCCCGAGCCTGCCTGAGCCGAGGCAACTGCGGCACATCGTCCCCGACTTCACAGCGCAGGACGTCGGTCCGAAGCAACCGCAGCGTCACCGGCCGGGAGGCGTACCGCACCGCGTTGGTGACAACCTCACTCACCAACAGCTCGACGGAATCGCTGAGTTCCTCAAGTCCCCAGCGCGCCAAGGCCCTCCGAGCAAGCCGCCGCGCACGGCCCGGCGCCGCGTCCTCCGGCTCCAGGAACCAGTACGCGACATCACTGGGCGCGATCCCGTCGAACCGCGCGGCGAGCAGCGCGATGTCGTCGTCCCGGTCGCCGGGACCGAGCATGTCGAGCACCTCGTCGCACAGCGCTTCGAGCGGCGGCGGATGGTCAGGGCCGGTCAACTGCGCGGTGGCGGCGAGCTTCTCGCGCAGGGCTTCTATGCCGGTCCAGACATCACGGAGCCGGGACTCCACGAGCCCGTCGGTGTACAGGAGCAGCGTCCCGCCGGCCGGCGCGTCGAGTTCGACGGCCTCGAAGTCGACTCCCCCGACTCCGATGGGCGCGTTCGGCGGCACCTTGAGGACCTCGGCCCGCCCGCCGAGGTGCAGCAGCACCGGCGGGGGATGGCCGGCGTTGGCGACGGTGATGCGGTGCGAGACCGGGTCGTACACCGCGTACAGGCACGTCGCCATGCGGTCCTGGCCGAGCCGCTGGGCCTGCTCGTCGAGGTGGTGCAGGACCTCCTGGGGCGGCAGGTCGAGCCCGGCCAACGTCTGGGCCGTCGTACGGAGTTGGCCCATGATCGCGGCGGACGTCATCGAGTGGCCCATGACGTCGCCGACGACGAGGGCGACGCGGCTGCCGGGCAGCGGGATCGCGTCGTACCAGTCGCCGCCGACGCGGGCGGTCTCGGCGGCGGGGAGGTAGCGGGAGGCGAGGCGCACGCCGGTCGGGCGCGGGAGGTGCTCGGGGAGCATCGTGCGCTGCAACTCGTCGGCGATGTACGCCTCGCGGCCGTACAGGACCGCCTTGTCGATGCCGAGCGCGCTGTGCGTGGCGAGTTGGGCGGCCACCAGGAGGTCGTCCGACTCGAAGGGGAAGCGGTCGGCGCGGCGGATGAAGACGGCCGCGCCGATCACCCGGCGCCGGCCGCGCAGCGGGGCGAGGATCGCGCGCTGCCCGCCGGGGACGACCAACTGGCTGTCCTCGCCGAGCAGTTCCGGCAGCGCGGCGCGCGCGGCGGGCGCGTCCGCGAACACCGGCCTCACCCCGCGCAGCACCTCCGCGAGCGCCCCGCCCTGCCGTACCTCGCACAACTCGGCGATGGCGGACGACAGTTCGGAGATCTCCGGCGGTTCGGGCAGCGGCGCCGGGATGATGAACCCGGCCTCCGAGTCCCGCTCCTCGGGGATGCGGTCGGTGCGGCGCAGGCGCAGCACCAGGGGCCCGGTGGGGCGTTCGTCGCCGACCGGCAGCGGGTCGCGCAGGTAGACGAGGATCGCGTCGGAGAACGTCGGCACGGTCGCCCGGCACAGGCCCATCACGATCTCGTCGAGGTCGATGCCGCGCGCGATGCGCCGGGTGGCCGCTCCGACGAACCTGAGGCGGTCGCCGTCGCGCCGCATCGGCGTCGGCTGGCCCGGCGGCAGCGACGAGCCCTGGCGCCGCTCCTGCGGCACCTCGCCGCCCGGCTGCGCGGGGATCGACTCCGGCGCGGGGCGGGGGCGGTGCGCGTCGGGCTCGGCGGCCACCGGCTGCGAGTGCTCGGGCTCCTTGCCCGGATCGCTCTTGTCGTCACCGCCCGTGTCGTACGGCGGTGTCTCCAGTGCCGCGGTGCCCGGCGAGTGCACCGGGGAACGCAGGAGCGCCCCGCGGGGATCCGCGGGGTCGGCGCCCTGAGGGCGTTCGAAGGAGGTCGGGTGCTCCGTCACGCGTGTCGAATCCGTCCGTCCGGGGCTGCGCGCCGTACGCGCAGTCGGTCCCGCAGAAAATCCGATACCCGGAATACGTCTCCACGGAACGGGAAACCGGCGCGACCGGAGGCTGTTTCCGACTCCCCGGGGGACGACTGGCCGCCGCCCGTACCGGTGTTGCCCTCGTACCCCTCGCTCACGTCCTGCCGCCCCTCGGTGACGTTCGGTCAGACCTGGTGTCTGCTCCGGGAGTTACTGCCGCACTGCCCTTCCGGACGACGATCCTACGGTTGCCGTCCCGGGGCGCATCAAGGGTCTCATGGTGAAGCATGCACGGGGGTACGGTCCCAGTCCTGCGGAAGAACGGGAACGGTCCAGGTCGGATCCGGGCGCCAGTTCTCCCAGCCGTCCCGGTACGGCGCTCCCCAGGCGCGGATCACCTCCACCGCGGCCAGCCCCGCGGCGCGGGTGCGCGCCGCCGCCCCGGCGTCCATCAGGCCGACCCGCTGTGCCTGCGCGAACTCGTCCTCATCGAGCCAATCCCAACTCCGGTCCGGATGTACGCAGATGTCCAGGAAGTGATCCTCGGAGTCCACCCCGCCCGCCCAACGGGCCAGCGGCTCCTCCAGATTGACGTACCAGTTCTTGAACTGCCAACCCGGTTCCCAGAACAACCACACCGACCACGGGTCGCCGGGCCGCGCGAGCTTCAGCACCCCGGTCCCGAACCAGCGGCCCCGCTGGACGGTACGGGGCTTCGTGTACCGCGTCTCCAGCGGCTCCTGGTGCACCGGGGTGCCGTCCGCGAGGCCCGGCTTCACGCACTCCGTGCCGGGCGCGAGCCAGACGGCGAGGAGGTCGGCGTCGTCGCGGACGACGGTGACGGGGCGGGCGATGTGGAAACCCGGCCCGCCGTTCGCGCGGTAGCGCCACAGGACGGGGGTGCCCGGCGCCCAGCGGGCGGGCGCGTCGGTCGTGGGCGGGGAGCCGTCCGTCGCCGTACCGTTCACGCCGCTCACCGCTCCCTCGTCTGCCATGACCAGATATTAGGTGCCCTGGCCAATCAGCGCTGTGGCTTCCGTCATGGTTCTCGTGATCTTAAATCTGCGTCCCCGCTGGTTACGGGTGTGTCATCCGCAGGACATCCAGCGCCTCGTCGAGCTGCTCGACCGTCAGATCGCCCCGCTCGACGTACCCGCCCTCGACGACGACCTGCCGGATCGTCTTGCGGTCCGCGAGGGCCTTCTTGGCGACCTTCGCGGCCTCCTCGTACCCGATGTACTTGTTCAGCGGGGTCACCACCGACGGGGACGACTCGGCGTACTCGCGGGCGCGTTCGCGGTGCGCGACGACGCCGTCGACCGTGCGGTCCGCGAGCAGGCGCGAGACGTTCGCCAGCAGGCGGATCGACTCCAGGACGTTCTTCGCGATCACCGGGAGCATCACGTTCAGCTCGAAGTTGCCGGCCGCGCCCGCCGCCGCGACCGTCGCGTCGTTGCCCGTGACCTGCGCCGCGACCATCAACACCGCTTCCGGGATCACCGGGTTGACCTTGCCCGGCATGATCGACGAGCCGGGCTGGAGGTCCGGCAGCGAGATCTCCGCGAGGCCCGTGCGCGGGCCCGACGCCATCCAGCGCAGGTCGTTGGCGATCTTCGTGAGACCGACCGCGATCGTCCTGAGCTGACCGCTGGTCTCGACGATGCCGTCCCGCGCGCCCTGCGCCTCGAAGTGGTCGCGGGCCTCCGTGAGGGGCAGGCCCGTCGCACGGGCCACCTCCGCGATCACCGCCGCGGAGAAGCCGGGCGGGGTGTTGATGCCGGTGCCCACCGCCGTGCCGCCGAGGGGGAGTTCGGCGAGGCGGGGGAGCGAGGCGCGCAGCCGCTCGACGCCGTACGTCACCTGTGCGGCGTACCCCCCGAACTCCTGTCCCAGCGTGACGGGGGTCGCGTCCATCAGGTGCGTGCGCCCCGACTTGACGACGTCCGCGAACTCCTCGGACTTGCGCGTGAGGGACGCGGCGAGGTGCTCCAGAGCCGGGATCAGGTCGTGGGTGACCGCCGCCGTCGCCGCGATGTGGATCGACGAGGGGAAGACGTCGTTCGACGACTGGGAGGCGTTCACATGGTCGTTGGGGTGCACGTTCCTGCCCAGGCGCTCCGTCGCCAGCGTCGCGATCACCTCGTTCGCGTTCATGTTGGACGACGTCCCCGAGCCCGTCTGGAACACGTCCACCGGGAAGTGCTCGTCCCACATCCCCCCGGCGACCTCCTCGGCCGCCTCCTCGATCGCCCGCGCGATGTCCGCGTCCAGCACCTTCAGGTCGGCGTTCACCTTCGCCGCCGCGCCCTTGATCCGCGCCAGCGCCTCGATGTGCGCGCGCTCGATCCGCTGCCCGGACACCGGGAAGTTCTCCACGGCCCGCTGCGTCTGGGCCCGCCACTTCGCGTGCGCCGGGACCTTTACCTCGCCCATGGAGTCGTGCTCGATGCGGTAGTCGCTCATGTCCCGTACAGCGAACGGAGTCGCTCGCTTGTTCCTGAAGCGGCGGAAGTTCACCCGATCCGGGTGGTCTGGACGTGGAACGCACGGGATGGGTTGCCTCGTACCGGTGTGACATGGAACAACGCCAGAACGCCGGTCCGCATGTTACAAACTTCAAGAGATTCTGTGCTTGGAGCAACCGTGCCCACCCGTCCCCCCACGCCGGCCGCCCTGACCGTCGCCCTGGTCAGCCACGACGGCACCCTCCCCGGCCGGCTGCCCCGAGGCGGCGTACGCGTCCTGCGCTCACCCGGCGAACTCCGCCCCCACGACGACGTCGTCCTCTTCTACGGCACCGGCATGGCCGTAGTCCTCAAGAGGTACGCCGACAGCGTGCCCGGCGCCCTCCCGCCCGCCCTCGTCCTCGCGGACCGGCTCGACTGGGACGACGTACACCTCGCCCTCCGTCACGGCGCCCGCGGCTACCTCCTGGAGCACCGGGACGGCATCCCGCTCACCGAAGCCCTGCTGTGCACCGCGCGCGGGGCCAGCGTCCTCGCGCCCGAGATCGCCGCGTCCCGCGCGCGGGGGCCTGCCGACCGGCGCTCCCGGCTCTCCCCGCGCGAGCGCCAGGTCATGGACCAGCTCGCCGTCGGCCTCGGGGTCCGGGAGATCGCCCGGCGGATGGTGCTCACGCACAAGACCGTCCGCGACTACGTCAGCCGCATCTACGGCAAGCTCGGCGTCCACTCCCGGGCGGAGGCGGTGCTGTGCTGGCTGGGACACGTCGAACCGGGAGAGGCCGGCCGCTGACGCCGGTCAGCCGCAGAGGCGGAACTCGTGCTGGGCCGTCTTCACACCGACCGCCACGGCCGAGCGGTTCGCGTTGTTCTCCGTCACGTCGTAGGGGGATGAGCCCCCAGTATCAAAACCGCACCCACACTCAAAACAGAGGCATATACCCCAACTGCCACCCCCCGACGGCCCGTTATTCCCGCGCCCCACCCCCACCGGTCCCGTACCCTCTCCCCGAGGCGGGGTCGTAGCACAGAGGTAGTGCGCCGCGACAACATCTCGGAGGACGCCGGTTCGAATCCGGCCGCCCCGCCCCTTCAGGAACTCCTCTGCTTGCCTGAGATCCGTCCTGTGCTCCCGGATGACAGCAGAGCCCCCGGCGGACGCCGAGGGCTCTGTCAACGCTGCTTGTCGGGTGGCTCAGCCCAGCCCGGGCCCCCGTACCGGAATCGTCGTGAACGTGGGTGCGGGTGCCGGGTCCTGGAAGAAGTCGTTGCCCTTGTCGTCGACGACGACGAATGCCGGGAAATCCTCGACCTCGATCTTCCAGACCGCCTCCATGCCGAGTTCCTCGTACTCGACGACCTCGACCTTCTTGATGCAGTCCTGGGCGAGGCGGGCGGCGGGGCCGCCGATGGAGCCGAGGTAGAAGCCGCCGTGGGTGTCGCAGGCGGCGGTGACCTGCTGGGAGCGGTTGCCCTTGGCGAGCATGACCTTGGAGCCGCCGGCGGCCTGGAACTGCTCGACGTAGGAGTCCATGCGCCCGGCGGTGGTGGGGCCGAAGGAGCCGGAGGCGTAGCCCTCGGGGGTCTTCGCGGGGCCCGCGTAGTAGACCGGGTGGTCCTTGAGGTACTGGGGCATGTCCTCGCCCGCGTCGAGCCGTTCCTTGATCTTCGCGTGGGCGATGTCGCGGGCGACGACCAGGGGGCCCGACAGGGAGAGACGCGTCTTCACCGGGTACTTGGTCAGCTCGGCGAGGATGTCGTCCATCGGCTGGTTGAGGTCGATGCGGACGACGTCGTCCTCGTCGGCGGAGAGGTGCTCGTCGGTCGTGTCGGGCAGGAAGCGCGCGGGGTCGGTCTCCAGCTGCTCCAGGAACACGCCCTCGGCGGTGATCTTCGCGACGGCCTGCCGGTCGGCGGAGCAGGAGACGGCGATGGCGACGGGGCAGGAGGCGCCGTGGCGCGGGAGGCGGATGACGCGGACGTCGTGGCAGAAGTACTTGCCGCCGAACTGGGCGCCGATGCCGATCTTCTGGGTGAGCTCGAAGACCTTCTCCTCCAGCTCCTTGTCCCGGAAGCCGTGCCCGAGCGCGGAGCCCTCGGCGGGGGCCTCGTCGAGGTAGTGCGCGGAGGCGTACTTCGCGGTCTTGAGGGCGTACTCCGCGGACGTGCCGCCGACGACGATCGCGAGGTGGTACGGCGGGCAGGCGGCCGTACCGAGCGAACGGATCTTCTGCTCCAGGAACTTCATCATGGAGGCCTCGTTCAGGACGGCCTTGGTCTCCTGGTAGAGGAAGGACTTGTTGGCGGAGCCGCCGCCCTTGGCCATGAAGAGGAACTTGTAGGCGCCGCCGTCGGTGGCGTACAGCTCGATCTGCGCAGGCAGGTTGGAGCCGGTGTTCTTCTCCTCCCACATGGTGATGGGGGCCATCTGGGAGTAGCGCAGGTTGAGGTTCAGGTACGCGTCGTAGATGCCGCGGCTGAGGGCCTCCTCGTCGCCCCCGCGCGTGAGGACGTTCTGTCCGCGCTTGCCCATGACGATCGCCGTGCCGGTGTCCTGGCACATGGGCAGGACACCCGCGGCCGCGATGTTCGCGTTCTTCAGGAGGTCGAGAGCGACGAACTTGTCGTTGGAGGACGCCTCGGGGTCGTCGACGATCCGGCGCAGCTGCGCGAGGTGCGCGGGGCGCAGGTAGTGCTGGATGTCGTGGATGGCCTCCTCGGCGAGCTTGCGCAGCGCCTCGGGCTCGACCTGGAGGAACGTCCGCCCGTCCGGCCCCTCGACGGTGGAGACGCCTTCGGAGGTCACCAGCCGGTAGGGCGTGGTGTCCTCTCCCAGGGGGAGCAGATCGGTGTACGCGAACTCAGGCATCGACGCCCATTCCTCACTTGATGGTCTGCGGCCGGCCGCCATTGGCAAGCGCTGTCCAGCCTAGAACCTGCCGCTGACAACGCCCCGGTGAGGCAAGGCTTAGTTCGATGATAATGAAAATCCCGGAGGGGTGTCGCGATCTATCGTGTTTCGCTACCCTGCTGTCGTGGACCTTCAGAAGCACACCCCGCCACAGCCCGCCCCGGCCCCCACCGACCTGCGCGCCTCGGACGCCGACCGCGACCGCGTCGCCGACATCCTGCGCGACGCCCTGGCCGAGGGCCGCCTCACGGCCGACGAGCACGCCGAGCGCGTCGAGGGCGTCCTCGCCGCGAAGACGGTCGGCGAGCTGGAGGTGTTCGTCCAGGACCTCCCGGCCGCGCACCCGCCCCGGACGACCGCCCCGCCCCGCCCGGCGGGCGGCGCGCTGCCCGCCGACCCGGACGACAACATCGTCGCCGTCTTCAGCAGCGCCACCCGGCGCGGGCGCTGGCGCGCGGGGCGCCGTATCCACGCGTACGCGGTCTTCGGCAGCGTCGAGATCGATCTGAGCGAGGCCCTGTTCGAGTACCAGCAGGTCGTCGTCAAGGCGTACGCCGTGTTCGGCAGCGTCGAGGTCCGCGTCCCGGAGAACATCTCGCTGCGGGGCAACGGCGGCGGCATCCTCGGCAGCTTCGAGGTCGACACCCTGGACTCGGGCGATCCGGACGCCCCGGTGGTGTACCTGGACGGCTGGGCGGTGCTCGGCAGCGTGGAGGGAAGACCCCGGCGCGGGCGGCTCGTCGCGGACATTCTCGATCGGGTTCAGCGCAAAGTGGACCGCGGTTTGCACAAGCACCTGGACCGTTGAGGGCAGGGAAGGGGTGTGAAACCCGCGGTTCGGAACTCAGTGCATAGGTGCGCGTACAGCGGGTAGGGCTTGCTGCATCGCCTCTCGCAATCGTCTCTCGCTCGCGAAGCCGTCGTCAGGAGTAGACCGTGCTGCAACCGCCGCATTCGTCCCTGGTAGCTGCCGTTCCGGCCCAGCGGGTGCCCGTGCGGGACCAAGACGCCCCTTGGCATACGGAGGCGGTGTGCCGTCGCGACGAGGCCGGGCTGTTCTTCGCCCCCTCCAAGGAACCCACCGCGGCCCGCCTCTCCCGCGAGGAGGCCGCCAAGCGCGTCTGCGCCCGCTGTCCGGTCATGGTGCAGTGCCGCGAACACGCGCTGCTCCAGCCGGAGCCGTACGGCGTCTGGGGCGGCCTGACGGCGGCCGAGCGCCGCGTCGTCCTCGCGCGCCGGCGCCGCAGGGAGCTGGAGCTCAAGAAGGCGGCACGGGCGGCGGACAACAGCAGGGTCGCGCAGGCGGGTTGAGGAAACCCGCTCACAGGAGAGGGCGTTCCCGGGGGGAACGCCCTCATCGGTGGTCCTACGTCACTTCGCCCGGTCGAAATCCACCGCGCTGTACGCCCGCAGCTTCCGCAGCCGGTGTTCGGAGTCGATCCGCCGCACGGTCCCCGACTTCGAGCGCATGACGATCGAGTCGGTGGTGGCGGTCTCGGAGCGGTAGCGGACGCCGCGCAGGAGTTCGCCGTCCGTGATGCCGGTGGCGACGAAGAAGACGTTCTCGCCCTGGACGAGGTCCTCGGTGGTGAGGACGCGGTCGAGGTCGTGGCCGGCGTCGAGGGCGCGTTGGCGCTCCTCCTCGTCCTTGGGCCACAGCTTGCCCTGGATGACACCGCCGAGGCACTTGACGGCGCAGGCGGAGATGATGCCCTCGGGGGTGCCGCCGACGCCGAGGAGGAGGTCGATGCCGGTGCCCTCGCGCAGGGCGAGGATGGAGCCGGCGACGTCGCCGTCGGAGATCAGCTTGATGCGGGCGCCCGCCCGGCGGACCTCGTCGATGATGCCCGCGTGCCGGGGGCGGTCGAGGATGACGACGGTGACGTCCTCGGGGGTGGCCCGCTTGGCCTTGGCGACGCGCCGGATGTTGACCTCGACGGGCGCGTTGATGTCGACGAACTCGGCGGCCTCCGGGCCGGTGACGAGCTTGTCCATGTAGAAGACGGCCGACGGGTCGAACATCGCGCCCCGCTCGGTCGCCGCGAGGACGGCGATCGCGTTCGGCATGCCCTTGGCGGTGAGGGTCGTCCCGTCGATGGGGTCGACGGCGATGTCGACCTCGGGCCCCGTCCCGTCGCCGACCCGCTCGCCGTTGAACAGCATCGGAGCCTCGTCCTTCTCGCCCTCCCCGATGACGACGACGCCGTTCATCGAGACGGTCGAGACGAGCGTGCGCATCGCGCGTACGGCGGCCCCGTCGGCGCCGTTCTTGTCGCCCCGCCCGACCCAGCGGCCCGCGGCCATCGCGGCGGCCTCGGTGACCCGGACGAGTTCGAGGGCGAGGTTGCGGTCGGGGGCCTCGGAGGGGACATCGAGTTCGGACGGCAAGTGATGGTGCTCGGACACGGGGCGCACCTTTCTGACCGATACTGCGACGGCCGGGGCGAGGTTCTGACTCCTGACTCTAACTCCAGTACGAAAAAATGAGCAGGGGACCCCACGGATGAGCGCGCGGGGCACCTGCGACGATAGGGGGCGTGGCAGGTTCGAACGGCAAGCAGAAGTCGGCCCGGGACATGATCCTCTCCCTGGGGCTCATCGTGGCGGCGGCATTCGTCATCTACTTCTTCATCCCGCACGACGACGGGGAGCCCGACCTCAAGCGGGTCGACTACACGGTGGAGCTGGCGACGGCCCGCCGCGCCGCGTCGTACCCCGTCTCCGCGCCCGTGGGGCTGCCGGAGACCTGGAAGGCGACGTCCGTCCGGTTCGACGGCGCGGACTCCGACGCCTGGCACCTCGGCTTCCGCGCGCCCGACGGGCAGTACGTCCAGGTCGAGCAGTCCGCGTCGGACAAGCGCGACAAGTTCGTGGACGACGCGAGCCAGGGCGCCACGGCGACCGAGGTCACCGACGAGATCGACGGCGCCAAGTGGACCCGCTGGACCGGCGGCCGCTACGACGCGCTCGTCCTGACCGGCGCCGACGGCTCCACCACGGTCGTCGCCGGCACGGCCTCCTTCGACCGCCTCGCGGAGATGGCGCGGGCGCTGAAGACCGCCTGACCGCTGTACGTACGGAGAAACCCCCCGGAGACCGGCTCCCCGGGGGGTTTCCGTACGGCTACGGCGCTGATCAGACCGTCGTGACGACGTCCTCGTACGCCAGGCGCGGCGAGCGCGGGTACGAGGCGCCCTCGGCGGCGTGACCGATGTTGACCACCATCAGCGGAGTGTGGTCGTCGTCCAGGAACTCCTTGCGGACGCCCTCGAAGTCCACGCCGGTCATCGGGCCGGCCGCGAGGCCCGCCGCGCGCACGCCGATGATGAAGTACGCGGCCTGGAGGGCGGCGTTCACCTTCGCGGAGCCCTCACGGGCCGGGCGCTCGGCGAAGAAGACGTCCTTGGCCTGCGGGAACGCCGGGAACAGGGTCGGCAGCTCCTCGTGGAACTCGTTGTCCGCGGAGAGGATCGCGACCAGCGGGGCGTCCTGCGTCTTGGCCTGGTTGCCCTCGGCCATGTGCTTCACCAGGCGCTCGCGGGCCTCCGCGGAGCGGACCAGGGTGATGCGCAGCGGCGTCTGGTTGAACGCCGTGGGGCCGAACTTGACCAGGTCGTAGATCGCCTGGACCTGCTCGTCGGTCACCGGCTCGGCCGTGAAGGCGTTCGCGGTGTGGGCCTCACGGAACAGCAGGTCCTGGGCGGTGGGGTCGAGAACGAGAGACATGCGTGGCTTTCCTTAGGTGCACGTCCGGATCCGGGACGCCGGACCGGTTACGGGTACGACGGTACGCCACGGAAGTTCAATGTTCAACCAACCTTTGGTCCAGGGTGCGCGTACCCCGTTTACTCGGCCTCCTCCTCGCCCTCCTCCGCCAACGCCGCGTCCAGCCGCGCCCGCGCGCCCTCCAGCCAGCGCCGGCACACCTTCGCCAGCTCCTCGCCGCGCTCCCACAGGGCGAGGGACTCCTCCAGCGTCGTACCGCCCGCCTCCAGCCTGCGCACCACGTCGATCAGCTCGTCCCGCGCCTGCTCGTAGCCGAGGGTCTCTTCCGTCGTCCCGCTCATGCCTGTGCTCCCCGCTGCTCTTCCTGTGCCACCCGTACCGTGAACTCGCCCTCGGCGACCCGCGCGCGCAGTGTGTCGTCCGCCGCCACCTCGTCCGGCGCGCGGACCACGTGGCCGTCCGGGCGCTGGAGGACCGCGTACCCCCGCTTCAGCGTCGCCGCCGGGGAGAGGGCCACCACGCGCGCGTGCGTGTGCGACAGCTCCGAGTCCGCGCGGTCCAGGACATGGCCCAGCGTCCTGCGCGAGCGCTCCAGGAGCGACGCCACGTGGTCCTCCCGCTCGTCCACCATCCGGTGCGGATCCTGTATCGCCGGGCGCGCGAGCGCGTGCGCCAACCCCCGCTCCTCCCGGTCCACGAACCCCTCCACACAACGCCGGGCCCTGCCGCGCAGCATCCGTACGCGCTCCAGCTCCTCCCCGACGTCCGGGACGACCTTCTTCGCCGCGTCCGTCGGCGTCGACGCGCGCAGGTCCGCGACGTGGTCCAGCAGCGGGTTGTCCGGCTCGTGCCCGATCGCCGAGACGACCGGCGTACGGCACGCCGCGACCGTCCGCACGAGCTGCTCGTCCGAGAACGGCAACAGGTCCTCGACGCTGCCGCCGCCCCTCGCGACGACGATGACGTCCACCTCGTCCATCGCGTCCAGCTCCTTGACCGCCTGGACGACCTGCGTGACCGCGTGCACGCCCTGTACGGCGACGTTCCGCACCTCGAACCTCACGGCGGGCCATCTGTGCCGGGCGTTCTCCAGCACGTCCCGCTCCGCCGCCGACGCCCTCCCGCACACCAGCCCGATCAGCTGCGGCAGGAACGGCAGCCGCTTCTTGCGCTCCGGCGCGAACAGGCCCTCACTCGCCAGCGTCTTCTTCAACTGCTCCAGCCGCACGAGCAGTTCCCCCACGCCGACGGGCCTGATCTCGGCGGCCCTCAGCGACAACTGCCCCCGGGGCGCGTACCACTCCGGCTTCGCCAGCACGACGACCCTCGCGCCCTCGCCCACGACATCGGCGACGGCGTCGAAGACCTGCCGGAAACAGGTCACCCCGACGGAGATGTCATGGGAAGCGTCCCTGAGCGTCAAAAAGACGACCCCGGCGCCGGGCCTCCTCGAAAGCTGCGTGATCTGCCCCTCGACCCACACCGCCCCCAGCCGATCGATCCAACTCCCGATGAGCCGCGACACCTCCCCGACGGGCAGGGGAGCTTCCGCGGACGTGTTGACAGCCATGTGCCCGAGAGTATCGGCCGGGACTGACAACGGGTGGCCCGTTCGGCTGCGGGTGCGTTGTGGCCGTTCGCGCAGTTCCCCGCGCCCCTGGCGACGACCGCTCACGCCGGCCGACAAGCAGCCGACGCCGGTGCGGGCGGTTCGGCTGCGGGTGCGTCGTGGTTGTTCGCGCAGTTCCCCGCGCCCCTTAGGGCGGCATGCTCGCCCCGGTTGCCAAGGAGCCGCTGCGACGAGCACCGCCGCCTGCCGCCTGTACTCGACGAAGCACAGTCACCCCCACCCACCTCAGGGGCGCGGGGAACTGCGCGACCAGCCACGACGGACCCGCACCCGCCCGCTTACCCTCGGCCCCCTTCAGCTCGCGCGCCCCCGTTGAACCACCAGCACCCCCAAACCCACCGCCAGCCACACCGCCCCCACCACCAACGCCGTCCCCGACGCCTCCACGATCACCGCGACCGTGATCGCCGCGCCCAGCAGGGGAACCGCGACGTGGCGCCACCAGACCACCGGCCCGCCCGCGCGGCGGACCGCGAACCAGCCGATCACGCTCGCGTGCAGCAGCGTGAAGGCCGTGAGCGCGCCGATGTCGACGACCGAGACCAGGTGGTCCATGCCGTCGTCGCGCCGGGCGGCCCAGACCGCGGCGACGAGGGTGATGAGGGCCGAACACAGAAGCGCGGCGCGGGGGACACCGGCGGAGGTCCGGGACAGGGCACGCGGCAGGCGGCCCGCGCGCGACATGGCGAACAGGAGGCGCCCGGCAGCCGCCTGCCCCGCCAGCGCAGCGAACGCCGCGCCGATCGCCTTGCTGACGGCGACGAGGTCGTGCAGCCAGGTGCCGACGGACGCCTCGACGGCGTCGTAGAAGGCCGAACCCTGCCGGGAGGGCTCCGCGGACAGCTGGGCGGAGGAGAGGGGCTCCAGGAGGGCGATCAGGTAGGTCTGGGCGATGAACAGGACGCCCGCGAGGGCGAGGCAGAAGAGCAGGGCGCGGGCCACGCGCGCGGACCCGCTGGTGACCTCCTCCGCGAAGGAGGCGACCGCGTCGAACCCGAGGTAGGACAGGACGGCGACGGAGACGGCCCCGAGGACGGCGGACAGGGCGAAGCCCCCCTGCGTACCGTCCCCGGTGAACGGCGACAGCCACCCCCGCTCGGCACCGTCCCGCGCGAGGACGACGACCGCCGCCACGACGAACACGAGCAGGACGACGATCTCCATGGCGAGCACGAGGAACCCCACGCGCGCGGCCGCGCGTACGCCCCAGAGGTTCAGCAGGGTCGTCAGGACGACGGCGAGGGCGGTCCACACCCACCGGGACACGTCGGGGACCAGGGAGTTCATGGCGATGCCGGAGAACAGGTAGGCGACGGCGGGGATGAGGACGTAGTCCAGCGCGGCCATCCACCCGGCGACGAACCCGGGACCGTTGCCGAGCCCCACGCGCGCGTACGCGAAGACGGACCCGGCCTGCGGGACGACGCGCACCATCTGCGCGTAGCTGAACGCGGTGAACGCCATGGCGACGGTCGCGACGACGTACACGAGGGCGACGGCGCCGTGCGACTTCGCGTCGAGCGTGCCGTACACACCGACCGGCGCCATGGGGGCGATGAACAGCAGCCCGTAGACGACCAGGTCCCGGAAGCCGAGAGTACGTCGCAACGATGCCGTATCGACGTCCTTGTCGACGTCCTTGTCGACGTCCTTGAGGGGGTCGGCCATGAAGAACCTCCGCTCCCGCGCGCAGCGTGCCGTCAGTCTCCCCGACGCGCGGATCTTCGACCCCTCGGACGCACCCTTACGATGGGAGGCATGACCGCTTCGCCGCGCCGCCGTGTCCTGCTCGCCGCCCCCCGGGGCTACTGCGCGGGTGTGGACCGCGCCGTGATCGCCGTCGAGAAGGCCCTTGAGCAGTACGGGGCCCCGATCTACGTCCGGCACGAGATCGTCCACAACAAGTACGTCGTGCAGACCCTGGAGAAGAAGGGCGCGATCTTCGTCGAGCGCACGGAGGAGGTGCCGCCCGGGAACATCGTCATGTTCTCGGCGCACGGCGTCGCCCCCGTCGTCCACGAGGAGGCCGCGCGCGGGCGCCTCGCCACGATCGACGCGACCTGCCCGCTCGTCACGAAGGTCCACAAAGAGGCCGTCCGGTTCGCCAACGACGACTACGACATCCTGCTGATCGGCCACGAGGGGCACGAGGAGGTCATCGGGACCTCCGGCGAGGCCCCGGACCACATCCAGCTCGTCGACGGCCCCAAGGACGTCGAGAAGATCACCGTCCGTGACGAGTCGAAGATCGTCTGGCTCTCGCAGACGACGCTGTCCGTCGACGAGACGATGGAGACCGTCGACGCCCTCAAGGCGAAGTTCCCGCAGCTCATTTCCCCGCCCAGCGACGACATCTGCTACGCCACGCAGAACCGCCAGCTCGCGGTCAAGCAGATGGGCGCCGAAGCGGAGCTGGTGATCGTCGTCGGTTCCCGCAACTCCTCCAACTCCGTGCGCCTCGTCGAGGTCGCCAAGCTCGCGGGCGCGCGCGAGGCGTACCTCGTGGACTTCGCCAGCGAGATCGACGAGGCGTGGCTGAAGGACGTGACGACGGTCGGGGTCACCTCCGGCGCGTCCGTGCCCGAGGTCCTCGTCGAAGAGGTCCTGGAGTTCCTCTCCGCGCGCGGGTACGGCGATGTGGAGCTGGTCAAGGCCGCCGAGGAGTCGATCACGTTCTCGCTGCCGAAGGAGCTGCGCCGCGATCTGCGGGACGAGGCGGCGGCGCTGGTCGCGGAGCGCGGCGGAAGCGGTCCGGAAGCCGCCTGAGGCCGCCTGGACGGCCTGAGAGGGCCCTCGGGCGGGTGACTGTCAGTGGGCCGTCGTAACGTGGAGCCATGCAGATCTTCGGTGTGGACATCGGCGGTTCCGGGATCAAGGGTGCTCCCGTGGACCTCGACAGGGGCGACCTGGCGGAGGAGCGCTGCAAAGTGCTCACCCCGCACCCGGCGACGCCCGAGGCGGTGGCCGACGGCGTGAAGGAGGTCGTCGACCACTTCGGCTGGACGGGGCCCGTGGGGCTCACGTTCCCGGGCGTGGTGACCGGCGGCTCCACGATCCGTACGGCGGCCAACGTCGACAAGAGCTGGATAGACCTCGACGCGCGGGCGCTGTTCTCCGAGCGCCTCGGCGGGCTGCCGGTGACGGTCGTCAACGACGCGGACGCGGCCGGGGTCGCCGAGATGAACTTCGGCGCCGGGCAGGGCCGCAAGGGGACGGTCATCCTGCTCACCTTCGGCACGGGCATCGGCAGCGCCCTCTTCGTCGACGGCGTGCTCGTGCCCAACACGGAGCTCGGCCACCTCGAACTGCACGGCCACGACGCGGAGACCCGCGCCTCCAGCAAGGCCCGCGAGGACGGCGAGCTGACCTGGGAGCACTGGGCGCACCGGGTGACCAAGTACCTCGCCCACGTCGAGATGCTCTTCTCGCCCGAGCTGTTCGTCATCGGCGGCGGGGTCAGCCGTAAGGCGCAGAAGTTCCTGCCCTTCGTCCAGGGCATCAAGGCGGAGATCGTGCCGGCGCAGCTGCAGAACAACGCGGGGATCGTGGGCGCGGCCATGCACGCGGCGGGTTAGCGCCGTCCCGGGGACGCCGGGGGCCGGGGCCAGTAGCGGCGTACGGCGACCACCACCAGCGCCGCCAGCGTCCCCCCGTACAGCCAGGCCGCCTGTGTCGCCAGTGCCGTCACCAGGCCCATCAGGGTGGCGCCGACGCCGTCCCCGTCGTCCGTGACGAACACGATGCCGACCGCGAAGGCGATCGGGAGCACGACCGGGGCGGAGACCAGGTCGCCGCGGCGGGTCCAGAGGGCCGTCAGCAGGCAGACCGGCAGGTAGAGCACCGCGTACACGGTCGTGGAGTCGCCGACCAGGAGGTCGACGAGGAGGCCGAGGGCGGTCATCAGGGCGGCGCTGAAGAGGCCGCTGCCGAGGCCGGTGAGGCGGGGGGAGGGGTAGCGGGAGGCGGGGGCGGCGCGCGGCGTGTCGGTCCGGCGGGGGCGCGGGGGGCGGCTGCGGCGGGGCGCGGGCGCCTGAGGCGGCGTACCGGCGCGGGGGGTGCTGCGGCCCTGGCCGGGTGCCTTGCGCGGGGGAGCGCCGGGTACGGGGCTGGAGGGGCCGTTTCTGCCGGGGCGTACGGGGGAAGAGGCGCCGTTCCTCCTGGCGCGGGCCGGCGTCGAGCCGTCGTCCCCGGCGCCGCGTACCGTCCCGGTGGTGCCCTTCCCGTCCGGTGGCCGTTCGCTCTTCGTGGGGCGGGGGACGTCGCCGCGGGGGCGCAGGAGGTTCAGCGCGTCGACCGTCGCCTCGGTGAACTCGTCCGCGCCGGTGCCGTTCGGCCGGGACCTGCCGTTGCCTGCCATGCCGGGCGCCTCCACACGGTCTCCGTCACCCACGGGGGTCGGTGCACTCGTCCACGTTAGGTCGGTTTATGTGGAGAATCCGGTGCGGGACACGCCGTGGGGGCGGGCCTGCGCATGCGTTCGAGAGGGACGGCGGGGCGGGGACGCGTACGGCTTAGACTGGGGGATCGGCCGGGTTTCCGGGCCACGGCGGGGCTCCTCACACGGACCGGCCGGGTCCCCTCCGCCCCGGCTCCTGGCCCTCCACTCACGGGAAGTCGCAACGTGTCGCTCACGATCGGAATCGTCGGTCTGCCGAATGTCGGCAAGTCGACCCTGTTCAACGCCCTGACCAAGAACGACGTGCTGGCGGCCAACTACCCGTTCGCCACGATCGAGCCGAACGTCGGCGTCGTGGGCGTGCCGGACCCCCGCCTCGACAAGCTCGCGGAGATCTTCGGCTCCCAGAAGATCCTTCCGGCGACCGTCGACTTCGTCGACATCGCGGGCATCGTGCGCGGCGCGTCCGAGGGGGAGGGGCTCGGGAACAAGTTCCTCGCGAACATCCGTGAGTCCGACGCGATCTGCCAGGTCATCCGCGCCTTCAAGGACGAGAACGTCGTCCACGTCGACGGCAAGGTCTCGCCCAAGGACGACATCGAGACCATCAACACCGAGCTGATCCTCGCCGACCTCCAGACCATCGAGAAGGTCCTCCCGCGGCTCCAGAAGGAGTCCCGGATCAAGAAGGACATCGCGCCGAAGGTCGCGGCCGTCGAGGCGGCGAAGGAGATCCTGGAGCGTGGCGACACGCTGTTCTCCGAGGGCATCCTCCAGGGCACGGAGCGCGCCGAACTCCTCCACGACCTGCACCTCCTGACGACCAAGCCCTTCCTGTACGTCTTCAACGTCGACGAGGACGAGCTCACGGACGACTCCTTCAAGGACGAGCAGCGCGCCCTCGTCGCCCCCGCCGAGGCGATCTTCCTCAACGCGAAGCTCGAAGCGGATCTGGCGGAGCTGGACGAGGCCGACGCGCTGGAGTTGCTGGAGTCGGTGGGCGCCGAGGAACCCGGCCTCGCCACCCTCGCCCGCGTCGGCTTCAACACCCTCGGCCTGCAGACCTACCTCACCGCCGGTCCCAAGGAATCCCGCGCCTGGACCATCAAGCGCGGCGCCACCGCCCCCGAGGCCGCCGGCGTCATCCACACCGACTTCCAGAAGGGCTTCATCAAGGCGGAGGTCATCTCCTTCTCCGACCTGGTGGAGACGGGCTCGGTCGCAGAGGCCCGCGCGAAGGGGAAGGCCCGGATGGAGGGCAAGGAGTACGTCATGCAGGACGGGGATGTGGTGGAGTTCCGGTTCAACGTCTGACCCACGCACGAAGAAGGGGCCGAGCTCTCCGGAGCCCGGCCCCTTTTCCTACCCGGCGCGCGGCGGGGTGAGGCTGTCGAGGTCCAGGGTGATGTCGAAGGGGACGGGGCGTTTCAGGGTGTTGCGGAAGATGCCGGCGGGGGCGTAGGCGCCGGTCGGTTTGTCGAGTTCGTACACGTGGATGACGGGGGCGCCGTCCTCGTCCTCGACGCACCAGTAGTGCGGGATGCCGGCCTTCGCGTATTTGTGGAGCTTTACGGTGCGGTCCCGGTGGGCGGATTCGGGGGAGACCACCTCGACGGCGAGTCGTACTTCCTCTGGTGTGAACCAGGTGCGGTCGCTGTCGTAGGCGGTCTCCGTCACCAGGAGGTCCGGCTCGGGTCTGTTGTGGTTGTCGAGGCGGATGGGCATGTCCCGGCTGGTTCTGAGACCGGCAGGGACTTGCGCTGTGAGGGCGGACTTGAGGCCGCCGACCACCTCGCTGTGCCACCGGAGCTGGGGTGGGAACCTGAACACGAATGCGCCGTCGATCAGTTCTGTGTGGCGCGGTGCCTGGGGAAGGCCATCCAGGTCGTCCGCGAACCAGCCTTCTGCGCGCGGTGGACGCATCCAGTCGGGCAGTGTGGTCATGGCTGGACCATAGCGACAGGGGGGCTGGTGTGGGACGAGGTTGGTGGAGGCCGGGCAGCTCGTCGTGGGCGTCGTCGTGCTGTGCGAACCCCGGATCACCCCGGCCCTCGGACACCAGGCGGTGGCCGGGGTGCACCGGCTGCCGGCCGCCGGGGGAGTGGGCGAACGCCTCGTGGAACTGCTGGAGCGCAAGGCCCGCCTGTCCGACGCCTGCGCCCGGCGCAGCGCCGTGGCGGAGGCGGTCCCCGGCGCGGTGGACGTCTCGGACGCCGGGCGCGCGCGGGCTCGTCGAGGAGCAGGTGCGGCTCGGGCCGGTGGGCGGGTAACTCGGGTCGCGCAAGCCGATGTTGGGGTCCGGGCTTCGGGGATACGATCACTTCGGGTGGAGATAGGAGAAGCACGTTCTTTTCGGGCCGGGGGGGAGAGGCCGTCGGAACTCTGGGTGAGCCCGTGGAGGGTGGGATGACGAGCCGGACGCTGAAGCAGCGGCGGGCGGAGGCGACGCGGGCGGCGTTGCTGCGGGCCGCCGCGGAGATGTTCGGGCAGGTGGGGTTCGAGCGGGCGACGGTGAAGGAGATCGCCGAGCGGGCCGGGCTGACGCTCGGGGCGGTGTACTTCCACTTCCGCAACAAGGAGCACCTCGCGCGCGAGATCGTCGTGTCGCAGCCCTTGTCCATGACGCCGGCCCAGCCCTCGGAGGGCTTGCAGTACGCCGTCGACCTCACGCTGATGTGGGCCTGCCGGATGCTGTCCGACCCGGTGCTCCAGGCCGGCGCGCGGCTCGTGATCGACCAGGAGAACTTCGTCGTCCCGGAGCAGAACTCGCACCGCCAGTGGGCGGACGTCCTCGGCCAGCACCTGCGCGCGGCCCGCGCCCGCCGCGAACTGCTGCCCGGCGTCGACGTGGAGGACCTGGCCCGCGTCCTGGTCAACGCCTGTACCGGCGCGCAGATCCACTCCCGTATCGAGAGCGACTACCAGGACCTGCCGGACCGGGTGGCGGCCATCTGGCGCTGCCTGCTGCCGGGAGTCGCGACCCCGGCGACCGCCGCACGCATCGAGTGCGGCGCCGGGCGCGCGGACGGGGTGGGGTGACCTGAGCTCTCAACGGGCTTGGGGCACACGGGGGTTCGTCAACGGCCCTGGGGTGGGGTTGAGTTCGCCAACAGCCATGGGGCATAAGGGAGTTAGTCAACTCCCGTGCGGTGCATGGGAGTTCGACCGCGTCATCAACAGCCCTGCCACCCCAGGGAGTTCACCCCCGCCGCACCCCCGTGGGATGCGCCCCCGCCGGCCCGCTGTCCAGCACCAGCCGCAGTATCCGCGCCACGTCCTCCGTGGAACTCAGACACCCTTGCTCCCGGGCGTCGGGATGGTACGCCTGATGCCGGGCCCAGGTCTCGGCGCCGGCGACCAGGTGGGCGGCGAGCGCCGTGAGGGTCGACGGGTCGGCGCCCGGCGGGAGTTCGGCGGGGGAGACGTCCGCGAGGCGCTCGCGCAGCGCCGGCTGCCAGGCCGCGTACCAGTTCGGTGCCGTCCACAGGAGCTCGCGGGTGAGCCGGGCGGCGGCCCGCACCGCGGGGTCCCGGTCCAGGAGGCCGGTGAGCGCGAGGGTGTAGGGCGCCAGCCAGTCCAGGGACGACACCGGGTGCGCGGGCAGGTCCGTGAGGGCGGCCCGCGTCGTCGCGCACCCCTGCTCGCCGACCTCGCGGGCGAGGTGCTCCTTGGAAGCGAAGTGGAAGGTGAGCGCGCCGAGCGAGGTGTCGGCGGCCTGCGCGACCCGGGTGAGGGAGGCACCCTCGTAGCCGTCCCGGTCGAAGACCCCGGCCGCGGCGTCCAGCAGAGTCCGCCGCGTCCGAGTGGCCCTCTCCTGTCTCATGGAGCCCCTCCCTGAACACACACCACCAACAGGACGAACAGCCAGTGAAACAAAATCCCGGCCACTTTGGGCGGCTGTTTCCGACGAGGTGTCAGGTCGGGAGGAGCTGTCCCGGAAACAAAAAAGCCATTATTATTTCGCGAGGTCGAGATCTAGAATCCGGCCGACACTTGTGGCGAATCGCTTGGGGGCAGCGTGGACATCAAGGTGCTCGGAACCTTCTCGGTCAAAGTGGACGGTATGCCCGTCCTGCCGGCCGCCCGGCTGACCCGCCAGACCCTGGCCCTCCTCGCCGCCTACCCCGGCCAACTCGTGCCCACCGCCGTGCTCGCCGAGGAGGTCGCCCCCCAAGAGCCGCCCGGCACCGGCAGGCTGGTCGTCCAGACGGCCGTCCGGGAACTGCGCGAGCGGTTCGCCGAGGCGCTGCGCGGCGGCCGGCGCGGCGAGGACCTGCTCTCCGAACTCCCGGGCGGATACCGCCTGGAGACCGGCGCGGGCACCCTCGACACCTGGGACTTCGAGCGGTACGCGGGCGCCGGCTACCGCGCGATGGAGGCGGGCGACGCGGAGAGCGCGGCGCGCAGGCTGCGCCAGGCCCTCGCCCTGTGGTCCGGCGAGGCGTTCTCCGGCGTGGAGGCGGGCCCCCGGCTCAAGTTGCGGATCGACGACCTGGAGCGCTCCCGCCGCCGCGCCGTCGACCAGTGGATCGAGGCGGAGCTGCGCGCGGGCCACGACCGTCGGCTCGTCACCGAACTCGTCGCCGTCATCGCCCGGTTGAGGCTGCGCGAACCGCTCTACGAACGCCTCCTGGAGAAACTGCACCCCGGCAACACCTCCCAGACGGCCCTCACCGCGTACTGGCAACTCCGCCGCGAACACCCCGCCCCGACAGCGATCTGGGCGCGATAAGGAAAAAGACCGGCGTATCCGGATAAGTAAAATGGCATACGAATAGGCCGGGCAGCGGTGGGCCGCCACGGATTTCGGCCGAGCCGCCGCCCGGAGAGCCGCCGACGCCACAGGTGTTCCACCCCGCCGCGCCACGGCCGCGCCTCACTCTACGGACGCCCCGCACCCCGGCAAGAAACCCCCGGGGACAATGTCAGGTCCCCGACCTGATGGACTCCTTCGCACCTGACGGACTGCCCCGGGCGCCGTTGGCCGTAGATCGCCCGCCGCCCAAGAATCCTGGCGAGCCGTCATCCGCACCCCGCGCCGCGCCCCGCGCCGCCGGTTTCCTCCGAGCGCACCACGGCTCGCCCCGCACCGCAGGCCGTGACCCCTCAGCTCTACGGAGACCCCAGTGGACAACACCCTGCTCGACATCCGGCTGAAACCCGCGCGGCAGCAGCCGGAGTGGGAGGACCTGGAGCAAGTGGAGCGCGTGCGCGACGAGTTGGTCCGCCGTCCCGCACTGGTCACCTGCGCGGACGTACGGGCCCTGCGCGCCGCCCTCGCCGAGGTCGCCGCCGGGAACGCCCTCGTCGTCCAGGCCGGCGACTGCGCCGAGGACCCCGACGAGTGCACGGCCGCGCACGTCGCCCGCAAGACCGCCGTCCTCGACCTCCTCGCGGGCACCGTCAAGCTGGCCGCGCACCGTCCCGTCGTCCGCATCGGGCGCATCGCCGGACAGTTCGCCAAGCCCCGCTCGCAGGCCACCGAGACCGTGGACGGCGTCGAACTCCCCGTGTTCCGGGGCCACATGGTCAACTCGCCGGAGCCCGACAAGGACAGCCGGCGGCCCGACCCGCTGCGGCTGCTCACCGGCTACATGGCCGCCGCCGAGATCATGGAGCACCTCGGGCGGCGCGCGGGCGTGGAGCCGCCCGTGTGGACCAGCCACGAGGCGCTCCTCCTCGACTACGAGATCCCGATGCTGCGCCGCGACCGCGAGGGCCGGCTGCTGCTCGCCTCCACCCACATGCCGTGGATCGGCGAACGCACCCGGCAGGTCGACGGCGCGCACGTCGCGCTGCTCGCCGAGGTCGTCAACCCCGTCGGCTGCAAGGTCGGACCCAAGATGACCAGCGCCGAACTCCTCGCCCTGTGCGAGAAGTTGGACCCCGAGCGCGAACCCGGACGGCTCACGCTGATCGCCCGCATGGGCGCCGGCACGGTCGCGCAGGCGCTGCCCCCGCTGGTCGCCGCCGTACGCGCCGCCGGGCATCCGGTGAGCTGGCTCACCGACCCCATGCACGGCAACACCGTCACCACCGAGGGCGGCGTCAAGACGCGGCACACCGAGACCGTCGCGCGGGAGATCACCGCCTTCCAGGAGGCGGTGCGCTCCGCCGGGGGCGTCGCGGGCGGGCTGCACCTGGAGACCACGCCGGACGACGTCGTCGAGTGCGTCACCAACTCCGGCTGCCCGACCGGGCGTTACACCTCCCACTGCGATCCCCGCCTCAACCCCGGCCAAGCGGTGGCGGTCGCCTCCGCCTGGCACCCTGCGAAGTGAGGAGCTCCATGGACGGCATGGCGAACAGGACCGCGCTCGTGACGGGCGCGGCGGGCGGCATCGGTACGGCGATCATCCACGCGCTCGCCTCCGCCGGGGCGCGCGTCGCCGCAGTCGACCGGGACGCCCGGGAGCTGACGGAGGTCACCACCAAACTCTCCGCCGACGGCCTCGACATCACGCCGCTGCCCGCCGACATCACCGACGAGGACGCGGTACGACGCGTCGTCGACGAGACCGAACAGCGGCTCGGCTCCATCGACTTCCTCGTCAACGCGGCCGGCATCCTGCGGCTCGGCCCGGTCCGGGGCTTCCGTACGCAGGACTGGGCCGACACGTTCGCCGTCAACACGACCGGCGTGTTCCACATGACCCGGGCCGTCGTCGACCGGATGATCCCCCGGCGCGGTGGCGCCATCGTCACCGTCGCCTCCAACGCCGCGCGCACGCCGCGCAGCGAGATGGCCGCGTACGCCGCGTCCAAGGCCGCCGCCGCGCAGTTCACGAAGTCGCTGGGCGTGGAGGTGGCCCGGTACGGGATCCGGTGCAACGTCGTCGCGCCCGGGTCCACGGACACGCCGATGCTGAGCTCCATGTGGGCCGACGAGAGCGGGCGGCAGGCCACGATCGACGGCTCGCCCTCGGCGTTCAAGCTGGGGATCCCGCTGGGGAAGATCGCGCGGCCCGAGGACGTGGCGGCGGCGGTGTGCTTCCTGCTGTCGGACCAGGCGTCGCACATCACGCTGCACGATCTGACGGTCGACGGGGGAGCGACGTTGGGGGCTTGAGGATCAACCGGCCCTTTTTGTCAGCGAGTTCGAGAGGAAATCCATGCCCGGCCTGCCCTCCATCAACCCTTATCCCATGCCCGCCGCCGACTCCCTGCCGCCCCGCGTGCCCGGGTGGAGCGTCGATCCCGCGCGTGCCGTGCTGCTGCTCCACGACTTCCAGCGCTACTTCCTGCGGCCCATCCCCGAGGTGCTGCGTACGGAACTCGTCGCCAACGCCGCCGAGTTGACCGCCTGGGCCCGGGGGGCCGGCGTCCCCGTCGCCTACACCGCGCAGCCCGGCGGCATGACTCCCCAACAGCGCGGTCTGCTCAAGGACTTCTGGGGGCCGGGGATGAAGGTCGACCCCGCCGACCGGGAGGTCGTCGAGCCCGTCGCGCCCCGGGACGGGGACTGGCTGCTCACCAAGTGGCGCTACAGCGCGTTCTTCAACACCGACCTGCTCCAGCGGATGCGCGACGCCGGGCGCGATCAGCTCGTCGTCTGCGGGATCTACGCGCACGTCGGTGTGCTGGCCACCTGCGTGGAGTCGTACACGCACGACATCGAGACGTTCCTCGTCGCCGACGCCGTCGCGGACTTCGGGGAGGACGACCACCGGATGGCCCTGGAGTACGCGGCCCGCTGCTGCGCCGTCGTCCTGCCGACGAAGGAGGTCCTCGGATGACAACGGACGCCCTGCAGAAGGTGCTTGAGGGGAACGCCGGACCGTTCGCGGTGCTGTTCCGGCCCGAGACGGCCGGGCCGCGCTCGCTGGACGTACTGCTCGGGGACATCCAACTCCCCTCCACGCTCGGGGAGATACCCCTCTCAGGAGAGCACGACGACCGCGGGCCCGGCGCCGAGGTGCTCGTCCTCATCCCCTACCGGCAGGTCGCCGAGCGGGGGTTCGAGAGCCACGACGACGGGGCGCCCCTGATCGCGATGACCGTCACCGCGCAGGAGACCGTGCCGCTCACCGAGGCGCTGGCCCGGATCCCCGACGCCGGGATCGAGCTGACGGGGGGTCACTTCGACGTCGGGGACGAGGAGTACGCCGAGATCGTGCGGCGCGTCGTCGCGGACGAGATCGGCACCGGCGAGGGCGCCAACTTCGTGATCAAACGGTCGTTCACGGCCGACATCACCGGGTACGGCGTCCACTCGGCGCTGACGTTCTTCCGGCGGCTCGTCGAGCGGGAGACCGGCGCGTACTGGACGTTCGTCGTGCACACCGGGGAGCGTACGTTCGTCGGCGCGACCCCCGAACGGCACGTCAGCCTGCACGACGGCACCGCCGTCATGAACCCGATCAGCGGCACGTACCGCTACCCCGAGTCCGGGCCCACCCTCCCCGGCGTCCTCGACTTCCTCGCCGACCGCAAGGAGGCCGACGAGCTGTACATGGTCGTCGACGAGGAACTCAAGATGATGGCCCGGATCTGCGCCGACGGCGGGCGGGTCGTCGGCCCCTACCTCAAGGAGATGGCCCGCCTCGCGCACACCGAGTACTTCATCGAGGGCCGCTGCGACCGCGACCCCCGCGAGATCCTGCGCGAGACCCTCTTCGCGCCGACCGTCACCGGCAGCCCCCTGGAGAGTGCGTGCCGGGTCATCGCCCGCCACGAGCCGCGCGGGCGCGGGTACTACAGCGGGATCGCCGCGCTGATCGGCCGCGACGAACAGGGCGGGCGGACCCTCGACTCCGCGATCCTCATCCGTACGGCCGACATCGACGCCGGCGGGCGCGTCCGCATCGGCGTCGGGGCCACGCTCGTACGGCACTCCGACCCCCTCGCCGAAGTCGCCGAGACCCGGGCCAAGGCGGCCGGGCTGGTCGCGGCGCTCGAAGCGGGCGGGCCGACGCGGTTCACCTCCCATCCCGAGGTGCGGGCGGCGCTGGAGCAACGCAACCTGGCTGTCGCCGACTTCTGGCTCGCCGACCGGGCCGCGCGGGTCGGGTCCCGGCCCCGGCTCGCCGGACAGCGGGTGCTCGTCGTCGACGCGGAGGACACGTTCACCTCGATGATCGAGAAGCAACTCAAGGCCCTCGACCTCGATGTGACGGTCCGTCGGTTCGACGAGCCGTACGTCTTCGGCGAGTTCGACCTCGTCGTCATGGGGCCAGGGCCCGGCGATCCCCAGGACACCGGGCACGTGAAGATCGCCCACCTCGACGCGGCCGTCAGCTGCCTGCTGCGGGAGCGCAGACCCTTCCTCGCGGTGTGCCTGAGCCACCAGGTCCTGTCCCGGCGGCTCGGACTGGACGTGGTCCGGCGCGACACCCCCAACCAAGGCGTCCAGAGACAGATCGACCTCTTCGGCACTCCCGAACGCGTCGGCTTCTACAACACCTTCTCCGCCCGCGCCGACCAGGACCGCCTCACCCTCCCCGACGGCACGGAGGTCGAGGTCAGCCGCGACCCCGCGACCGGCGAGGTCCACGCCCTGCGATCGGCCCGGTTCGCGTCGATGCAGTTCCACGCGGAGTCCCTCCTGACCGTGGACGGCCCCCGCATCACAGCGGGCCTCCTGGACACACTGGCAGCGGGCCTACCGGCACTGGCGTCGTGAGGTACAGGGGAGGGGCGGCCCGGGGGAACGGCGGGGCTGGGACGGCGACTTGGTGCACCAGCGGGGCCGGGGCGCGGCTGCTCGGCGGGGGTGGGCCCGTGAGGCGGTCTGCCGGCGGGGCCGGGTCCGTGGCGTGGATCGGTGGTGCGGCCGGGGGCGGTGCGGGGTCGGTCGATGTGGCCGGGGCTGAGCCGAGGCTGCGGCTGCCAGGTGGGGCCGGGTCTTTGTCGTGGTCCACCGGTGGGGCTGGGGCTGTGGCACGGTTCGGTGGTGTGGCCGGGGGTGAGTCAAGGTCGCGGTTTCCCGGTGGGGCCGGGTCTTTGTCGTGGTCCACCGGTGGGGCTGGGGCCGTGGCACGGTTCGGTGGTGCGGCCGGGGGTGAGTCAAGGTCGCGGCTTCCCCGTGGAGTCGGGTCTCCGGCGTGGTCCGGCGACGGGGCCGGGGGTGACGCCCTGGCCTTCGGTGACGCCGAGTTCGAGTCGTCCTCCGTCGGGCCCCTCGTGGTGCTCGTCGGTCCCATGGGGGTCGGCAAGTCCACCGTCGGTCGGCTTCTCGCCGGGCGGCTCGGGGTCGGGTTCCGGGATACGGACGACGATGTCGTCACCGCCGAGGGGCGGGCGATCGCCGAGATCTTCGCGGCGGACGGTGAACCCGCTTTCCGCGCGGCCGAGAAGCGGGCGGTCGTCCGGGCGCTCGCCGGCCATGGCGGGGTCCTCTCCCTCGGCGGCGGCTCCGTCCTCGACCCCGGCACGCGTGCGCTGCTCCTCGGACGCCGGGTGCTGTACCTGACGATGGGCGCCGCGGAGGCGGCCCGCCGTCTCGACCTCGCCGCCGGCCGCCCCCTGCTCTCGGCCGACCCCCTCGACCGGTGGCGGGAGTTGACGGCGTCCCGCCGCCATCTGTACGAGGAGGTCGCCACGGCGATCGTCACGACCGACCGGCGTACTCCCGAAGAGGTGACCGAAGCGGCCCTCAACGCGCTGGAGTCGAAGCCGGTGTGACCGACGCGTCCAAGTCGGCGCCCGGCACCGCCACAAGGCGTCGACGCGCGGCCGACTCACGAGGAAACGTGGCGAGTTGACCGAACAGCCGCCCGAACCCACCCGGCCCTCATACCCCCCTACCTCCCCAAGGAGCCCCCATGACCCGACTCCGCTGGCTCACCGCAGGTGAATCGCATGGGCCCGCCCTCGTCGCCACCCTGGAAGGGCTCCCCGCCGGTGTCCCCGTCACCACCGCCGAGGTCGCCGGGCATCTGGCGCGGCGGCGGCTCGGGTACGGCCGGGGTGCCCGGATGGCGTTCGAGCGGGACGAGGTGACGTTCCTCGGTGGCGTCCGGCACGGGCTGACGCTGGGTTCGCCGGTCGCGGTGATGGTGGGCAACACCGAGTGGCCGAAGTGGGAGAAGGTGATGGCCGCCGATCCGGTGGACCCGGCGGAGCTGGACGGCGTGCGGCGCAACGCCCCGTTGACCCGCCCGCGCCCGGGCCACGCCGATCTCGCCGGCATGCAGAAGTACGGCTTCGCCGAGGCCCGCCCGATCCTGGAGCGCGCCTCGGCCCGTGAGACGGCGGCCCGCGTCGCGCTGGGCGCGGTCGCGCGGGCGTATCTCGGCGAGACGGCCGGCGTGCAGATCGTCAGCCACGTCGTCGAACTGGCGGGCGCGCAGGCGCCGTACGGAGTCCTGCCGACACCGTCCGACGTACGGAGACTCGACGCCGACCCCGTGCGCTGCCTGGACGCCGACGCGTCGAAGGCGATGGTCGCGGAGATCGACCGGGCGCACAAGGACGGTGACACGCTGGGCGGGGTGGTCGAGGTGCTGGCGTACGGCGTGCCGGTGGGGCTGGGCTCGCACGTGCACTGGGACCGCCGCCTCGACGCCCGCCTGGCCGCAGCGCTCATGGGCATCCAGGCCATCAAGGGCGTCGAGGTCGGCGACGGCTTCGGCCTCGCCCGGGTCCCCGGCTCGCGGGCCCACGACGAGATCCTGCCGTCCCTGCGCCGCGTGAGCGGCCGTGCGGGCGGCACCGAGGGCGGCCTGTCGACCGGTGAACTCCTGCGCGTACGGGCCGCGATGAAGCCGATCGCGACGGTCCCGCGCGCCCTGCGGACCGTCGACCTGGCGACCGGCGAACCGGCCACGGCCCACCACCAGCGCTCGGACGTCTGCGCGGTCCCGGCCGCCGGCATCGTCGCCGAGGCGATGGTCGCCCTGGTCCTCGCGGACGCGGTGAGCGAGAAGTTCGGCGGCGACAGCGTACTGGAGACCCGGCGGAACGTCCGGGCATATCTGGAAGCCCTAGGGCGCTTCTGATGGATCTCCGCGGCGTCGCGGCGTTCGGTGCGTGCTCTCGGTGTGCCGCTCCTTCTCCCGCGGATATCCATCAGAAGCGCCCTAACCGCCCCCACCCCGGGGTTTTCCGCAGAGCTGAATCCGTTTTCCGAGGGGCTGAATCTTCATCAAGTACGCTGTCATGTCGGCCACTCGGGGCGCCGGGCTGACCCTCCGCTGCCGAAGTGTCGCAGAGCGTTGACCGATGGTCGGGCAGACCTTTACCTTCCGGGAAGATCGGTTTCGAACTACGGGGGATGGGTTGGGTGATGGAGTCGCCGAACTCGGACAGTCACATACTCGCCGTGCTGGAACTCCTCGCGGAGGACAGCCCGCCGAGCCGCTTCGACTCGCTGCTCGTCCGGGCCCGCCGTGAGGGCCTGCCCGACGCCGAACTCGGGCGCCTGAGCCGGGCCGTACAGCTCGCCCGCGCACTGCCCGAGCGGCCCGGCAGACGACGGCAGTGGGAGGACGACCTCACCGCGCTCGTCGACACGGCCCGCGACCTGATGGACACGCCGGACGTGGACGCGCTCCTGCGCACCGTCGCCCGGCGGGCCCGCAGGCTGCTGAGTCTCGACGTCGCCTTCGTCGTCCTCGTCGACCGCGACGGCGGGATCCGCGGCCACGCCGCCGAGGGCTCGGTCACCGACCTGAGCACCAACGTCGACCTGGTCTCCGAGGGCAGTGTCGGGGGGCGCGTCCTGCGCACCGGGTCGCCCGCGTGGACTGCCGACTGCATCCTCGACCACACGTTCGCCACGTCCAAGGGGCTCGACGAGGCCACCCAGGCGGAGGGTCTGCGCGCCCTGCTCGCCGTGCCCTTAAGGGTCGGGGACTCGGCCGTCGGCGTCCTCTACGGCGCCCAGCGCGCCGTACGGCACTTCACGCCCGACGAGATCGGCGCGATGATCCAGTTCGCGGACCTCGCCGCGCTCGCTGTCGACAACGCGCGCCTCCTGCAACGCGCCCGGCACCAGTCCACCGAACTCGAACAGGACAACTTCCGGGTCCGCGCCGGGCTCGTCCGCCTCCAGGAACTCACCGACGCGTACGGCCGGATCATGAGCCTGCCCCTGGTGGGCGCGAACCTCGCGACGATCGTCTCCGCGACGGGCGCCGCGCTGGACGGGTGCGCCCAACTCTTCGACCCCGCCGGGAAGTTGCTCGCGAGCAGCGTGGGCGAGGAGGGGGGCCAGGGCGGCGGGGCACGGCGCGGCACCGGTGCCCGGGTCGCTGTCGCCGAGGCCGTCCTCGACGCCCACGCCCGCCGGACCACCGTCAGCACGCCCGACGGCATCTGGGTCGCGCCCGTCATCGCGGGGGCCGAGAACCTCGGGTGCCTCGTCCTCGACCCCGAGACACCGCTCGTCGGCGCCGACGAGCGGCTCCTCCAGCTCGCCGCGCAGGTCTGCGCCGTCCAGCTCCTCATCCAGGGCAGCGCGGGCATCACCGAGAGCCCCCTGCGCGACGAACTCCTCGACGAACTCGTCTCCGCGCCGCCCCGCGCGCCCCGCCGGATCGCCCAGCGCGCCCGGCAGATCGGCGTCGACCTCGACGAGCCGTACGTCGTCGTGGTCATGCGGCCCGAGGGCGGTGACCACGGGCGGGCCACCGTCTGGTCCCTCTCCTACGTCCACCGCATGACCGGCCTCAAGACCGAGCACGGCGGCTGCATGGTCCTCCTGCTGCCCGGCACCGACGCGTCCGGCGCCGCGCGGGCCGTCGCCGGGGAACTGTCGCCGCTGCTCGGCCGGCCGGTGTCCTGCGGGGCGGCGGGGCCGGGGCGGGGCGTCCTGGAGGTGCGGCGCGTCTTCCAGGAGGCGGTGCGGTGCCTGGACGCGGTCACCGCCCTCGACGCGCCCGGCGCCACCGCCGCGCCCCAGGACCTCGGCTTCCTCGGGGTGCTGCTCTCCGACGACCGGGACGTCCGCGGCTTCGTCGACTCCACGATCGGCCCCATCCTGCGCCACGACGAGGACCACTTCACGGAGTTCGCGGTCACCCTGGAGGCGTACTTCGCGGCGAAGTCCAGCCCCACGGGCGCGGCGGGGGCACTCCACGTCCACCCCAACACGGTCTCGCGCCGCCTGGAACGCATCACGGCACTCCTGGGCCCGGACTGGCAGAACCCCGGGCCCCTTCTTGAGATCCAACTGGCGTTGAGACTGCACAGAGTTCGGGATGTCCTACGGCGTTGACCAGGAACCGGGCCCTGTCGGCGGGGGCTCGGTCCAGGCGTCACAGGTGCGGCATCGTCAGCGCGTGGTCCGTTCTGGCCAGCGCCAGCGCCGTGTGCGCGGCGGACGCGAGGGTGACGTGCCGGTGCCAGCCGGGAAAGGACCGGCCCATGAAGTCACGCAGCCCGCACGGTTCGCCGATCTCCGTGAAGTCCGCCTCCACGCGCGCGGGCAGCCGGGTCAGCCGGACCAGGCGCCCCACCGGCGACTGGCTCAGGTTGGTCAACCAGGCCGCGGACGGCGGCTGGTGGGGGTCGGACCACTCGCCGAGCAGCAGCATGGGGTGACGCCGCCCCTGCGCGTCGGGGACGGTCACCCGGACCACGGAGGCCAGCGCCGAGCGCACCGCCCCGGGGCGGGCCGGATCGGGCCAGCTGACCGGCCTGCGCAGCCCCTTCGTGGCCTCCAGGATCTGCGACGCGCACAGCAGCCCGGCCCGGAAGCCGGGCAGCGCCCGGTCGGCGACGGCGAGCCGCGTCGCCGCCGTGACCCGGGCCAGCACCGGGACGCCCGCGTCGGTGAGCCGCGTCAGCGTCGCCGCCGTCGTACCGCCCTGGACGTCGAGGACGACCGGCCTGCGCGCGACGCCCCCGCCGTGCTGGACGACCTCCAGCACCGCTTCCGCCGTGCACTGTTCGAGGCTCTCGGCGGACGCCTTCTCGGGGACCTCGGCGCGGTCGCGGCGGCGCCGGTCGCTGACCCAGGGGTCGGTGAGGAGGAGCCGCCAGTGGACGGGCGCGCTGAAGCGTTCGGACGCGTACCAGACGCCGATCGCCTGCTGCCCGCAGAACAGTTGGCCCAGCTGCGGCGCGAACAGCCGGTCCACGCCCACGGAGTGCTCGCCGGCCTTCGGGATGTGCATCGACCGTACGACCAACGCCTGCGCGGGCGCGAGGCGTTCGGTGTACGCGGCGAGCGCGGCCCGCATCGGGCGCCAGTCCCAGGTGGAGCACGAGATGAAGTGGTGCAGGCCCTGTTCGGCGCCCGGGTCGCCGAGGTGCGCGGCGATGTTCCGTACGGACTTGCGGCCGCTCGTGGTCAGCAGGCCCTGGAAGTACATCTCGGCCTTGCGCCGCTGGTCTCTCCTGCGGAACGGGGCGAACAGGACCCGGCTCAGATCGGCGGCCACGGCGTCTACGGCCGGGGCGGGGGGCCGTCCGGCGTACGGCTGGCGTGTGGTCACGGACCCGGCGGGTGCGGGCCCGGCGCAGGTGGACACAGGCACGAGGGTCTCCTCAGCGGTGTGTGGGGGGACAGCTACTGTCGGTCGCTGTCCCAACCGTCTCTTCGGTCACCACGCGCTCACCAGGTGGGCCCGCAATCGACTTTGGGGCGGTCGACGGTTGTCCCGTCCCCATGCGCGAAGCCGTGATGACAACGCCGTCAACAAATCGCATGCGCCGCGTATGCAACAAACCGTGCAAGTGTTCCCGGACCACACCGGCGGCCGGCCGAACCCCGCCCGCGGAGGCACCTCAGCCCCCAGCCGCCGGTCTGCGACACCGTGGTGGTCCGGCCCTCACCCCCGCCGGCCGGCGATGTGGCGGCGGACCCTCGGTCAGACCTCCCACTCCGCCGGCTCCGCCACCCACCCCGCCATCAGCACCAGCCCCGTCGCCCGGTGCACCGCGAGAAACCCGAAGGGCCGGTCGAAGCGCGCCTCGACGGTCCGGGTGGTCCACCGGAACCGCGGTACGCCGGACGCCGCGGCGGCGACCAGCGTCACCGCAGCCGCCTCGAACCCCTCCGCCCCGAACTGCGCGACGGCACACTGCTCGGCCGAACTCACCGCCAGGGGACGCCCGCTGATCCCGGGGAAGTGCCCGCGCGACCTGTCCCGCGCGGCCGTTAGACCGAACAACTCACCACTCGCCAGCAGATCATGACGAGCCGTCAGATCGAACCCCGCCGTCAGCACGTCGAGTTCCACCGGAGCCGGCACCGCACTCGCCCGCTCCCGCACCCGCACACCGGGCCCGGCGTCCCCGAGGCCCAGCTCGGACCCGCGGACGACGGGATGCTCCCCGCGGAGCATGCCGACGCCGGCCCGCAGCACCCGCGCCGGGCTCAACTCCGGCTCACCCAGCAGGAGGTGGACGTCCAGCCCCTCCGTACCGAGCACCCGCACCCGGGTGACGTACCCGAACGGCGTGGAGGCGACGGCGAGTTCGTCGGGTGTCTCGGTGCGCCGGCGCAGGCCCAGGTACTCACGGTCGGTCCAGTGCGCGGAGTCGAGGATCGTCTCGTGGAACCGGTGCTCCCACCGCGTCCGCAGCGCGAGCGCGCTCGCGAGGACCAGCTCGGTCGACCGGTCGAGGGTGACCGGCATCGCGGGGATCTGTCCGCCGGTGTGCTCGCGGGCCCATGCGTCGAGGGCGCCTCGGTCGGCGACGGGGTCACCGGTGAGCGCGCCGCGCGCCAGCCCCTCGCCCCAGGTCTCCCGCAGCTCCAGACCGCGCCGCGCCCACACCCCGGCCGCGCTGTCCACCCCGGCGGCTTCGCCGAGCCCGCCGAGCAACTCCCGTGCCAGGGACGCCGCCCGCTCCGCCGGCACCCCGGTCGCCGCCGCCAGCTCCTCGCGCGCCGCCCCGCCCGCCCCGTCCGCGAGGAACGCCAGCAGGGGCCATACCCCGGCCGCCGAGAAGGCCGTACCGTGCGAGACGTCCACGGCCTCGGCCCACCGCGCGGTGAGCCCGTTCACCGCCCGCACGACCGCCCGCATACCCGCCCCCGTTTACCGCTCGCTTACGATGCGCCCGCACGCCTGTGTGAAAAACGGACCATCCGAACCAGGAGCACGCTACCCGTGTCGACACCCCCGCCGCCCGACCCCCAGGGGCCTCAGGACAACCCGTTCCGCGCCCCGGAGCCGGGACAGGTGCCGCCGGTCGCCCCGCCGGCGCCGCCGGGCTGGGGCCAGGGGCAGGGCCAGGGCTGGGGACACGGCTGGCCGCAGGGCCCGTACCGCCCGGCCCCGCAGGTCAACGGCGTGGCCATCGCGGCACTCGTCCTCGGGCTGCTCTGCTTCCTGCCCGCCGTCGGACTCGTCCTCGGCGTCATCGCCCTGGTCCAGATCAAGCGGCGCGGCGAGCGCGGCAGGGCGATGGCGGTCGCCGGGGCCGTCCTGTCGTCCCTCGGCCTCGCCCTGTGGGTCCTCGCGCTCACCACGAACGGCGCCTCCGACGCCTGGCAGGCCATCGAGGACATCACCGACACCACCACCGTCTCCGCCCTCGACGTCGGCGACTGCTTCGACCTGCCGCCCGGCGACACGATCGGCGACGACGTGTACGACGTCCACGAGACGGACTGTGAGGGCCCGCACGACGCCGAGATCTTCGGCGTCGTACCCGTCGGCGGCGACGAGTTCCCGGGGCGCGCGAAGCTGCGGGACGTCGGCAACGAGAAGTGCTTCGCCCTCAAGGCCCGCTACACGATGGACCCGTGGGCCGTCCCGGACGACGCCGACTGGTACACGCTGCTGCCCGAGCGCGCGGGCTGGGAGTCCGGCGACCGCGCCGTCACCTGCGTCTACGCGCACAAGGACCTCGGCCGCACCCTCCACGGCTCGCTGCGCCGCGACGAGTCGAACCTCGACGCCGACCAACTCGCCTTCCTGAAGGCCATGTCGGCGATCGACGACGTCCTGTACACCGAGCCCGACACCTACCCGGAAGAGGACCTGGAGCTCAACAAGACGTGGGCCGGCCAGGTCCGCGACGTGCTCGCCCAGCAGGCGAAGGCGCTGGACGCGCACGTGTGGTCCGGCCCCGCCGGATCCGCCGTCGACCTCCTGGCCGAGGACCTGCGCACCGCGCGGGTGGAGTGGCGCAAAGCCGCCGTCGCCGAGGACACGGACGCGTACTACGAGCACTACGACGCCGGGTACGAGTTCGTCGACGGCCCCTCGACCGTCGGCGCCCGCGCCGCGCTCGGACTCGCGGTGACCGCACCCTCGTACGACGACGGCAGTGGCAGTGACAGCGGGTTGGACGTCTGAGGTGTGAACGCGGCTATAGCGGGGAGAAAGTGCCTGCGTAAAGCCCCGCCCCCGGTTTTGTCATCACATCGAGTGATTCTCTGGCCTTTGCTTGCATGGAGGAACCCACGGTTGCCAGGCTGTAGCTGTCTGTAAAACCTGATGGGAGCGGCCAGTGAGTTTCGGTGAGCAGCCGGCGTATCTGAGGGTCGCGGGGGATCTGCGCAAGAAGATCGCCGACGGTTCGCTCCCGCCGCACACCCGCCTGCCCTCCCAGGCGCGGATCCGCGAGGAGTACGGCGTCTCCGACACGGTCGCGCTGGAGGCACGCAAGGTGCTGATGGCCGAGGGCCTGGTCGAGGGGCGCTCCGGGTCCGGGACGTACGTGCGGGAGCGGCCCGTGCCGCGCCGGATCGCCCGCTCCGGGTTCCGCCCGGCCGGCGGGGCGACGCCCTTCCGGCAGGAGCAGGCCGAGGCGGACGTGCGCGGGAGCTGGGACTCCAGCAGCGAACAGACCGAGGCGGACGCCGCCGTCGCCGCCCGCCTCGGGATCGAGCCGGGCGAGCGCGTCATGCGTACGCGGTACGTCTTCCGGGAGGCGGGGCGGACGATGATGCTGTCCACGTCCTGGGAACCCCTCGCGCTCACCGGGCGCACGCCCGTCATGCTGCCCGAGGAGGGGCCCCTCGGAGGGATGGGGGTCGTGGAGCGGATGCGGGCGATCGACGTCATCGTCGACAACGTCGCGGAGGAGGTCGGCGCCCGCCCGGGGCTCGCGGACGAGCTGTCCGCGCTCGGCGGGGTGCCGGGGCACGTGGTGATCGTGGTGCAGCGGACGTACTACGCGTCGGGGAGAGCGGTGGAGACGGCCGACGTGGTCATCCCGGCCGACCGGTACCGCGTGGCGTACCACCTGCCGGTGCGCTGAGGCGGAGGCGGGAGCCGGGGCCGATGCGGGGCCCGGCCCGCGCCCGTGTGCCGTCATTTCCGGTCGTTTCCCGTTCGTCCCGCGGCCGCGCGCATTTCCCGGCCGGGCGGGCGGGAACGGGCGGATCTCCGCGTCGCCGGGGTCGGTCGGGGGGCGTACGCCCCCTCCTGGCTGGCTTGTTGCATGTCTGTTGGTGAAAAGGCGTGTTCGGTGCGTGAAGGTTGGGCGTAGGCTCGGGCATATGCGTACTGCGGTTTCCTCAGCGGGTGGGGCGTGCGGGAGAGGCGGAGGGGCGCGATGACCGACAACAACACCATCTCCCTGCCCTGGCTCGTCATACGACAGGACGACAACGGGAACCGGTACCGCGTGGGGCGTTACGCGACTCGGGCCGAGGCGCAGAAGATCGCCGACAGCCTCGACAACACCGGTCATCGGCAGCTGTATTGGGTCGAGCAGGCGGGGCAGCACGGAGACCCGACCCGGAACTGACCCCCGCGCGGGCGTAGGCTCCGGTGCGTGACTGAGCGGATCGTGGTGGTCGGGGCGGCACTGCTCGACGGGGGCCGGCTGCTGGCCGCCCGCCGCAGCGCGCCGCCCGAACTGGCCGGGCGCTGGGAGCTGCCCGGGGGGAAGGTCGAGCGCGGGGAGAAACCCGAGGACGCGCTCGCGCGCGAACTCCGCGAGGAGCTCGGGGTCGACGCGGAGGTCGGGGACCGGGTCCCGGGGGAGTGGCCGCTGCGGCCGCCGTACGCGCTTCAGGTCTTCGTCGCCCGGCTGCGCCCCGGATCGCCCCGGCCCGCCCCGCTGGAGGACCACGACGAGCTGCGCTGGCTGACGCCGGGTGAGGTGTGGGACGTCGCGTGGCTGGAGCAGGATGTGGCCGCCGTGCGGGAAGTGGTGGGGCTGATGTGAGGCGGGGCGGACCGCGCGGGCTCGGGGGACGTGTGTGCCGGAGTGTGGGTGACGGGGTGTGCGCCGTTCGTGCCATTGTGCGCCAGACCGGGCGGTAAGGGGTATGTGATATCGGGTATGTGGCTATCAAGCCTATGAAACCGGGACATGCTGTACCTCGCTGGGCGGGAAGTGATCGGCGTGATCGACACCGAAGGCGACTGCGCCGAGTGGACGTTCCCCGCGGATCCGGGAGCGGTGCGCGGAGCGCGCGCGGTCGTCCGGAGGCAGCTGCGGGGCTGGCGGCTGGAGAGCCTCAGCGATGTCGCGGTGCTGCTCGTCAGCGAGTTGGTGACCAACGCACTGCGGCACGCCGCCGGGCCGATCGGACTACGGCTGATCCGCCCCGCCGGCCTCGGTGACGTCCTGCTCGTCGAGGTCTCCGACCCGCTGCCGGACCCGCCCAGGGAGCGGGCGGCGCGGCCGGACGACGAGAGCGGGCGGGGGCTGCAACTGCTGGCGTCCGCCGCGAACCGCTGGGGCACGCGCCCCGACGCCACCGGCAAGACCGTCTGGTTCGAACTGGCGGTGCCCGAATGACCTGCGCAAACGCCGGTACGGGGGCCTCGCCGGCGCCGTATGACGATTTTCGGCCACTGACTCGTGATGATTCGGGTGGTTCGAGGGTGTGCTCGCTGGTTAGAAGAGTGGAAGTGTTGGAACGGAACGGTCCAAAAAACGCCTGGACCGTGCTGTGATCGTGAACACCGTGCCGAGCGGCCCCGTAGTGCTGGATACTGCGGGCAGCCGCCCCTGGTGACCGGTACCGGGCGCGGTGAGCTGGAGGGGACGGTTCGCGTGAGCGAGATACCAGCGAAGGCCACGGGGTCGCAGGACCCGTCGGACGCCGCGGGCGCCTTCGGCGATGGCGCCTCCGGAGGGGGGACGGGCCCGACCGGCGCCGGTCACCCGCACCGGACGATGCCGGACGGCATACGGGAGACGGGCACCCCGCAGGACGAGCCCGGCCGCACCGGAACCCCCGCGAGCCCCTCGCGCACGGAAGCCCCCGCCGACGCCTCCCGGCTCTCGCGTTCCGGCAAACTCACCCCCGTCACGCCCTCCGCCCTCTCCGACATCCCGCCCGCCGACGCCGTCTGGCAGAGCAACCCCCCGGGGTCCATCTACGACTACATCCGCGTCGCCTCCTTCTCCATCGGCCCCGACGGACTGGTCGACCAGTGGAGCCTGCGGGCCGAGCAGATCTTCGGGGTCGCCGCCGAGCGGGCCGTCGGCCTGGACCCGATCCAGGCGTTCATCGACCCCGACCTGCGCGAACGCGGCCAGCGGAAGATGGCGGAGATCCTGGACGGCCGGGAGTGGACCGGCGTGGTGCCGTTCAAGGCGCCGGACGGCGGGGAGCGGGGCCTCGCCGAGGTCTATGTGATGCCGACGACCACACCGGAAGGCGACCGGGCCGCCGTCTGCATCGTCGTCGACGTACGCACCCTGCGCAGCATCGAGACCGACCTCGCCGCCTCGCAGTCGATTTTCGGCCAATCGCCGTTCGGGTTCCTGCTGATCGACCCTGATCTGAGGATCCGGCGGGCGAACGAACGGTTCGCGTCACTGTTCGGGGGGACGCCGGACGACCACCGGGGGCACGGGGTCGCCGACTACCTCCAGCGGTCCGAGGCGGAGCGGGTCACCGCGATACTGAAGCGGGTCCTCCAGACCGGCGACTCGATCACCGACATGCACGTCACCGGCTTCACCCCGGGCTCGGAGGAACGCCGGCACTGGTCGATCAACCTGTACCGCGTGCACAGCGGCAGCGGCCGCCCGATCGGCATCGCCTGGCTCGGCATCGACATCACCGCCCGCCGCGCGGCGGCCCGCGAAGCTGCGGCGGCCCGCCGCAACCTCGCCCTGCTGAACGAGGCCGGCGCCCGCATCGGCAACTCCCTCGACCTGGAGACGACGGCCCGCGAACTCCTCGACGTCGTCGTCCCCGGCTTCTGCGACCTCGCGACCGTCGACCTCTACCAGGGTCTCCTGGCCGGCGACGAGACCCCGCCAGGGCTCGCCGACGGCAGCGCCGAACTGCGCCGCGTCGCCTTCGCGTCGGCCGTCTCCGACGTCCCCTTCACCGCGACCGGCGGCACGCCCGTGCCCGTCGGCGCCGTCCACCACTTCCCGTTCACGTCCTCCCGCGCGGACGCCCTGCGCACCGCACGCCCCCAGCACATCCCCGGCGCGGAGGGCGGCCTCGTCCAGTCCACGCTGGCCGTGCCGATGGTCGCGCACGACACCGTCGTCGGACTCGCCCAGTTCTCCCGTACGAAGGGCAGCGAGCCGTTCGGCGACCGGGACAGGGACCTCGCGGTCGAACTGGCCGCGCGGGCCGCCGTCAGCATCGACAACGCGCGGCTGTACCGGCGCGAGCGGGAACGCGCGCTGATACTGCAACGGTCCCTGCTGCCGCCCGGCGACCCGGTCGCGTCGGGCCTCGACATCGCCTGCCGCTACCTGCCGGGCAACGCCTCCACGGGGCGCCCCAGCGAGGTCGGCGGCGACTGGTTCGACGTCATCGAACTCCCCGGGCACCGCACGGCGCTGGTCGTCGGCGACGTCATGGGACGCGGGCTGCGGGCCGCCGTCGCGATGGGCGAACTCCGCACCGCCGTACGGACCCTGGCGCTGCTCGACCTCGAACCCGCCGAAGTGCTCTCCGCGTTGGACGAGATCGCCCGCGGTCTCGGTACGCCGGGAGGCGTCCAGCAGGCGACCCGCGCGGCCCGGCGGCCCCGCGAGGCGGACCTCTCCGAGGTGTACCTCGCGACGTGCGTGTACGCCGTGTACGACGCCGTCACCCGTCGGTGCACGTTCGCCAACGCGGGCCATCTGCCCCCCGTGCTGGTCGAACCGGGCGAGCCCGCGCTGATGCTGGACGTGCCGCCCGGCATGCCCCTCGGTGTCGGCGGGGAACCCTTCGAGGAGGTCGAGGTCGAGCTGCCCGAGGGGGCGTTGCTCGCGCTCTACACGGACGGCCTCGTCGAGTCCCGGGACCATCCCCTCGACGAAGGGCTCCAGGCGTTCGTCGGTGCGCTCACCGATCCCGCGCAGCCCCTGGAGGACGTCTGCGACCACGTCCTCAACACGCTCGACTCCCACCACGGCGAAGACGACATCGCGCTGCTCATGGCCCGGATCCAAGGGCTTCCCGCGGAGTCCGTCGGCGACTGGACACTGCCCCGCGAGCCCCGCAGTGTGGGGCGGGCCCGCGAGTACGCTCGCGCTCAGCTGGTGAGCTGGGACCTCGAACCCCTTGTCGACACGACCGAGTTGCTGGTCAGCGAACTGGTCACCAACGCGCTGCGCTACGGCGAGGGCGAGATCCGGCTCCGGCTTCTGCTCGACCGGACACTGGTGTGCGAGGTGTGGGACGCGGGGTTGGTCCAGCCTCGGCGTCGCCGGGCACGGGACACGGACGAGGGGGGCCGGGGGCTGCAACTGGTGGGCCTCCTCTCCGCCGCGTGGGGCTCCCGCCGGACCCCTCGGGGGAAGACGGTCTGGTTCGAACTGCCGTTGCCGGACGGGGACTCGACGCCGATCGATCCTGCGGAGGCGTTGCTGAGCCTGTTCTAGGGGGTGGATGGGGCGAGTTCGGCGGCTGCGGGCCGGTGGGGCCCATTCGCGCCCACGCGGCGGAGCCGCATATCGATACAGCCCCGCGCCCCTGAAAGACATGCGGTTGCCGCGCTTCGAGAGTTGCCCAGCGACCTTGCACCGCTAAAAGGCGTCCAACCACCACGCTTCAAAACCGACCGACCCCACCCTCCCGAAGGACGGCCAGCCCGCCGGGCCTCAAGCGCTGCCCGTCCCGCGCCGCTCCCGAAGGGCGGCCAGCCCGCCGGGCCTCAAAAGATCCGGTGCCCCCCAAACCCCGTGACTGCCACCCCGTCACGGCTCCCCGAACCCCGGCTCCCGGCGCACGCCGCCCCCCACCGGGCCTAATGCAATAAATCCCTTGGGCCCGACCAGCCCGCTCCGGAAGACTCCGGCGGTGACCTCACCCCGCACCCACCTCACCACCTCCGACCTGACCCCCCTCACTCACGAAGCTTTCGGAAGGCAGCGCCGGCTCCTCCACACCGAACGTCTCCGCGGCGGCACCAAGAAGGGTGTCTACCGGCTCCACTTGGACGACGGCCGCACAGCCATCGCCTACGTCTGGTCCCCCGACGAGAACTACTGGGATCAGACCCGCCCTCCGGACCACCGCCACCCGTTCTCCGCGGCGACGGGCCTCGACCTTCTTGTGGCCGCCCACGACCGGTTGACCGCCGTAGGGGTCCGCACCCCGCGCATTCTGTACGTCGGGACGGACGCGGTCGTGGCCGAGGACGTCACGGGAGGCACCCTGGAGGACGCGCTCCAACGGGACCCCAGGCACCCGGCGTTGGACCGTCTCGCCGACGCCCTGAGGGTGATGCACGCGTACGAGAGCCCGCGCTACGGGAAGGTCGCCCTGGTCGACTCCGGAGGTGTCTCCGACGGGGCATCCTGTGAACAGGTCGTCTACGAAGGGGCGTTGAGGGAACTCGACAAGGGCGTGGCGCTGGAACCCCGCCTCGCCGCCGTGCGCGAAGCACTCGCCGAGCGGATCGAGAACCTCTACGGAGCCGTCCAGCCGCGCAGCGCACACGCGTTGATCCATGGCGAACTCGGCGCGGACCACGTGCTGTTGACGACGGACGGCGAACCGGTGCTGATCGACATCGAGGGATTGATGTACTTCGACCTGGAGCAGGAGCACGTGTTCCTGAGGCTGCGCTTCGGGGACGGGTACGAACGCCTCCCGCACCCCGAACTGGACGTCGACAGGCTCCGGTTCTACCGGCTGTGCATGCATCTCAGCCTGGTCAGCGGCCCGTTGACATTGATCGGGGGAGATTTTCCCGACCAGCGGTTCATGCGGGACATCGCGGAGCACAATCTCGGAGAGGTCCTGCGTCTCCTGGACGACACCCGCTGAAACCGCCGGCCGCAGGCTTCACCGGAAGTTCACACCCGCTTCGCCGCCAGGGATCCACACGTTGGTTGTGCGGCAGATGTGCACGCCCTAGCGTCCACATCTCCGAACTCTGTGAGGGATCCTCCCTGATGCGATCGCTACTCACCAGCAAGGCTGTTCGTCGCGCGCTGCGCCCGGCGGCGGAACTCATCGACCAGCGCATCGAGCGCCAGGTCCGCAAGGCCGTGAAGAGCGCCGGCCCGGCGGCGGACATCCAGCGGGAACTGAAGCAACTGCGCGATCGTCAGCGCCCGATGGAACTGTTCTTCGACGGCACGGGACGCGGTGTCTCCCGGATGCCGGGCGGCGAGCACCTCGACAAGGCGATCAGGGAACTGACGGTGGTGACCGGCGACCGCGAGGGCGCCGAACGGGCCGTCGCGCAGGCGTTCCGGCTGCTGATCGCCGTGGAGGCGCTCGGCGTCGGCCGGATCGCGGGCGGCACGATGAACATCGTCGGCAAGCTCTCCGCCGTCCCCCTCCTGGACCCACCGAACGACGAGATCCTGGAGATCGGCACGCTGTACGGCATGTTCAGCGCGGCCCTGATCCGCATGATGGAGCGCGCGGGCCGCGACCCGAGGCTCACGATCGTCGACCCGCTGGCCGGGACGCAGCTCCAGCCGGGCACGACGATGGGCGACGACGCGACGGGCACCCCGGTGCGCGGCGCGGCCGTCCGCACCAACCTGGCGCTCGCCGGCGACGCGGGCACCTCCGCCCGGATCCAGCAGGGCTTCTCCGAGGACCCCGAGGTCCGTGCGCTGGTCTCCGACCGGAAGTACGGGGCGATCATCGTCGACGGCGACCACTCCGCGAACGGCGTCGCGCAGGACCTGGAGTGGGTGGAGGAGATCATCGCGCCGGGCGGGATCGTCGTCCTCGACGACTTCGGGCACCCCAAGTGGCCAGGGATCAAAGAGGCGTTCGAGAAGCACATGGCCGGTGAGACGCGGCTCGAATTCCTCGGTTCCGTGGCGCACTCGGGGTACCTGCGGGCCAAGAAGGACTAAGAAGCAGGCTCAGGACGTCCTGCGCCGGATCTTGTTCCCGAGCCACACCAGCGGGTCGTACTTGCGGTCCACGGCCCGCTCCTTCAACGGGATCAGCGCGTTGTCGGTGATGTGGATGCCCTCGGGGCAGACCTCCGTACAGCACTTGGTGATGTTGCAGTAGCCGAGGCCGTGTTCGTCCTGGGCCGTGGTCCTGCGGTCCAGGCCGGTCGCCTCGGCCGCGTCCAGCGGGTGCATGTCCAGTTCGGCGACCCGCATGAGGAACCGGGGTCCGGCGAACGCGGTCTTGTTCTCCTCGTGGTCCCGGACGACATGGCACGTGTCCTGGCACAGGAAGCACTCGATGCACTTGCGGAACTCCTGGGAGCGGTCCACGTCCTCCTGCATCATCCGGTACTCGCCGGGAGCGACTCCGGCGGGCGGCACGAACGCCGGAACCTCCCTGGCCTTCTGGTAGTTGAAGCCGACGTCCGTCACCAGGTCGCGGACGACGGGGAAGGCCCGCAGCGGGGTGACGGTGATGGTCTCCGTCCGCTCGAACACCGACATGCGGGTCATGCACATCAGCCGGGGGCGGCCGTTGATCTCCGCCGAGCACGAACCGCACTTGCCCGCCTTGCAGTTCCAGCGCACAGCCAGGTCCGGGGCCTGGGTCGCCTGGAGGCGGTGGATGATGTCCAGCACCACTTCGCCCTCGTTGACCTCGACGGTGAAGTCCTCCAGGCCACCGCCCCCGACGTCACCCCGCCACACCTTGAAACGGGCCTCGTAGCCAGTCACTCGTACAGCTCCTCTTCGGCGAGGTACTTGACCAGCTCCTCCTTGTCGAAGAGGGCGAGCAGGTCCGGGCGGATGGGGGTCGTCGTCTCCCGGGTCAGGGTGATCTGGTCGCGCTCGGTCAACTCGCCCTTGAGGTCGGTGAGTTGGCACAGGAGATTGACGTTGCGCCAGGAGCGCTCCATCGTCGGGTGGTCCTCGCGGGTGTGCCCGCCCCGCGACTCCGTACGCTCCAGCGCCGCCCGCGCGACGCACTCGCTGACCAGCAGCATGTTCCGCAGGTCCAGGGCGAGGTGCCAGCCGGGGTTGAACTGCCGGTGCCCCTCGACGCCGGCCCGGCGGGCCCGGACCCTCAACTCGGCGAGTTTCTCCAGGGCTTGGGCCATCTCGCCCTCACGCCGGATGATGCCGACGAGGTCGTTCATGGCCTGCTGGAGCTCCTGGTGGAGGGTGTACGGGTTCTCGGGCGCCCTCGGTGGGGGCTGCGGGGCGTTCTCCGAACCCCCGGTCCCCGCAAGGCCCTCCGCCGCCCCCTCCTCCGCCGAGAACGGCCTCAGCGCCTCCGCCGCCGCCGCGTCGATCGCCCGCTCCTCCGTCACCGGCCGAGCGTCGAGGTCGTCCACGTAGTTCGCCGCGTGCCACCCCGCCCTGCGCCCGAACACCAGCAGGTCCGAGAGGGAGTTGCCGCCGAGCCGGTTCGAGCCGTGCATGCCGCCCGCGACCTCCCCGGCCGCGAACAGCCCCGGCACCCCGCGTGCGGCGGCCGTGTCGGAGTCGACGGCGATGCCGCCCATGACGTAGTGGCAGGTCGGCCCGACCTCCATCGCCTCGGCGGTGATGTCGACGTCCGCCAGCTCCTTGAACTGGTGGTACATGGACGGCAGCCGGCGCCGGATCACCTCGGCCGGCATCCGGGTGGACACGTCGAGGAAGACCCCGCCGTGCGGGGAGCCCCGGCCCGCCTTGACCTCGGAGTTGATCGCGCGGGCGACCTCGTCGCGGGGCAACAGCTCAGGCGGGCGGCGGTTGTTGTCGGGGTCGTCGTACCAACGGTCGCCCTCCGCCTCGGACTCGGCGTACTTCTCCTTGAAGACGTCCGGGATGTAGTCGAACATGAACCGCCTGCCCTCGGAGTTGCGCAGCACCCCGCCGTCCCCGCGCACCGACTCCGTGACGAGGATGCCCTTCACGGACGGCGGCCAGACCATGCCGGTCGGGTGGAACTGCACGAACTCCATGTTGAGCAGCGGGGCCCCGGCGAGCAGCGCGAGGGCGTGGCCGTCGCCGGTGTACTCCCAGGAGTTGGACGTCACCTTGAACGACTTGCCGATGCCGCCGGTCGCGATCACCACGGCCGGCGCCTGGAGGACGAGGAACCGGCCCGTCTCCCGGTCGTACGCGAAGACCCCCGATATCCGGCCGTCCGGGGACTTCAACAGCCGGGTCACCGTGTGTTCCTGGAAGACCTTCAGGCCCGACTCGTAGTCGCCGGTCTCCTTGTGGTCCTCCTGCTGGAGGCCGACGACGCGTTGTTGCAGCGTGCGGATCAGCTCCAGGCCGGTGCGGTCGCCGACGTGGGCGAGGCGCGGGTACTCGTGGCCGCCGAAGTTGCGCTGCGAGATGCGGCCGTCCTTCGTGCGGTCGAAGAGGGCGCCCCAGGTCTCCAACTCCCAGACGCGGTCCGGGGCTTCACGGGCGTGCAGCTCGGCCATCCGCCACTGGTTGAGGAACTTGCCGCCGCGCATCGTGTCGCGGAAGTGGACCTGCCAGTCGTCGCCGGAGTTGACGTTGCCCATCGCCGCCGCGATGCCGCCCTCGGCCATCACCGTGTGCGCCTTGCCGAACAGCGACTTGCAGATCACGGCCGTCCGGGCACCGCGCTCGCGCGCCTCGATCGCGGCGCGCAGCCCGGCGCCGCCGGCCCCGATCACGACGACGTCCCACTCCTGGCGGTCGACCACGGACATTAAAAGAACCTCGGATCGTCGAAAGCGCCGGACGCGACCAGATACACGTAGAAGTCGGCGGCGGCCACACTGATCAACGACGCCCACGCCAGCAGCATGTGACGGTCATTCAGTTTCCCCACGAACTGCCACGCCTTGTACCGCACCGGATGCTTGGAGAAGTGCTTGAGCTTGCCGCCGACGATGTGCCGGCAGGAGTGGCAGGAGAGCGTGTAGGCCCAGATGAGCCCGATGTTGACGAGGAACACCACCGAACCGAGCCCCATATGGCCCCAGTTGTAGTGCTCGTCGCGGAACGACAGGACGGTGTCGTAGGTGAGGATGCCCGCGACCACCAGAGCGGCGTAGAAGAAGTACCGGTGCAGGTTCTGGAGGATGAGAGGGAACCGCGTCTCGCCCGAGTACTTCGCGTGTGGCTCGGCCACCGCGCAGGCCGGGGGAGAGGCCCAGAAGCCCCGGTAGTACGCCTTGCGGTAGTAGTAGCAGGTCAGCCGGAAGCCCAGCGGGAAGATCAGGATCAGGATCGCCGGGGAGATCCCCCACCAGCCCCCGAACAGCTCGGAGTTGGGCCCCGAGCGCATCGGTTCGCAGTTCTCCGCGAGGCACGGCGAGTAGAACGGCGAGACGTACGGCGCCGCGTAGTAGTCGGCGTTCGCGAACGCCCGCCACGTCGAGTACACGACGAACGCGAGCAGCCCCGCCGCGGTGGCGGCCGGCGCCAGCCACCAGCGGTCGGTGCGCAGGTGGGGCGCGGAGATCGCGGCGCGGGTCGGGGCGCGGACGCCGACCCGGCGCGGATGAGGGTCCGTACCGGGTTCCGTGTCGGTTGCCAAGGATGACTCCCGTCGGTGTTCAGGGTCGGTGGCGGTTGCCTACTCCCTCGTCGTCCGAGTCCGTCCACAGGGAGCTGTCGTACGGGGTGTCGGGGATGGGGACCAGGTCGGGGCGGCGGGCCGCGGGACCCGGGGTCGCCTCGCGCAGGAGCGCCAGGCTCTCGCGCAGGTGGTTCGTGTCGGAGCGGACCCGGCGCAGCTCCAGCGAGCCGGGGTCGCACTGCTTCTCCAGCCGGCCGAGGGCGCGCACCAGATCGTCGAGGCAGCGCTGGACCGACGTGAGTTCGTCGTGCACGGACATGACGCGACCTCACTTCCGTGGGCGGACATGACGTTCATGCGCCTGAGAGTGTTGCGCGTCACACCGGCCGGTGTGAAGCCGTGTGCACGGATTGGGTGACCCATGGGGCGCACGGGGTCGGATTTGCGCCGGAGCGCAGGGCGCGCGGCGCCCGGCGTCGCCGTATGCGCGCGCCCGCGTTTGCGCCGTGCGGGTGAGCTTCCCGCCCGCCCCCGTCGTGTCGGAGGACCTCCCCGCACCCCTTCCTCTTCAGTGGCGGCGTACGTCCGCCTGTACATCCGATCAGGAGTTGATCGGACTTTATGTCGATCCGCGTGAGCGGTCCGCGGAGCCGGAGGTAACAGCGATGTCCTACGACGGCGTCAGCACCCGCGCGGTCATGCGCTCGGTCGCCTTCCTCACCGCGGGGGCGCTCGCGGTCCCCCTCCTCACCGGCTGCGCCGGCGACGACGAGACGCCCAGGCCCCTCGCCGGCCAGCAGACCGGGGCGGCCGGCCGGGACCTCGTCGCCGACGGCGGCACCCTGCGCTGGGCCGTCGACGCGGTGCCCGACACCTTCAACACCTTCCAGTCCGACGCCGACGCCACCACCACCCGCGTCGCCCAGGCCGTCCTGCCGTCGATGTACCGCCTCGACGCGAACGGCCGCCCCGAGCGCGACGCCGACTACCTGGAGTCCGCGAAGGTCGTCGAGACCGAGCCCCAGCAGGTCGTCCTGTACCGCCTCAACCAGCAGGCCGTGTGGAGCGACGGCCGCGAGATCGGCGCCGCCGACTTCGCCGCCCAGTGGCGCGCGCTCTCCGGCAAGGACAGCGCGTACTGGACCGCCCGCAACGCCGGGTACGACCGCATCGAGAAGGTCGAGCGCGGCGCCAACGACCTGGAGGTCCGCGTCACCTTCAGCCGCCCGTACGCCGACTGGCAGTCCCTGTTCTCGCCGCTGTACCCGAAGGACGTCATGGGCACCCCGGACGCCTTCAACGACGGGGCCCGGCGCAGACTCAAGGTCACGGCAGGGGTGTTCGCGCTCACCGCCGTGGACCGCAAGGCCGACGAGATCCGCCTCACCCGCAACGCCCGCTGGTGGGGCCGGCCCGCGAAGTTGTCCGAGATCCGCCTCACCGCCGTACCCCGCGCGAAGCGCTCCGCCGCGCTCGCCGCGGGCGCCGTCGACCTCGCCGACATCGACCCCGCCGACGTCGGTCGCCTCGCCGAGGCCCGGCAGGGCACCGGCGGCCCGCTCGCCGGCGCGGGCAGCGGCCGTACCACCGTGAAGTCCCTGCGCACCGCGATGGCCGAGGCGTCGGCCGCCGCGAAGGCGGAGAGCGACGAGTACGAGGAGGAGGGCGCCGACCGCAAGGCCCGCGCCGCCAAGAAGCTCCGCAAGGCCATCGCCGGGTGGGAGAAGCAGCAGCACAACCTCCAGGGCTTCGAGGTCCGCCGGTCCCTGGAGCCCGCGTACACGCAGCTCGCCATGAACGGCGAGAGCGGCCCCCTCGCCGACGAACGCGTCCGGCGCGCGGTCGCCCGCGCCCTCGACCGTACGGAACTCGCCTCCGCCGTCCTCAAGCCGCTCGGCCTCCCCGTCGCCCCCGTCGGCTCCCACCTCGCCCTCTCGGGCCAGGACGCGTACGCCGACGGCAGCGGCGCCCTCGGCGGCCAGGACACGGCGGAGGCGCAGGCCCTGCTGGCCGACGCGGGGTGGGTGGCCGGGGGACCGGTCGTCGAGAAGAAGCCGGGGGAGAAGGGGGCGGGACCGCAGCGGGCGGCGGAACCGGACGGCGGGGACGACGGGACGTACATCGTGGGCGAGGACGACAAGGCCCCTTCCCGCAAGGCGAGTTCCGCCGGCAAGGCCCCGTCCGGGGACGCCTCGGCCCGCGCCCAGGACGGCAAGCAGTACGCGAAACAGGGCGGCGCCCCCGGCGCGTACGCCCCGAAGGGCACCCCCGCCCCGGGCGGCGCCGCCGGTCCCCTCGCCAAGGACGGCAAGGCGCTCACCCTGCGCTTCGTCGTCCCGTCGGGGCCCGGCTCGGAGTCCCTGCGGACCGTCGCCGAGCGGATCTCCGGGATGCTCGCGAAGGTCGGCATCCGCACGGACGTCACCAAGGTCCCCGACGAGAGCTACTTCAAGGACCACGTCGCCTCGGGCCAGTACGACCTGGCGCTCTACTCGTGGCCGACGTCGGCGTTCCCCGCCACCGACGCCCGGCCGATCTACTCCAAGCCGGTCCCGGCGGCCGACGGCTCCCTCAACGTCGAGCAGAACTACACCCGCGTCGGCACCGACCAGGTCGACCAGCTCTTCGACCAGGCCATCTCCACCCTCGACGCGGACGAGTCCCGCTCCCTCATCCGCAAGGCGGACTCCCGCATCTGGGCCGCCGCCGGCTCCATCCCCCTCTACCAGCGCCCCCAGCTCACCGCGGCCCGCAAGAACCTCGCCAACGCGGGAGCCTTCGGCTTCCAGACCCCGGTCTTCGAGGACATGGGCTTCCTGAAGAAGGGCGCCCGGGTCTCGGCGTCACCGACCCCCTGACCGCTGCGAGGGGATCGTCCACGGCGAGGGAGATTTCCGTTACACCCGAGCCTGCGGCACCTCCGCCCACGGGTACGCCCGCAGCTGGTCCGGCCGCGTCGGCGGGACGCTCAGCTGCGGGAAACCCCCCGACGGCGGGGGTGTCGCCGCTGCCGCCGCGCGTGCTGCCGGGGCCCTCCCGACCCCTCCCGCGAGCCGGGCCTCCGCAATGGCCGTAAAATAGGGTAAGGCCGTGGCATGTCAAGCCCGGCAGGGTCTGTGTCGTAGGCAGAGGCCATCCTCGATCTCCCAGGAGTACGCCGCACTATGGCCACGCGCCACGACATCCGCAACGTCGCCATCGTCGCCCACGTCGACCACGGCAAGACGACCCTGGTCGACGCCATGCTCAAGCAGGCCGGCGCCTTCGCGGCGCACGCCGCCGAGTCGCTCGACGACCGCATGATGGACTCGAACGACCTGGAGCGTGAGAAGGGCATCACGATCCTCGCCAAGAACACGGCGGTGAAGTACCACCCCAAGGACGGGGCGGACGTCGTGACGATCAACATCATCGACACCCCCGGCCACGCCGACTTCGGCGGTGAGGTCGAGCGCGGTCTGTCGATGGTCGACGCGGTCGTCCTGCTGGTCGACGCCTCGGAGGGCCCCCTCCCGCAGACCCGCTTCGTGCTGCGCAAGGCGCTCCAGGCGAAGCTTCCGGTCATCCTGTGCATCAACAAGACGGACCGCCCGGACTCCCGCATCGACGAGGTCGTCAACGAGACGTACGACCTCTTCCTCGACCTGGACGCCGACGAGGACCAGATCGAGTTCCCGATCGTCTACGCGTGCGCCCGTGACGGCGTCGCCTCCCTGACGAAGCCGGAGAACGGCACGGTCCCGCAGGACAGCGACAACCTGGAGCCGTTCTTCTCGACGATCCTGTCGCACGTCCCGGCCCCCGAGTACGACGAGGACGCCCCCCTCCAGGCGCACGTCACGAACCTCGACGCCGACAACTTCCTCGGCCGTATCGCGCTGCTGCGTGTCGAGCAGGGCGAGCTGCGCAAGGGCCAGACGGTCACCTGGATCAAGCGCGACGGTTCGATGACGAACGTGCGCATCACCGAGCTGCTGATGACCGAGGCGCTCACCCGCAAGCCCGCCGAGAAGGCCGGCCCGGGTGACATCTGCGCGGTCGCCGGTATCTCGGACATCATGATCGGCGAGACCCTCGCCGACACCGAGAACCCGATCCCGCTGCCGCTCATCACGGTCGACGAGCCCGCGATCTCGATGACCATCGGCACCAACACCTCGCCGCTGGTCGGCCGGGGCGGCACCGGCAAGGGCGCCGACGCGAAGGCGGCCGTCAAGGACCGCAAGGTCACCGCCCGCCAGGTCAAGGACCGCCTCGACCGCGAGCTGATCGGCAACGTCTCGCTGCGCGTCCTGGACACCGAGCGTCCGGACGCCTGGGAGGTGCAGGGCCGCGGTGAGCTGGCGCTCGCCATCCTGGTCGAGCAGATGCGCCGCGAGGGCTTCGAGCTGACCATCGGCAAGCCGCAGGTCGTCACGAAGGACGTCGACGGCAAGACGTACGAGCCCGTCGAGCGCATGACGATCGACGTCCCCGAGGAGCACATGGGCGCGGTCACGCAGCTCATGGGCGTCCGCAAGGGCCGAATGGACAACATGTCCAACCACGGCTCCGGCTGGGTCCGCATGGAGTTCGTCGTCCCCTCGCGCGGCCTGATCGGCTTCCGTACGGAGTTCCTGACCGGGACGCGCGGCACGGGCATCGCGCACTCCATCCACGAGGGCCACGAGCCGTGGTTCGGCACGCTGTCGACCCGTAACAACGGTTCGCTGGTCGCCGACCGCGCGGGCGCCGTCACCGCGTTCGCGATGACCAACCTCCAGGAGCGCGGCGTCCTGTTCACCGACCCCGGCACCGAGGTGTACGAGGGCATGATCGTCGGCGAGAACTCCCGCTCCGACGACATGGACGTGAACATCACCAAGGAGAAGAAGCTCACCAACATGCGCTCCTCCTCCGCGGACTCCTTCGAGGCGATCGTCCCGCCGCGCAAGCTGTCCCTGGAGCAGTCCCTGGAGTTCTGCCGCGACGACGAGTGCGTCGAGGTGACCCCGGAGGCGGTCCGCATCCGCAAGGTGGTCCTGGACCAGCGCGACCGCGCCCGTACGGCGAGCCGCGCGAAGCACAACTGACGCTCGGTCCGATCGAGCCGGGCCTCCCGCGGCGAGCGGGGGGCCCGGCTCGTGTGTGTTCGGTGGGGCCGAAGTGAAAAGCGTGACCGTAAGGGGGACGTAGGGAAAACCCTTCATCCTGCTCAGGAGGGAACGCGCGGGGTCTTTTCCCTATTAATCTGCTGGGAGCGAGAGTGTTCCGCGCGGCTTCGACGCGCCTCTTGCAGACGGTGACCGTAGCCGCAATCGATTTTTCTCCCGAGACTGTCCGGAATGCGGACGCCTGCCTCCGATAGATGTGTAACAAGTCCGTTTCGCAGGGATCTTTCTGCAAACCGTTTGTCCGGATTTTGGAAGAAGTACACGTCAGGTGTGATCGAACCGAGACCTTATGGGTGTGGTTCGGCCACTGCCGATGGCAGATAGTTAGGCGCGTAGAGCTCGGATCAACGGGTCTCGGCGTCTTCAGGTGACGCCGCTCGGCTCGCGAGCGCTGGGGGCACAGACCACTTAGTCACCGGAGACGGTGACCTTGTGCTGTGTGCTTGCCGTCGAAGAATCATCAGGACTCTCTGGAGGAGGAACCCATGCGCGGTGCGAGGAGCGCCAAGTGGGTCGCGATAGCCGCGGTTGTGGCGCTGGCCGCGACCGCCTGTGGTGGTAGTGACAGCGACAGCGGCAGCGGCAACGACAAGGCCGCCGTCGACCCGAACGGCACGTTCACCGTCGAGTCCGGCGAGCCGGAGAACCCGCTTCAGCCGGCGAACACGATGGAGTCCTACGGCTCGATCGTCATCGACTCGCTGTTCACCCCTCTGGTGACCTACGACGCCAGCGGCAAGATCGTCATGGAGAACGCCCAGTCCGTCGACACCACGGACAACAAGACGTTCACCGTCAAGCTGAAGGCCGGCTGGACCTTCCACGACGGCACCCCGGTCACCGCCGAGTCCTTCGTCAAGGCGTGGAACTGGGCCGCGAAGCCGGACAGCAAGCAGACCAACAGCTTCTGGTACTCGGACATCGAGGGCTACGACAAGGTCGCCCCGGCGGAGGGCAAGCCCACCGCGACCGAGCTCTCCGGTCTGAAGGTCGTCGACGCGAGCACCTTCACGATCACGCTCAGCAAGCCGATGCCGTACTTCATCTACAAGCTCGGCTACCGCGGCTTCGACCCGCTGCCCGAGTCCTTCTTCAAGGACCCGGCGGCGGCGGGCCAGAAGCCGGTCGGCAACGGCCCCTACAAGTTCGTGAGCTGGGAGCACAAGAAGTCGATCCAGGTCGCCAAGTTCGCCGGCTACAAGGGCGCCAACCCGGCCAAGAACGGCGGGGTGATCTTCAAGAACTACTCCACCCCCGAGACGGCCTACGAGGACCTGAAGTCCGGCAACCTCGACGTCACGACCCAGATCGCGACCAAGGACCTCCCGGTCTACAAGACGGACCTCGGCAAGCGCGCGATCGACCAGCCGTACTCCGCGATCCAGTCCATCGCCCCGGCGTTCTACGGCGCGCAGTGGAAGAACGCCAACCCGAAGGTCCTCCAGGGCCTCTCGATGGCGATCGACCGGAACACCATCACCAAGACGGTGCTCCAGGGCACCCGTGAGCCCGCCACCGGCTGGGTCGCCAAGGGCGTCCTCGGCTACCAGCCGAACGCGGCCGGCGACGTCACGACGTTCAACCCCACCAAGGCCAAGCAGCTGATCAAGGAGGGCGGCGGCGTTCCGGGCAACGCCATCTCCATCCAGTTCAACTCCGACGGCGGCCACAAGGAATGGGTCGAGGCGGTCTGCAACTCGATCACCAACGCCACCGGCGTGAAGTGCACGGGCGAGGCCAAGCCGGACTTCCAGGCCGACCTCCAGGCCCGCAAGGCCAAGCAGGTCAAGTCCTTCTACCGCTCGGGCTGGGTGCTGGACTTCCCGATGAACGCCAACTTCGTCCGTGACCTCTTCGGCACGCGGTCGGACGGCAACCAGAGCGGGTTCTCCAACGCGACCCTCGACAAGGAGATCGCCGCGGCCGACTCGGCGGCGAACCTGGACGCCTCGGTGAAGGCGTACCAGGAGATCGAGAAGCAGCTCCCGAACTACATGCCGAGCATCCCGCTCTGGTACTACAAGGTCAACGCGGGCTACTCGGAGCGGGTCCAGGGCGTCGCCTTCAACCAGCAGGGCGACCCGATCCTGACCGGCGTCGAGGTCAAGAAGAAGTAACCACCAGCCCGAACCCCGGGGCGCGTCTGCCCGCGCCCCGGGCAACGGCAGTGGCCGGGGGGCCCCTTCCGCGCGCACCATTCAGGGGTGCGCGCGGAAGGGGCCTGTTGGCGCTGCTGTGACTTTTTATGGAGGCACGATGGGGCGCTACGTCGCACGACGACTGCTCCAGATGATCCCGGTGTTCTTCGGGACAACCTTGCTCATCTTTCTCATGGTCTACGCACTGCCCGGTGACCCCGTGGCGGGCCTGTTCGGCGACAAGACGGGCAGCCCCCAGGTGATCGCCGCGCTGAGACACCAGTACGGCTTGGACCAGCCGATCTGGGAGCAGTACTTCAACTACATGAAGGGGATCCTCCTTCACGCGGACTTCGGTACGCAGATCGCCAGTGGCCGCCCGGTCACCGACGTGCTCGGTGACGCCTTCCCGGTGACCCTGCGCCTGGGCGGGCTCGCCTTCGCCATCGAGGTCGTCGCCGGTATCGCGCTCGGCGTCGTCGCCGGCCTGCGCGCGGGCCGCGCCGCCGACACCGGCATCCTGCTGCTCACGCTGCTGCTGATCTCGGTGCCGGTCTTCGTCCTGGGCTTCATCCTCAAGGTCGTCTTCGCGTTCGAGCTGAACTGGCTGCCGCCGAACGTCAACGACTCCACGAACTTCAACGAGCTGCTGATGCCGGCCATCGTGCTGGCCACCGCGTCACTCGCCTACGTGACCCGGCTGACCCGCACCTCGATCGCCGAGAACAAGCGCGCCGACTACGTCCGCACCGCCATCGCCAAGGGCCTGCCCCAGAGCCGGGTGGTCGGCGTCCACGTCATGCGCAACTCGCTCATCCCCGTCGTCACCTACCTCGGCACCGACATCGGCGCCCTGATGGGCGGCGCGGTCATCACCGAGGGCCTGTTCAACATCCAGGGCGTCGGCGGCACGATCTACCAAGCGATCATCCGCCGTGAAGGCACCACGCTCGTCGGCCTGGTGACCATCCTGGTCCTCGTCTACCTCATCGCCAACCTCCTCGTCGACCTGCTGTACGCGGTCCTTGACCCGAGGATTCGCTATGCCTGATATCACCAAATCCGTCGTCGAGGCCGCCCCCGAGGCCGCCGAGGCTCCCGAGAACGCCCCCCAGGCGGTCAAGCCCGAGAAGGCGCGCAGCCTCTGGGGCGACGCCTGGCAGGACCTGCGGCGCAACTGGATCTTCATCGTCTCCGCGGTGCTGATCGTGCTCCTGCTGACCATCACGTTCTTCCCCGGCTGGTTCACCAGCGCCAGCCCCACCTACGGCGACCTGGCCAACCACTACCTCCAGAAGCCGAAGTACGGCAAGGTCTTCTCGCCGGAGTGGCTGGGCTACGACCAGCAGGGCCGCAGCGTCTACGCCCGGCTCATCTACGGCGCCCGGGTCTCCATAGCCGTCGGCTTCGGCACCACGGTGGTCGTGACCCTCGTGGGCGGTCTGGTCGGCATGGTCGCCGGATACTTCGGCGGCATCGTCGACTCGCTCCTGTCCCGGGTCGCCGACGTGTTCTTCGGTATCCCGTTCCTGCTCGGCACGATGGTCGTCCTCAACTCCTTCGTGGACCGCACGACCTGGGTCGTCATCGGCGCGCTGAGCGTCTTCGGCTGGACACAGGTCGCCCGCGTCATGCGCGGCGCGGTGATCACCACCAAGCAGGCGGACTACGTCCAGGCGGCCAAGGCGCTGGGGGCGAGCACCACCCGCATCCTGTTCCGGCACATCCTGCCGAACACCATGGCGCCCGTGATCGTCGTCGCCACCATCTCGCTCGGTGTCTACATCGGCGCCGAGGCCACGCTGTCCTTCCTGGGTCTCGGCCTCAACGGCGTCTCCTGGGGCAACGACATCTCCGACGGCGGCGACCAGATCCGCATCGCCCAGTGGATCATGCTCTACCCGTCGATCATGCTCAGCGTCACGGTGCTGGCGTTCATCATGCTCGGTGAGGCCGTCCGCAACGCCCTCGACCCGAAGTCGCGCTGAGGGAGGCGTACGACGTGACCATCATCGAAGAATCCACCGTGCCGTCGCCCCGTGACGGCGACGACGCCCCGCTGCTCGAAGTGCGCGACCTGCACGTCGAGTTCCACACCCGCGAGGGTGTGGTCCGCGCGGTCAACGGCGTCAACTACAGCGTCAAGCCCGGCGAGACCCTCGCCGTGCTCGGCGAGTCCGGCTCCGGCAAGTCCGTGACCGCGCAGGCCATCATGGGCATCCTCGACATGCCGCCGGCGCGGATCCCGCAGGGGGAGATCCTCTTCCGCGGCCAGGACATGCTGAAGATGTCCGGCGACGAGCGGCGCAAGATCCGCGGCAGCAAGATCGCCATGATCTTCCAGGACGCCCTGTCCTCGCTGAACCCGGTCCTGTCCGTCGGCTACCAGCTCGGCGAGATGTTCCGGGTCCACCAGGGCCTCTCCAAGAAGGAGGCCAAGGCCAAGGCGATCGAGCTGATGGACCGGGTGAAGATCCCGGCCGCAGCCGCCCGCGTCAACGACTACCCGCACCAGTTCTCGGGCGGTATGCGCCAGCGCATCATGATCGCCATGGCGCTGGCCCTGGAGCCGGACCTGATCATCGCCGACGAGCCCACCACGGCTCTCGACGTGACCGTCCAGGCCCAGGTCATGGACCTGCTCGCGGAGCTTCAGCGCGAGTACAACATGGGCCTGATCCTCATCACCCACGACCTCGGCGTCGTCGCGGACGTCGCCGACAAGATCGCGGTGATGTACGCGGGCCGGATCGTGGAGCGGGCCCCCGTCCACGAGCTGTACAAGCGCCCGGCGCACCCCTACACCCGGGGTCTGCTGGACTCGATCCCGCGCCTGGACCAGAAGGGCCAGGAGCTCTACGCGATCAAGGGCCTGCCGCCCAACCTGCTGCGCATCCCCACCGGCTGCGCCTTCAACCCGCGCTGCCCCAAGGCCGAGGACGTCTGCCGGGAGAAGGTGCCGGCGCTGCTGCCGGTCACCGAGCAGGACGGCACCGAACTCGTCGGCCGCGCCTCGGCGTGCCACTTCTGGAAGGAGACGATCCATGGCTGAGCTCAGCAAGAAAGACGAGCCGCAGGACGCCACGCCGAACGTCTCCGACGTGGAGGTCGTCGACGCGGCGTCCGAGGCGGAGGCGGTCAGCGCCATCGAGGCGCCCGTCGAGCGCGGCGAGCCGATCCTCCAGGTCCGTGACCTCCAGAAGCACTTCCCGCTCACCCAGGGCATCCTGTTCAAGAAGCAGGTCGGCGCGGTCAAGGCCGTCGACGGGGTCTCCTTCGACCTGTACCAGGGCGAGACCCTGGGCATCGTGGGCGAGTCCGGCTGCGGCAAGTCGACCGTCGCCAAGCTCCTGATGAGCCTGGAGACGGCGACCGCGGGCGAGGTCTTCTACAAGGGCCAGGACATCACCAAGCTGTCCGGGCGCGCGCTGAAGGCGGTCCGCCGCAACATCCAGATGGTGTTCCAGGACCCGTACACCTCGCTCAACCCCCGGATGACGGTGGGCGACATCATCGGTGAGCCGTACGAGATCCACCCCGAGGTGGCTCCCAAGGGCGACCGGCGCAAGCGCGTCCAGGACCTCCTGGACGTCGTGGGCCTGAACCCGGAGTACATCAACCGCTACCCGCACCAGTTCTCCGGCGGGCAGCGCCAGCGCATCGGCATCGCCCGCGGCCTGGCGCTCAACCCCGAGATCATCATCTGCGACGAGCCGGTGTCGGCGCTGGACGTCTCCGTCCAGGCGCAGGTCATCAACCTGATGGAGAAGCTGCAGGACGAGTTCAACCTCTCCTACATCTTCATCGCGCACGACCTGTCGATCGTCCGGCACATCTCGGACCGCGTCGGCGTCATGTACCTCGGCAAGCTCGCCGAGATCGGCACCGACCAGCAGATCTACGACCACCCGACGCACCCCTACACCCAGGCGCTGCTGTCGGCGGTCCCCGTCCCGGACCCCGAGGCCCGCGCCAACCGTGAGCGCATCATCCTCACCGGCGACGTCCCGTCCCCGGCCAACCCGCCCTCCGGGTGCCGCTTCCGCACCCGCTGCTGGAAGGCCCAGGACAGGTGCGCCGAGGAGATCCCGGTGCTCGCGATCCCGGAGCGCTTCCAGGGCCAGGACACCCCGGCGGCCCACGAGTCGGCGTGCCACTTCGCGGAGGAGAAGGACGTCGTCCACGCGGCGTGACACCTGAACGCGACGGTTCCCGGCACCTTCCGAGGTGCCGGGAACCGGTGTTTTCCGGACGGTACGGAGATATGCGGATGCTGCACCACATCGAACTCTGGGTCCCCGGCCTGCCCCGCGCGGCGGGGGAGTGGGGCTGGCTGCTGGGCCGCCTCGGCTGGGAGCCGTACCAGGAGTGGGACCGGGGCAGGAGCTGGCGGAGCGGGCCGACGTACCTCGTCGTCGAGGAGTCCCCGGCCCTGACCGCTCCCCACCACGACCGTCTCCGCCCGGGCCTCAACCACCTCGCCTTCCACGCGGGTTCACCGTCCGACGTGGACACACTGGCGGCGGACGCGCCCGCGCACGGCTGGCAGCCCCTCTTCGCCGACCGGTACCCGCGTGCGGGCGGTCCCGACCACTACGCGGGCTACTTCGTGAACTCCGACGGGTTCGAGGTGGAGCTGGTCGCCCAGTGGCACGCCACCTGAGCCTCCCCGCCCCCGCCCAGCACCCCCGGATCCTCCGTCCGGCACCTCTCTGCCACCCCCGCCCGCTCGGCTTCTCCGCTCGCCAGCACCGGGCACCGCACCCGGAAGCGGCAGCCGGTGGGGATGCGGGAGGGGTCCGGGGGTTCGCCGGTGAGGACGATCGGGGTGCCGGGGGCTTCGGGGAGAACGGACAACAGGGCCTGGGTGTACGGGTGTCGGGGGGCCGTCAGGACCTCCTCCACCGTTCCCGTCTCCACGATCCGGCCCAGGTACATCACCGCGACCCGGTCGGCGATGTTCCAGGCGAGGCCGAGGTCGTGGGTGACGACGAGGGCCGCGAGGCCCAGGTCCTGGCGCAGGCGCAGGAGGAGGGCGAGGATCTCGCCGCGTACGGAGGCGTCGAGGGAGGCGACGGGCTCGTCGGCCACGAGGAGCTGGGGTTCGAGGACCAACGCCCCGGCGATGACGACCCGTTGACGCTGGCCGCCGGAGAGTTCGTGCGGGTAGCGCAGGAAGAACCGCTCGGGGGGCCGCAGCCCGGCCCGTGACAGGGCCTGAGACACGGCCGCGCGCTCGTCACCGCCGTAGCCGTGGATGCGCAGCCCCTCGGCGACCGCCTCGTAGACGGTGTGCCGGGGGTTCAGGGACCCGCTCGGGTCCTGGAGGACGAGCTGTGCCTTGCGGCGGTACGCCTTCAGGGCGCGGGAGGTGTACGCCAACGGCGCCCCCGAGAAGGTGACTTGGCCGGCGCTGGGGCGGACCAGCCCCAGCAGGGCCCGCGCGAGGGTCGTCTTGCCGCATCCCGACTCCCCGACGAGGGCGACGACTTCACCGGCGCGGACGGTCAACTCGACTCCGTCGACGGCCCGTACGGGCGGCCCGCCCCGGCGTCCGGGGAAGGTGACGTGGAGGGAATCGGCGGTCAGCAGGGTCTCGTCCACGGTCACAGCCCCTCTCCGACCCGTACGCAAGCGGCCACCCGTCCCGCTCCCGCCTCCCGCAACACCTGGTCCTCCTCGGCGCAGACCTCCAGCGCCACCCCGCACCGAGGGCGGAACGCGCACCCGGTCGGCAGGTCGGAGGGGTCCGGCGGATCGCCGGGCAGCCCTCGGGGCGCGAACCGGGCGGCGGGGTCGCCTACTTGGGGGAACGCGGACGCGAGGGCCCGGGCGTACGGATGCCGGGCCGCCGAGAAGACCTCCCGGGCCGGACCCTCCTCGACGATCCGCCCCGCGTACATCACGGCGAGCCGGTCGCAGGTCTCCGCGAGGACCGCGAGGTCGTGGCTGATCATGATGAGGCTGAGGTTCTCCTCGGTCACCAACCCCTCGATCAGCCGCAGGATCTGCGCCTGGACCATGACGTCCAGCGCCGTGGTCGGCTCGTCGGCGATGATCAGGCCGGGGTCGCAGGCGAGGGCCATCGCGATCATGACGCGCTGACGCTGTCCGCCGGAGAGTTCGTGGGGGTACGAGCGTCCGCGCGCCGCCGGCAGCCCGACCTGCTCCAGCAGCTCACCGGCCTTGCGGCGAGCGGCAGTCGGTGTCACCTTGCCGTGCAGGACGATCGGCTCGGCGATCTGGTCGGCGACGCGGTGGACGGGGTTGAGGGAGTGCATCGCGCCCTGGAAGACGATGGACGCGCCCGCCCACCGGACGGCCCGCAGCCGCCCCCACCGCATGCCGAGGACGTCCTCGCCGTCCAGCAGGATCCGCCCCTCGACCCGTGTCCCGGCGGGCAGCAGCCGCAGCAGCGCGAGGGCGAGCGTGGACTTCCCGCACCCCGACTCGCCCGCCACGCCCAGCTTCTGACCGGGCGTCAGATCGAGGTCGACGCCCCGGACCGCCGCGAACCCGCCCGCGTACGTCACCCGCAGGTCCCGTACCTCAAGGACGCTCAACGCCCCACCCCCAGCCGGGGGTTGAGCACCGACTCGACGGCCCGCCCGCACAGTGTGAACGCCAGCGCGACCCCCGCGATCGCGATCCCGGGCGGCACGAGGTACCACCAGTCGCCCGCACTCACCGCACCGGCCTCCCTGGCCTCTTGGAGAAGTCCGCCCCAGGACACGACCGTCGGGTCCCCGAGCCCGAGGAAGGCGAGGGTCGCCTCCGCGAGGATCGACGACGACACCATGAGCGTCGTCTGCGCCAGCACCAGCGGCATGACGTTGGGCAGCACGTGCCGGAGCATGATGTGCCCGTGCCCGCCCCCGAGCGCGGTGGCCCGCTCGATGTACGGCCGTGACTCGACGGCCAGCGTCTGCGCCCGCACCAGCCGGGCGGTCGTCGGCCAGGAGGTCACGCCGATCGCGACGATCACCGTCCCGAGGGAGCGGGACATGACGGTCGCGAGGGCGATCGCGAGGACCAGCGTCGGCATGACGAGGAACCAGTCGGTGACGCGCATCGCGACGGTCGCGTACACGCCCTTGAAGTGCCCCGCGGTCACCCCGATCAGCGTGCCGATCGCCACCGACAGCACCGCCGCGAGCAGCCCGACCAGCAGCGACACCCGCGAGCCCCAGATCACCAGCCCGAGCAGGTCACGGCCATAGCGGTCGGTCCCGAGCCAGAACTCGCCGCTCGGGCTCTCCAGGGGCCGTCCGGGCGCGTCGGTGACGCCGGTGACGTCCGCGCCGACGGTCAGCGGAGCGGTGAGGGCGACGAGCGCGAACGCCCCGAGGGCGGCGAACCCCAGCAGACCCGCGCGGTGCGTGCGGTAGGCGTTCCAGAAACGTACGGCGCCGAGGCGGCGGCGCTGCCAGGCCACGGTCGTCATCGGGCGGCCACCCTCGGGTCGAGCAGCGGATAGACGAGGTCGGCGAGGGTGTTCATGACGATCACCGCCGCCGAGAAGAACAGGAACAGGCCCTGGACCAGGGGGAGATCGGGGACGCTGAGCGCCTGGTAGAAGAGCCCGCCGAGGCCCGGCCAGGAGAACACGGTCTCCACCAGGATCACCCCGGCGACGGTCCGCCCCAGGTTGATGAAGACGAGCGTGACCGTCGGCAGCAGCGCGTTCGGCACGGCGTGCCGGCGGCGGACGGCCGCGTCCCGGAGTCCCTTGGCCCGCGCGGTCGTCAGATAGTCGCTGCCCATCTCGTCGAGCAGCGCGGACCGGGTCACGAGCAGCGTCTGCCCGTACTCGACGGCGACGAGCGTGACGACGGGCAGCACCAAGTGGTGGGCGACGTCCAGGACATACGCGAACCCCTCCTCACCGCCCGTCTCCATCCCGCCGGTTGGGAACAGGCCCGGGATCGGACCCGCCCCGACCGCGAACACGATGATCAGCAGCAGCCCCAGCCAGAACGACGGCACCGAGTAGAGGGCCAGCGCCAGACCGGTGTTGACGCGGTCGCCGAGCCCGCCGTGCCGCCAGGCGGAGCGCGTGCCGAGGACGATGCCGAGCACCGTGTACAGCACGAACGCCGTCCCGGTCAGCAGCAGCGTGTTCGGCAGCGCCTCGGAGATCTTGTCGACGACGGGCGCCCGGAACTGGTACGACGTCCCCAGGTCGCCGGTGAGCGCCTTGCCGCAGTAGTCCGTGAACTGCCGCCACACCGGCAGATCGAGCCCGAACTCCCTGCGGTACTGGGCGAGTTGCTCCGCCGACACCGGCCGGCCCCCGGTCATCGTCTTCACCGGGTCGCCCGGGATCAGCCGGAACAGGAAGAACCCGGTGACGAGCACGGCGAGCAGCGAGACGACCGCCCCGCCCACCTTGCCCAGTCCGTACCGGAGATAGCCGTCCGACGCCCTCGGCGCCCGCGCCTCCCCGACGACGACCGCCGCCGTGTCGCTCACTCCCGGTCCTCCGCCCCCGCGCGCCGCCGCAGCCCGAGGAACACCCCGGCCCCGGCGAGGAGCGCGGCCCCGGCGACGATCCCGGCGATCACCCCGCCGGACATCCCCGACGAGGAGTCCCCGGACGACGCGGCCGGCACCGCCGACCACCAACTCCAGTACCCGTCCTGCCCGTAGATGTTCCCGGCGGCCTTCGGCATCGTCTCGATGGAGGCGATCTGGTCGGTGCGGTACGCCTCCACGGAGTTCTGGTACGCCATGACGTTCATGTAGCCCAGGTCGTACAGCCTCGACTGCATCTCCCTCACCAGCGCGGCGCGTTTCGCCGGGTCGTACTCGGCCAACTGCCGTGCGTACAGGGCGTCGTACTGCTTGTCGCAGATGAAGTTGTCGGTGGCGCCGGTGTCCTTGGGGGTGGCGGGCAGGGCGCCGCAGGTGTGGATGGACAGGACGTAGTCGGGGTCGGGGTTGACGGACCAGCCGTCGAAGGCGAGGTCGTAGGTGCCGGCGAGCCAGGGGTCGGTGACGTTGTCGAGGCAGTCGAGGCGCACCCCGATGCCGAGCTCGTCCCACCACTCCTTGAGGTACTGGCCGACCGCCTTGTCGTTCGGGTCGGTCGCGTGGCACAGGATGCGGTACGTGATCGGCTTGCCGTCCTTGCCGAGGCGGCGGCCGTCCGCGTTCTTCCGGTAGCCCGCCTGGTCGAGGAGCTGGGCGGCGCGCTGGGGGTCGTACGAGAGTTTCTGGGTGGGGGAGGGCTTCCAGAAGTAGTCCGCGAAACGGGGCGGGATGTAGCCCTCTCCCTCCATGGCGTGGCCCTGGAAGACCCGGTCGATCAGCGCCGTGCGGTCCACGGCGCGGAAGAGGGCCTGGCGGACGCGCTGGTCGAGGAGGGAGGGGTGGCCGTCGCCGAAGCGGGTGCCGTCCTTCGCGCGGGCGCCGGGGTTGACGGCGAGGGCGTAGAAGCGGCGGCCCGGGGCGTCGTTGACCTTGATGTTCTCCTGCGTGGAGAGGGACTTGGCCTGGGCGGGGGTGAGGTTGTGGACGAAGGACACCTCGCCCTTCTGGAGCGCCGCGACCGCCGCGTCGCCGTCCTTGTAGTACTTGAAGAGGAGTTCGTCGAACTTCGGGGCGCCCCGCCAGAAGTCCTTGTTGGCCTTGAGTCGGACGTAGCTGTCGGCCTTGTAGTCCGTGATGACGAACGGGCCGTCGCCGACGATCGGGAACGACTTGTCGTTGTTGAACTTCGAGAAGTCGCCGACCTTCTCCCACACGTGCTTCGGGACGATCGGCATGTCCAGGGCGGTCATCGTCGACTGCGGGCTCTTCAGCCTGACGACCAGCTGGGTCGGCGTCGGGGCCGTCACCTGCGCGAAGTTGGTGACGTAACTCCCGTTCGCGGTGGCCGCCTCGGGGTCCGTCATCATCTTCGTGAACGTCCACGCCGCGTCCTCGGCGGTGACCTGCCTGCCGTCCGACCACTTGGCGTCCGAGCGGATCGTGTACGTCCAGGTCAGCTTGTCGGGGGAGGCGGACCACTTGGTCGCCAGGCCCGGGACCGCGTGCGCGTCGCCGGGGTCGTAGTCCGTCAGGTACTCGTACGTGAGGCGCAGGAGGCTCGTACTCACGAGGCGGGTGGCGAGGAAGGGGCTCAGGGAGTCGACGCTCTGGGCGACGGCGACGGTGAGGACTTTCGGTTCGTCCTTCGCGTACGCCTCGGGTGCTCCGGCGAACACGGGGAGAAGTGACGCGGTGAGGGCGGCGGCCGTCAGATGGCGCCCGGGTCGGTTCATCGCACATGACCTCGCTTCACACGACTCGCACAGGGACCGGTTGTCGGACGGTGTACCAGGGTGTCGAAGCCGCCGTCAACGATGCGTGCACCCCGTGTGGCCTGCGGAAACGTGGCGTTGATCGGATGGTCGTACGGCATTGGTCGAGACCGGTGAAGCGTGGCTGGTGAAACGTTGACGGCTCGCCGGTGTCCTCACCGGCGAGCCGTCTCAGGTCAGTGTCCCGTCAGGACTACTTCCACTCCAGGCCCCAGACGTTGCTGTCCTTCTTGACCGGAGCGGTGATCCACTTCGACCAGACCTTCTTCTCGACGTACTTGCAGCGCGCGTCGTAGTGGTACGCGTACTTCGTCGCGAGGAACTTCCTCGACTCGTGGAACATCGTCATGCGGACCTTGGTCTTGCCCGCCTTGTTCTTCGCCGGGATCGTGTACGACCAGCTGCTCGACTTCGTCCAGGTCTTGCCGAGCGTGACGCTGAACGAGGCGCTGGCCTTGGCGAAGATGACGCCGGCCTCGGTGCCGAGGGTCGCGGTGCCGCTCGCGTTGACCGCCGCCGTCGTCGTCTTGTTGTACGTGAGGGTGCCGCCGAGGTTGTCGTACATCCAGTCGCTGTGCAGGTTCGTGGACTGGCGGACCGTCGACTTGTTCGTGATCGTGTAGCGGGTGCCCGGGTCGGGCGGGCAGGCGGCGGAGGCGGGGCCCGCCGAGACGGCGACCACGCCGCCGGCGAGGATGGCGGACGCGACGACGGAGCTGGCGATTTTCCGCACGGTTTCGGTTCCCTTCGATGAGCGCCTCACCGGCGGCGGGGTTCCCGGCGCCGTGGCGAGGTGAAGGTTGGCGGCGGGGCGGGCGGGGTGACAACCGGGTTGTGCGGGAGGGGGGTTGGGGGAGGGGGTTGACACGAGGGCGGGTGGTGTCGGCAAAACGCCCATAGCGGCGGCGGGGGTGGCGGAGTTGGCGGCACTCTGCGGTGATTCGCCCCTATGTCTGGGCCGAATAATGTGGCCTGGATCACATCTTGAGGGTGTATGCCTTCCTCGGCATAAACGCCTTCCGGGGAACCTCAAAAGTTGCCCAAGCGAGGAACCGGCCCCCGCGCCGCCGGTGTCCCCTGGGCATCGGCGCACCTCTCGGTTCGCGCCGTCACCACGGGGAGATGAAGAAACATGGCCGTACGTTCCGGACCACGCGTCCCGCAGCACACTTCTCGCACCGACACCGGCTGGGACTGCCTCGGCACACCCCTCGGCGCCGCCGTCAAGGCCCGCCGCGTCGAACTCGGCCTCACCCAGGAGCGCCTCGCCGCCCAGGCCGGCATGAGCCAGGGCGCCCTCTCCCGCCTCGAACGAGGCAAGGCCGTCCCCACCCTGCCCCTCCTCGAACGCCTCACCTCCGCCATGTCCGCCAACCTCCTCATCGCCCTGTCCCCGACGGGAGCGGTCCAGGTGGCGTTCCGGGTGCCGGGGGCTCCGGTCCGCCGGGGGCTGCCGGTGGGGCGGATGGCGGGGGCTCACTGATCTCCCGGGGCGGGTGGCGTACGCGTCACCCGCCCCGTCCCGCGAACGGACGCCCTAAATGTGCTGTATGTCCCACCTCTCGCGATAGTGGCCGGTAACGGACAGACGCGGTACACAGAGGGAGGCATCCATGCGTGGAGCCACGCACGCCAAGTGGGTCGTAGGGGCGGCGGCGGTCGCCCTGGTGGCGACGGGATGTGGCGGGGACGACAACGACAGCGGGGGCGGGAGCGGGAGCGGCGGCGGGGTGCTGACCGCGTCCTGGGGTGATCCGCAGAACCCGCTGGAGCCCGCCAACACCAATGAGGTGCAGGGCGGGAAGGTCCTCGACATGACCTTCCGGGGGCTGAAGCGCTACGACCCCGAGACCGGCAAGGCCAACGACATGCTGGCCGACAAGATCGAGACGACCGACTCGCAGAACTTCACCGTCACCGTCAAGGACGGGTGGACGTTCAGCAACGGCGAGAAGGTGACCGCGAAGTCGTTCGTGGACGCCTGGAACTACGCGGCGAGCCTGAAGAACAACCAGAAGAACGCCTACTTCTTCTCCTACATCGACGGCTTCGCCAAGACGCACCCCGAGGACGGCAGCGCGCAGACCGCCGCCACCCTCTCCGGACTGAAGGTCACCGGCCCGCTGACCTTCACGATCAAGCTGTCGCAGAAGTTCTCGACGTTCCCGGACACGCTCGGCTACAACGCGTTCGTCCCGCTCCCGCAGACCTTCTTCACCGACCACGCCGGCTGGCTGAGCAAGCCGGTCGGCAACGGCCCGTACACGATCGACTCGTACACCAAGGGCTCCCAGATGGCCCTGAAGAAGTGGGACGCCTACCCCGGCCCCGACAAGGCCCAGAACGGCGGCGTCACCCTCAAGGTCTACACCGACAACAACACGGCGTACACCGACCTGATGGCCGGCAACCTCGACCTCGTCGACGACGTCCCCGCCTCCCAGCTCACCAACGTCAAGAGCGACCTCGGCGACCGCTACCTCAACACCCCCGCCGGGATCATCCAGACCCTCGCGTTCCCGTTCTACGACGCGGACTGGAACAAGGCGGGCTCCGAGAAGGTCCGCCAGGGCCTGTCCATGGCGATCAACCGGAAGCAGATCACCGACACGATCTTCCAGAAGACCCGGACCCCCGCCACCGACTGGACCTCACCCGTGCTCGGCGAGTCCGGCGGCTACAAGGCGGGCCTGTGCGGCGACGCCTGCGAGTACAACCCCACCGAGGCGAAGAAGCTGATCCAGGAGGGCGGCGGCCTGCCCAACGGCCAGGTCAAGATCAGCTACAACGCGGACACCGGCTCCCACAAGCAGTGGGTGGACGCCGTCTGCAACTCCATCAACAACGCGCTGGGCAACAACACGGCGTGCGTCGGCAACCCCGTCGGCACCTTCGCCGACTACCGCAGCCAGATCACCCAGCACAAGATGAGCGGCCCCTTCCGCGCCGGCTGGCAGATGGACTACCCGCTCATCCAGAACTTCCTCCAGCCGCTGTACTACACCGACGCCTCCTCCAACGACGGCCAGTGGTCCAACAAGGACTTCGACAAGCTCGTCGACGAGGCGAACGCCGAGACCGACACCGCCAAGGCCGTCGAGGACTTCCAGAAGGCCGAAGAGGTCCTGCGCGACAACATGGGCGCCATCCCCCTCTGGTACCAGAACGGCAGCGCCGGCTACTCGCAGCGCCTCTCGAACGTCAAGCTCAACCCGTTCTCCGTACCGGTCTACAACGAGATCAAGGTCGGCTGACCCGCCATGGGACGCTACGTCGTCCGGCGCCTGCTCCAGATGATCCCCGTCTTCGTGGGCGCCACCCTGCTGATCTTCCTCATGGTCAACGTGATGGGCGACCCCATCGCCGGCCTGTGCGGAGACCGGCAGTGCGACCCCGCGACCGCGGCCCAGCTCAAGAAGGAGTTCGGCCTCGACAAGCCGGTCTGGCAGCAGTACCTGACCTACATGGGGAACGTCTTCACCGGCGACTTCGGTACGGCGTTCAACGGCCAGAAGGTCACCGAGCTGATGTCGACGGCGTTCCCCGTCACGATCCGCCTCACGATCGTCGCCATCCTCATCGAGATCGTCGTCGGCATCGCGCTCGGCGTCGTCACGGGACTGCGGCGCGGCAAGCCGGTCGACACCGCCGTACTCCTCGTCACCCTCGTCGTCATCTCCGTCCCCACCTTCGTCACCGGCCTGCTGCTCCAACTGCTGCTCGGCGTCGAGTGGGGGTGGATCAAACCGTCCGTCTCCACGGACGCCGAGTTCGGCGAACTCTTCGTCCCCGGGCTGGTGTTGGCGTCCGTGTCACTGGCGTACGTCACCCGCCTGACCCGGACGTCCATCGCCGAGAACCGGCGGGCCGACTACGTCCGTACGGCGATCGCCAAGGGGCTGCCCCGGCGGCGGGTCGTCGTCCGGCACCTGCTGCGCAACTCCCTCATCCCCGTCGTCACGTTCATCGGCACGGACGTCGGGGCGCTCATGGGCGGCGCGATCGTCACCGAGCGGATCTTCAACATCCACGGCGTCGGATACCAGCTCTACCAAGGGATCCTGCGCCAGAACACGCAGACCGTCGTCGGCTTCGTGACCGTCCTCGTCCTCGTCTTCCTGGTCGCGAACCTCCTTGTCGACCTCCTGTACGCCGTACTCGACCCGAGGATCCGCTATGCCTGAACCCCAGGAACCCGAGGGGGTGATCGCCGGGACCGGGATGGGCGCGGCGATGGACCTCGCGGTGAGCGAGGGCAACAGCCTGGAGCCAGGTCCCGGCGGGGAGAAACCCCGCTCCCTGTGGTCCGACGCGTGGCGCGACCTGCGCCGCAACCCCGTCTTCCTGCTCTCCGCGCTCGTCATCCTCTTCCTGATCTTCATCTCCCTGTGGCCGTCGGTGATCGCGTCCGGCTCCCCCCTGAAGTGCGACCTCGGCAAGGCCCAGCAGGGCTCCTCCGCCGGCCATCCCTTCGGGTACGACGGACAGGGCTGCGACGTCTACACGCGTACGGTGTACGGCGCGCGCACGTCCGTCGCCGTCGGCGTCCTCGCGACCCTCGGCGTCGCCGTCCTCGGCAGCGTCCTCGGCGGCCTCGCCGGGTTCTTCGGCGGCATCTGGGACTCGGTCCTCTCCCGCGTCACCGACATCTTCTTCGCGATCCCGGTCGTCCTCGGCGGCCTGGTCCTGCTCTCCGTCGTCACCAGCAACACGATCTGGCCCGTCATCGGCTTCATGGTCCTGCTCGGCTGGCCCCAGATCTCCCGCATCGCCCGCGGCTCGGTCATCACGGCCAAACAGAACGACTACGTGCAGGCCGCGCGTGCCCTGGGCGCCTCCAACTCCCGGATGCTGCTGCGCCACATCGCCCCGAACGCGGTCGCCCCCGTGATCGTGGTCGCGACGATCGCGCTGGGCACGTACATCGCCCTGGAGGCGACCCTGTCCTACCTGGGCGTCGGCCTCAAACCCCCCAGCGTCTCCTGGGGCATCGACATCTCCGCCGCCTCCCCCTACGTCCGCAACGCCCCCCACGCCCTCCTCTGGCCCTCCGGCGCCCTCGCGATCACCGTCCTCGCCTTCATCATGCTGGGCGACGCGGTCCGCGACGCCCTCGACCCGAAGCTGAGGTGACTCGTCATGTTGCTCGAAGTACGTGATCTGCATGTGGAGTTCCGTACGCGGGACGGGGTCGCCAAGGCCGTCAACGGGGTGTCGTACGGGGTGGAGGCGGGGGAGACGCTGGCCGTGCTGGGGGAGTCGGGGTCGGGGAAGTCCGTGACCGCTCAGGCGATCATGGGGATTCTCGATATGCCGCCGGGGCGGATCGCGGGGGGCGAGATCCTGTTTCAGGGGCAGGATCTGCTGAAGCTGAAAGAGGAGGAGCGGCGGAAGATCCGGGGGGCGCGGATGGCGATGATTTTCCAGGACGCGCTGTCTTCGCTGAATCCCGTGCTGACCGTGGGGGATCAGCTGGGGGAGATGTTCGAGGTGCATCGGGGGATGTCCCGGAAGGACGCTCGGGCCAAGGCCGTCGAGCTGATGGACCGGGTGCGGATCCCCGCCGCCAAGGAGCGGGTGCGGCAGTATCCCCACCAGTTCTCCGGCGGTATGCGTCAACGCATCATGATCGCCATGGCGATGGCCCTGGAGCCCGCCCTGATCATCGCCGACGAGCCGACCACCGCCCTCGACGTGACCGTCCAGGCCCAGGTCATGGACCTGCTCGCGGAGTTGCAGCGCGAGTTCAACATGGGCCTGATCCTCATCACCCACGACCTGGGGGTCGTCGCGGACGTCGCCGACCGGATCGCCGTCATGTACGCGGGCCGGATCGTCGAGCAGGCCCCGGTGCACGACATCTACAAAGCACCGGCTCATCCCTATACACGCGGACTGCTCGATTCCATCCCCCGTCTTGACCAGAAGGGCCAGGAGCTGTACGCGATCAAGGGACTGCCGCCCAACTTGATGAACATCCCTACGGGTTGCGCGTTCAACCCCCGCTGCCCGATGGCTCAGGACGTCTGCCGGACGGACGTACCGCCGCTGCACGACGCCGGCGAACACCGCACCAGCGCCTGCCACTTCTGGAGGGAGTGCCTCAATGGTTGATTCAACAGTTGAGCCGATCCTCGAAGTGAGCGGACTGGTCAAGCACTACCCGCTGACTCAAGGAATCCTGTTCAGGAAACAGGTCGGTGCGGTGAAAGCGGTTGATGGTGTTGATTTCGCCGTCAACAGTGGAGAGACCCTCGGGATCGTCGGGGAATCGGGCTGCGGCAAATCAACTGTCGCCAAGATGCTCGTCAATCTTGAGCGCCCCACCGAAGGGTCGATCAAGTACAAGGGCGAGGACATCACCAAGCTGTCCGGCAAGGCCCTCAAGTCGGTGCGCCGGAACATCCAGATGGTGTTCCAGGACCCGTACACGTCCCTCAACCCCCGCATGACCGTCGGCGACATCATCGGCGAACCGTACGAGATCCACCCCGAGGTGGCCCCGAAGGGCGACCGCCGCAGACGCGTCCAGGACCTCCTGGACGTCGTCGGCCTGAACCCGGAGTACATCAACCGCTACCCGCACCAGTTCTCCGGCGGCCAGCGCCAGCGCATCGGCATCGCGAGGGGCCTCGCCCTGCGCCCCGAGGTGATCGTCGCGGACGAACCGGTCTCGGCGCTGGACGTCTCCGTACAGGCGCAGGTGATCAACCTCCTGGAGCGCCTCCAGAGCGAGTTCGACCTGTCGTACGTGTTCATCGCGCACGACCTGTCGATCGTCCGGCACATCTCGGACCGCGTCGGCGTGATGTACCTGGGCCGGATCGTGGAGATCGGCAGGGACGCGGAGATCTACGACCACCCGACGCACCCGTACACGCAGGCGCTGCTGTCGGCGGTCCCGGTCCCCGACCCGGCCGCGCGGGAGCACCGGGAGCGGATCATCCTGGCCGGCGACGTCCCGTCCCCCACGAACGTCCCCTCGGGCTGCCGCTTCCGCACCCGCTGCTGGAAGGCGCAGGAGAGATGCGCGCTGGAGGTCCCGCTGCTGGCGGTCCCGGCGGAGTTCAGGGACGTGAGCGGGCCTGCGGCGCACGACTCGGCATGCCACTTCGCCGAGGAGAAGCAGGTCGTCCCACCGGAAGACGATCAAGGAAATGCACCCTGAAACCGGCCCAAACGCACAGTAACCGCGTTAACACGCAGGCAACTTTCCCGACCCGGTTCCGATATACGGACGCGCGAGGCTGAACAGCGTACGGCCGTGCGGGTGCCGTAAACGGGCCGGAGCGCGCCATGTCGCTCCGGCCCGTTGCCCCTTTTTGCGCCTAAACCGGCGCCGCTCTCGCGGAGGTGGCCGGGGCATCGCCGTGGTTCCTCAATTGATGGTTGCGGTGCTCTGTGGTTTTTTCAGGCCCAGCGACCGCCGCAGGAAGTCCAGTTGGAGTCGCAGCAGGTTCTCCGCCACCTCCTCCTGGGGCGTCATGTGTGTCACCCCGGACAGCGGCAGCACCTCGTGGGGGCGGCCGGCGGCGAGGAGGGCCGAGGACAGGCGCAGGGAGTGTGCGACCACGACGTTGTCGTCCGCGAGGCCGTGGATGATCATCATCGGCCGGTGGGTGCCGGCCGCGTCGACCAGGCCGGCGTCGTCCACGAGGGAGTTGCGCCGGTAGACGTCCGGCTGCTCGGCGGGGTGGCCGAGGTAGCGCTCCTGGTAGTGCGTGTCGTACAGCCGCAGGTCGGTGACGGGGGCGCCGACGACGGCCGCGTGGAAGACGTCGGGCCGGCGCAGGACGGCCAGCGCGGCCAGGTAGCCGCCGAAGGACCAGCCCCGCACGGCGACCCGGCCCAGATCGAGCGGGAACTCCCCGGCGAGGGCGTGCAGCGCGTCGACCTGGTCCTCCAGGACGACGGCGGCGAGTTCGTCGCGTACGGCCTTCTCCCAGGCCGGCGAGCGCCCCGGCGTCCCGCGCCCGTCGGCGACGACCACCGCGAACCCCTGGTCGGCGAACCACTGCGAGGTGAGGTGGGCGTTGTGCGCGGCGACGACCCGCTGCCCGCGGGGGCCGCCGTAGGGGTCGAGGAGGACCGGCAGGAGAGTGTCACCGTCGTGGTCCCGGGGCATGAGCACGGCGCACGGAATCCGGCGTGCGCCCCCTTGAGTGAGCCGTACGCGCGGGGACAGGCCGGGGTCCTCGGCGTACGAGGCGACGGTCGCGACCGCCTTGCCGTCCCGCAGGACGCGCGCGACGGACCCGGGCCGCTCCAGGGTCGCCGACACGAGGACCGTGACGTCCCCGGAGCGCACCGCCGAGTGGACGCCGGGCTCCCGCGAGAGGCGCTCCACGCCCAGCTCGTTGACGCGGTAGACGTGCACCTCGCCGGTCTCGGGGTCGGCCGCCTCCTCCCCGGCGGAGGCCGACACCAGGACGTCGTCGCCGGAGACGTCCAGCACCGCTCGCACATGCAACTGCGCGGTCGTCAGCGGACGTTCCCCGACCGCCAGCACGCGCGCGCCACCCTCGTCGGCGATGCGGACGAGCTGTCCGGAAGGGCTCCAGCAGGGCACGCCGGGGAAAAGATCCAGCCAAATCCGATCTTCGTCCGCGTGCACCATCCGGGTCGCCCCGGAGTCGGTGTCGACGGCCAGGTACAGCTGGCTGCGCTGGTCGCGCGCCTGTACGAGCAGCAGTGGCGCACCCGCCGCTGACCAGTGCACACGCGCCAGGTACGGGAAGCGCGCACGGTCCCAGACGACCTCCGTGCGGGACCCGTCGAGGCCCAGCGCGAACAGGCGTACGATCGCGTTCTCGGTGCCCGCCTGCGCGTACGGAATGTGCCGTGGCTCACGTTCCGGATGGGCCGGGTCCGAGATCCACCACCGCTTCACCGGCGTGTCGTCCACGTGCGCCACGAGCAGCCGGTCCGACCTCGGTGACCACCAGAAACCCCGGTGCCGGTCCATCTCCTCGGCCGCGATGAATTCGGCCAATCCGTACGTGACGGACGCGGATTCGGGTTCGGCGAGCGCCCGGTCGCCGTCGCCGTCCGCACCGACGACCCGCAGGGCGCCGCCCGCGACGTACGCGACATGCCGTCCGTCGGGGGCCGGGCGAGGGTCGATCACCGGCCCCGAGGCGGGGAGTTCACGGGTCGTGCCGGCCCGCAGCTCGGCCGTGAAAAGCCGCCCTGACAAGGCGAAAGAGGCCAGCTCGACGGCCGCGTCGGTGGCATAGCCGACGATGCCGGCGCCGCCCTCACGGCTGCGCTCGCGGCGGGCGCGCTCCTCCGGCGGCAGGTCCTCGCCGGCGCCCCCGAGGAGGGCTACCGGGTCGGCGGCGAGGCGCTCGGAGCCGTCCGCCGGGTCGAGGACCCACAGGGCGTTCGCGCGGTCCGTGCCGGAGGACGAGCGCAGGAACACGACACGTTCTCCGCCCGGCGCGGCGGTGAACGAACGCGGCACGCCGAGGGTGAATCGCTGGGTACGGGCGTGTCGCCGGGGGAAGGAGCCGGCGGGAGAACCGCTCTCGATGGTCATGTCCCGACCCTACGAGGCATGTTGGCCGCGCGCCCCCTTGCGCGTCCGTGCGCCGAAGGATGCGCGCATATCCGTAGCTATGATCACTACCGCTGCGTGGGTATGAACCTGCTGGCTGTTGTATGGATTTACACGTTCTCCCGCTCTGTTCCCCTGGTACCCGGGTTCTTGGAGGTGAGCCGCCGTGGCACTCTCGATATCGGCGGTGGTGCTGCTGGCGATCGTCGTCTTCCTGCTCGTCAAGAAGTCGGGCCTGAAGGGCGGTCACGCCGTCGTCTGCATCCTGCTCGGTTTCTACTTGGCGTCTTCCACCATCGCTCCGACGATCAGTGATCTGACGACGAGCGTGGCGAGCATGATCGGCGACCTCAAGTTCTGACCCCCTTCCACCCAGGCTCCGGTCCCAACCCTGACCGGGGCCCCTTCTCCATGTCCGCCTTCCCGGATCGGCGCTGATCAGTCCTGTCCGTTTCGCACGCCCCCGAGGGATCGCGTTCCGGTCCCTCGTAGGGTGGTCCCATGACGGATCTCCCCTCCCGGCGGCTCCTCCTGGTGCACGCGCACCCGGACGACGAGTCGATCAACAACGGCGCGACCATGGCCCGGTACGCGGCCGCCGGCGCGCGGGTGACGCTGGTCACCTGCACGCTGGGGGAGCGCGGCGAGGTCATCCCGCCCGGCCTCGCCCACCTGTCCGGCGCGGCCCTCGGCGCCCACCGCCGCCAGGAGCTGGCCGAGGCGATGCGCGCGCTCGGCGTGGACGACGTACGCCTCCTCGGCGGGGCCGGGCGCTACGGCGACTCCGGGATGATGGGGACCGCCGACAACGACGACCCCGCGTGCTTCTGGCAGGCGGACGTCGAGACGGCCGCCGGACAGCTCCTGGAGATCGTCCGCGAGGTACGGCCCCAGGTCCTCGTCACGTACGACGAGAACGGCGGCTACGGCCACCCCGACCACATCCAGGCCCACCGCGTCGCCCTGCGCGCCGCGGAACTCGCCGAGGCCGAGGGCGTACCCGTCGCGAAGGTCTACTTCAACCGCGTCCCGCGCGCGGTCGCGGAAGACGCCTTCGCGCGGCTGGAAGAAGACCTCCCGGCGCTGCCGTTCGACAAGGCGGGCGAGATCGGCGACGTCCCCGGAGTCGTCGACGACGGGCTGATCACCACGGCGATCGACGGCGGACCGTACGCGGACGCAAAGGCGACCGCCATGCGCGCGCACGCGACGCAGCTCGAAGTGGAGCCCGGCGGGCGGTACTTCATCCTGTCCAACTACCTCGCGCAGCCGCTGTTCACGACCGAGTACTACCAACTCGTGCGCGGGCGGCGCGGGGAGAGCGGCGCGGACGCTCAGGGCCGTGAGAGCGACCTCTTCGCCGGGCTGGAGGTCTGACGGTGTCGGTCGACCTCGCCCAGCCCCTCAAACCCCCGTCCGCGGCCCGTGTCGTGGCCTACGTCGGCCTCCTCCTGCTCGGCGCGGTCACCGGCGCCGCCGGATCGCTCGTCCAGGCGGGCTGGTTCCCCGGCGGGCTGCTGCTCGCGCTCGCCGGATCGGCGGGCCTGTTCCTCGGCGGTGCGCGAGCCGTCGGCACGCGCGCGGGGGCCGTCGCTCCCGCCGCCGGGTGGATGATCGCCGTCGTGCTGTTGACGGCCGGCCGTCCCGAGGGCGACTTCCTGTTCGCGGCGGGCGGTGGCTCGTACCTGTTCCTGCTCGGCGGCATGGCAACGGCTGTGATCTGCGCCACCCTTGGCGCGGGGAGGCAACCGATCGGCGCCGACGCCCGACTTGGGAAGTGACGTACCACTTCGCCATGGCGTGAGCGTGCGTATCCCGTGTGGGTTTCCCCAGCGGTCGTGGGATGGGGGGCAGAAGTGGCCAGTATGGTGGTGCGCGCCGCCGAGCTGCCCGTGAGGTCGTGGCGGGCGGCGGAGCCAACCTGGAGAAGCCTGCCTTGAGTCGTGAAACTGACACTCCGTCCTCCGGGCCCAACGGGCGCGGTGGAGGTGCCGCGTACCCCTCGGGCACGCCCCCGTACGGGACACCGATGGTGTCCGACGGCGGTGCGGACGCGGGCCGTTCGGCCGCCCAGCCGGAGGAACGCAAGACCGAGACCACGGTGACGACCCGGATCCGCATCAACATCCCCGGGTCCCGGCCCATTCCGCCGGTCGTCGTGCGCAAGCCCGTCGGCGAGGGCGAGGGCGACGAACCGGCCGCCGAGCCGCAGCCGTCCGTGCCCGCGCAGGCCACCGAGGCGCCCGCGCCCGAGCCCGCCGCCGAGAAGAACGACTGGTTCGCGCCGCGCAGACCGTCCGGCCCGAAGACCAACGGCGCGGGCATGCCCGGCGCTTCGTCCGGGACGAACGGCGGACAGCCGTCCGCCCCGGGTACGGCTCCCGGTACGGCGGGCGCACGACCGGCGGGGGGTGCCATAGGCGGCGCCCGCCCCGGCGGCGTGGTCGGCTCGATGTCCGCGCCCGGCAAGCGGCCCGGCGGGACCAACGGCTCCGGGCTGCCCGGCGGCGCGACCGGCGGCCCCGTCGCCCCCGGCCACGGCGGCGGCACCGGCTCCTTCGACGTGACCGAGGTCCTCGCGGCGACCTCCCCGCGCGCGAGCGCGCCGGAGCCCACCCGCGACGAGCTGCCGTACTTCTCGGAGCCCGAGAGCAGCACGACGGCCCAGCACGACTTCTCCGACCAGCACAACTTCTCCGCGCCGAACGGCGGTTACCCGGACCCGGCCGGCAAGGGCGGCCCGAACGGCCCCACCGCGGGCCCGGTGACCGGCGGCACGGCCGTGCCCCAGGCGGGCCCCGGCGCCCCCGGTACGGCCCCCGGACCCGGCGGCCCCGGCCTCATGAACGGCCTCACCGCGCCCGGCGCGAACCCCGGCCCCGGCACCGGCCGCCTCCCCGGCGGCGGACTGAGCGACGACACGGCGATCCTGACGCCGCAGAAGCTCGCCCCCGCCCCCGGCCCCGGCGGCTTCCGCCCCGGCGGCCCCGGCCCCGAAGGCCCCTCCGGGCAGACCCTCACCAGCGGCATCCCGGTCGTCCCCCCGGCGAGCCAGAGCGCCCCGCCGAAGCAGACGGCCCCCGCGAAGGGCAAGAAGCAGAAGAAGGGCCGCAGCAAGCTCGGCCTCCTCGTCGGCCTCGCCGTCGTCGGCGGCGCGGGCGTGTACGGCGCGGGCCTGCTGATGAACCACTCGGACGTCCCCAGGGGCACCACCGTCCTCGGCGTCGACATCGGCGGCTCCACGCGCGACCAGGCCGTCCAGAAGCTCGACGACGCCTTCGGCACGCGCGCGCTGAACGCGAAGCTCCAGATCAAGGTCGGCGACCGGCAGGTCACGCTCCAGCCCGACCGGGCGGGCCTCCAGTTCGACATCCCGGCGACCGTCGACTCGGTCGCCAAGAGCGACTACAACCCGGTCTCCGTGGTGGGCGCGCTCTTCGGCCAGAAGCGGGTCGTCGAGCCCGAGATGCCGGTCGACGAGGAGAAGCTCCAGGCGGCCCTGGAGAGCGCCTCGGGCGGCTCGGCCACCTCCTCGGACGGCACGATCAAGTTCGAGGACGGCAAGGCCGTCGCCGTCTACGGCAAGCCCGGCGCGGGCATCGACACCGCCAAGGCGCTGCCCGCCGTCGAGGAGGCGTACCGCAAGCAGGTCGAGACCGGTACCGCGACGCCGGTGACCGTCCCGACGACGACCAGGCAGCCGACGATCTCCAACGCCGAGGTCGACCGGATGATGAAGGAGTTCGCCGAGCCGGCGATGTCCGAGCGAGTCACGATCCAGGCGCCGAACGGGAAGGGCCTCCAGTTCGGCTCGAAGTCCCTGCCGAAGATCATCGGCTTCAAGGCCGTCGGCGGGAAGCTCGTCGACACCTACGACCTCGAAGCGCTCAAGGAGATCTACGGCTCGGCCTTCGACGGGGTCAAGGTCACCACGGCCACCGGCAAACGCGACGTCCTGCCCCAGGACGTGGTGAACGCCCTGCGCAAGGCCCTGGTCGGCAAGACCACGGCGGAGCGCACGGTCGTCATCGAGACCAACCCGAGCTGACCTGCGGGAACGTCCTCGCGGAGGACATGCGTACCGGGATGCCGCATGACTTCTGTCATGCGGCATTCCGTACGTCCGGCACTGTGCGTGACGAGGTCCGCGAAGCGACCATGGACGCATGACAACGACAGCTTCGGTGGTCGCGTTCGACCAGGTCGGCAAGGCGTACGGCGAGGTCCGCGCCGTCGACGGACTGACCCTGGACCTGCGTCCGGGGGAGACCGTGGCGCTGCTCGGGCCCAACGGCGCGGGGAAGTCCACGACCCTGGACCTCCTGCTCGGCCTGAAGACCCCGGACAGCGGCAGCGTCCGCCTGTTCGGTACGACGCCGCGCGAGGCCATCGTCGCCGGCAGGGTCGGCGCGATGCTCCAGAGCGGCGGCCTGATGGACGAGGTGACGGTCGCCGAACTCGTCCGCCTCGCCTGCGACCTGCACCCGAGGCCCTACCGCCCGGCCGACGTGATGGCCCGCGCCGGCATCACCGCCATCGCCGGCCGCAAGGTCAACAAGCTCTCCGGCGGCCAGGCCCAGCGCGTCCGCTTCGCCTTCGCCACGGCCGGCGACAGCGACCTGATCGTCCTGGACGAACCGACGACGGGCATGGACGTCACGACCCGCCAGGGCTTCTGGGCGACCATGCGCGAACAGGCCGACCAGGGCCGCACGGTCCTGTTCGCCACGCACTACCTGGAAGAGGCCGACGCGATCGCCGACCGCGTCCTCGTCCTGCACCGCGGCCGCCTCCTCGCCGACGGCACGGCCGCCGAGATCAAGGCCAAGGCGGGCGCCCGCCGCATCTCCTTCGACATCGAGGGCGAGATCCCGCCCACCCTGCGCGACCTGCCCTTCCTCACCTCGCTCGACGTGTCGGGCCGCACGGTCCGCATCCAGTCCACCGACGCCGACGCGACGGTCCACGCCCTGTACGGCACGGGCCTGTACCCCAGGAACCTCGAAGTCACCGGCCTCGGCCTGGAGCAGGCGTTCGTGGCGATCACCGAAGCCGAGGAGGCCCGTACCCGATGACCAGCCTGATCCGGCTCGAACTGACCCGAGCCCTGCGCAACCGCAAGTTCCTCTTCTTCTCGGTGATCTACCCCGCCGCCCTGTTCCTCCTGATCGCGGGCAGCGCGAGCAACACCGCGAAGGTCGACGGCACGGGCCTCACCCTCCCCACCTACATGATGGTCTCCATGGCCTCCTTCGGCGCCCTCACCGCCGCCCTCACCGGCAACAGCGAGCGCATCGCGAAGGAACGCGAGAGCGGCTGGACCCGCCAACTGCGGCTCACCACGCTCCCCGGCCGGGGCTACGTCCTCGCGAAGACCGCCAGTGCGGCCGTCGTGAGCCTCCCCTCGATCGTGGTCGTCTTCGCCGTCGCCGCCCTCGTCAAGGGCGTACGGCTGGACGCCTGGCAGTGGCTCCTGCTCACCGCCGCGATCTGGGCCGGCAGCCTCGTCTTCGCCGCGCTCGGCGTCGCCCTCGGCTACGCCGCGACCGGGGACGCGGTCCGCCCGATCACGATGATCACCTACTTCGGCCTGTCCATCCTGGGCGGCCTGTGGATGCCGACGACGACCTTCCCGGGCTGGCTCCAGGACATCGCGAAGTGGGTCCCCACCCACGCGTACGCCGCGCTCGGCCGCGCCATCGAGCAGAGCGAGCTGCCGCACGCGTCGGACGCCGCCGTCCTCGTCGTGTCCTTCGCCCTCTTCACGGGCGGCGCGGCCTGGCTGTACCGGAAGGACACGCTGAAGGCGTGAACAGCGTCGGCATCGGGCAGCGCCCGCGGACCAGGAGACAGAAGGCCGTCAAGCTCCTCTGGATGAGCATCTGGCTCGCCTACCTGAGCGCGCCGATCAGTGACCTCCTGCACGGCGGCCACAGCCCCGGTGTCCGGGTCCTCGGCGCGATCGGCCTGCTCGCGTTCGTCGCCTGGTACTTCACCCTGATCTTCCGCACCGGCCGGGGCGAGAGCAACGCGCTGGTCCTCGGCTCCCTGGCGGTCCTGGCCACCCAGTCGGCGGTGCTCGCGCTCACGCTGGGCCGGGAGTGGCTCGTCCTGTTCGTGTACGTGTCGATCTCCTCCGGCGCCGCGCTCCCGTTCCGGCTGGCCCGCTGGTCCGTCCCGGTGGCCTCCGCGCTCCTGACCGCGATCGCCTTCCTGGTCCCCGGCGGGCGGGCGTACCTCGCCGGACTGCTCCTGCCGGCCCTGCTCGGCGGCTTCTCGATGACCGGCATCCGCCAGCTGATCCGGACCACCGTCGAGCTGCGCGAGGCCCGCGCCGCCGTCGCCCAGCTCGCCGCCAACGAGGAACGCCTGCGCCTCGCGCGCGACCTGCACGACCTGCTCGGCCACTCCCTCTCCCTGATCACCCTCAAGAGCGAGCTGGCCGGGCGGATGCTCCCCGCCCACCCCGACAGGGCCGCCCAGCAGATCGCCGACATCGAGCAGGTCAGCCGACAGGCGCTGGTCGACGTCCGGGAAGCCGTCACGGGCTACCGCAGACCCCGGCTCGTCGCCGAACTCGCGGGCGCGCAGGTCGCGCTGAAGGCCGCCGGCGTCGAGGTGCGGCTCCCGGAGGACGTCCCGCTCGACGGAGTCCCCGAGGAGAGCGAGTCCGCGCTCGCGTGGGCGCTGCGCGAGGCCGTCACCAACGTCGTACGGCACAGCGGGGCCGGCCGGTGCGCCGTCGACCTGGTCCGCCGGCAGACCCTCGACGGGCCCACCCTCGAACTCTCCGTCGAGGACAACGGCTCGGGCGACTCCCCGGGCACCCCCGGCAACGGACTCACGGGGCTCACCGAACGCCTGGCGAAAGCGGGCGGCACCCTGGAGACGACCTGCACGAGACACGGCTTCCGGCTCGTCGCCCGCGTCCCCGTAGGATCCGCCCCATGACCCGCACGATCAAGGTCCTCCTCGCCGAGGACCAGTCGATGGTCCGCGAGGCCCTCGCCGCCCTCCTCGGCCTGGAGGACGACATCGAGGTGATCGCCCAGGCAGCGCGGGGCGACGAGGTGGTGGCGGTGGCCCGCGCCCACCCCGGCCTCGACGTCGCCCTCCTCGACATCGAGATGCCGGGCGCGACGGGCATCGAGGCGGCGGCTCAACTGCGCGGCGAATTCCCGGAGCTGAAGCTCGTCATCCTCACGACCTTCGGCCGCCCCGGCTACCTGCGCAGCGCGATGGAGGCGGGCGCGGACGCGTTCCTCGTCAAGGACGCGCCCGCCGCCCGGCTCGCGGACGCCATCCGCAAGGTCCTCGCGGGCGAGCGCGTCATCGACCCCACGCTGGCCGCGGCCGCCCTCGCCGACGGCGCGAACCCCCTCACCGACCGGGAACGCGAGGTGCTCCGCGCGGCGGCCGACGGCCGGACCAACGCCGAACTCGCCACGGAACTGCGGCTGTCGCAGGGGACCGTCCGCAACTACCTCTCCATGGCGATCCAGAAACTGGCGGCACGCAACCGGACGGAGGCGGTACGGATAGCGCGGGAGAAGGGGTGGCTGTGAATCACCGCAGGTTCCGCTCCAGCAGCGCGATCGACTCCGGCACCCCCACCCCGCCGCCCTCGGCCGCGGGGAGCCGTCCCGCCGAAGCCTCCAGCTCCGCCAGCGCCTTGTCGATCGCGCTGTGCGCGGCGAACAGACACGGCGTGCTGTAGATCGCGACATCCACCCCCAGCTCCGCCAGCTCCGGCAGCGACAGCCGGGGCGAGCGGCCCCCGGCGATCTGGTTGAACAGCAGCGGCTTGTCGCCGGCACAGGCGCGGATACGGCGGATCGCGTCCGCGTCCCGCACCCCGTCCACCAGCACCACGTCCGCGTCGGTCGCGGCGAGCGCCTTCGCGCGGACCAGGATCTCGGCCTCGTCCGTCGCGTCGGTGCGCGCGACGACCACCAGGTCGCCACGGCACGCCAGCACCCGTTCCAGCTTGTCGAGGTACTCGTCGAGGGGCAGCACCTGCTTCCCGTCGACGTGCCCGCACCGCCGGGGCCGCTTCTGGTCCTCCAGGATCACCCCCGAGGCCCCGGCCCCCTCCAGCCGCCGTACGACATGGCAGGCGACCTCGGGATCGCCGTAGCCGTCGTCGATGTCCACGAGCAGGTGGTGCCGGGGGAAGGCGCCGCGCAGCCGCTCCGTGAAGGCGACGATGTCGGGCCAGGCGATGAACCCGATGTCGGGCAGGCCGTAGTGGGACGCGGCGAAGCCGAACCCCGAGACGAACAGGCCGTCGTAGCGGGCGGCGGCGATCGACGCCGAGTACATGTCGTACACGCCGATCAGCGGGGTGGTTCCGGGGGCGGTGATCGCTTGGCGCAGCGAACTTCCGTGCGGCATCGGGACGGCCTTCCAGCGTTGCTCCGAGTCGTCTGTCGCGCGCATAACGATCGGTACGATCCGCTGGTCACGAGCGTTGCCCCGCGCTCTCGGCGCACTGTCCCCGGCACGAACGCGCCCCGCTCAGTTCAGCAGCGCCCGCGCCCCCAGCGCCTCCCCCCGCACCTTCCGCGCCGCCCCCTCGTCGACCGCGCCCACGACCTCCGCGTACCCCTCCAACTCGGCGGCGCCGCCCAGGTAGTCACCCCGCTGGACCAGCAGCTTCCCCCGCTCGTACCGGAGTTGGGCCGGATGCGAGGGCAGCAGCAGCCCCAGTTCCACGGCCCACAGCGCGGCCTCGCTGCGGTCCAACTGGCCGCCCGCCCAGGCCCGTACGTTGTTGAGGATCCGCGCGACGACGGCCAGCGGGTCGGCGGCGCCCACCTCGCGCGCGGCCGACCGGGGCCCGCCCTCCACGACCCGGCCCCCGTCGAAGGGGTCGGCGACGACCCGCTCGGCGCGGCTCCCGAACCCCACGACGAAATGCCCCGGCGCGGCGATCCCGTACACCGGAGCCCCCGCCCGCCGGGCCACCTCGATCCACACGACGGACAGCAGGATCGGCAGCCCCCGCCGCCGTTCCAGGACCTGGGGCAGGAGGGACGAGTCGAGGCGCTGGTAGTCGGCGGCGTCGCCCCGGAACCCGTAGCGCTCGCCCAGCAACCCCCGTACGGCCTCGGCCCATGCGCGGGCGCCGCCGGGGCGGTACGGCAACTCCCCGGCGAGCCGGTCCAGTTCGACCTGGAGGGCGTCCAGGTCCGAGGGTCCGAGCGAGGGGTCCGCCTCCGCGCCGATCAGGAAGCACAGGGTCGCCAGGTCGGGCCGCTCGGCGCGGGCCTCCTCGGCGAAGAGGCGGCGTACCTCACCGGGCGGATAGCTCACGCCGGCTCCCGGTAGTGGTGGTAGGAGTGGTGGACGGTGAACCCGAGCCCCTCGTACAGCGCGAGCGCGCCCGCGTTGTCGGCCTCGACCTGGAGCCAGGCCGCCGAGGCGCCCTCCGCCAGCGCGCGCCCGGCGAGCACCGCCATCACGTCCGTCGCGAGCCCCCGCCGCCGCGCGCCCGGATCGACCTCGACGGCGGAGAACCCGGCCCACCGCCCGTCGACGACACAACGCCCGATGGCGACGGGCCTGTTCACGGCATCCCGCGCGGGATCTTCGACACCGCCCGCGGAGGCGTCCCGCAGGGCACTGCCGGCGCCGTCGCCCACGGCGTCCCGCAGGGCACTGCCGGCGCCGTCGCCCACGGCGTCCCGCAGGGCACTGCCGGCGCCGTCGCCCACGGCGT